>NZ_ACQT01000186.1 GCF_000175235.1 Acidovorax delafieldii 2AN | reverse complement strand
CCTCGCACCTGCAGCATCCCGCGCTGCGGTCCCTCCCACAGCAATATCGTCCGCAGCCAGGGCCACCCCTTCGGGTGCTGCCGATGTCGCCGCGCCCAGCGACGCCGAGCGTCCCACCGCCGCCCGGTTGTCGCCCGAGGTCCGCGCCATCCTTGATCGCATGACGCCGCAAGAGCGTGAGCAGTTGCAGGCCTTGTCGCCCGAAGAACGGCGCGCCTTCATCCGTGCACGCCGCCAGCAGCAGGCCGAAGGGGTGGCGTCCCCGGCAGCAGGCGCTTCGCGCTGAGGCTCCGCACCGCACCTTGCGGGCACCGCTGCCATGAATCTCTCCCGTATCTTCATCCTGCGCCCCATTGCCACGTCGCTGCTGATGGTGGCTTTGCTGATCGCTGGCTTGCTGGCCTACCGGCTGCTGCCCATCTCGGCGCTGCCCGAGGTGGACTACCCCACCATCCAAGTCACCACGCTGTACCCTGGCGCCAGCCCGGACGTGATGACGTCCAACGTCACCGCGCCGCTGGAGCGGCAGTTCGGCCAGATGCCGGGGCTGGCGCAGATGTCGTCCACCAGTTCGGGCGGTGCCTCGGTGATCACGCTGCGCTTTGCGCTCGACATGGCCATGGATGTGGCCGAGCAGCAGGTGCAGGCGGCCATCAATGCCGGCAGCAACCTGCTGCCGAACGATCTTCCCATGCCGCCGCTGTACAGCAAGGTCAACCCGGCGGACGCGCCCATCCTCACGCTGGCCATCACGTCGCCGTCCCTGCCCGTGATCCGCCTCAACGACCTGGTGGAAAACCGCCTTGCGCCCAAGCTTTCACAGGTCCGGGGGGTGGGCCTGGTGGCGATTGCGGGCGGTCGCAGGCCGGCCGTGCGCATCCAGGCCAACCCCACGGCGTTGGCCGGCCTGGGCCTGACGCTGGAGGATGTGCGCACCGTGATTGCGGCGGCCAACGTCAAGCAGGCCAAGGGGGGCTTCGATGGTCCGGCGCGGGCATCCACCATCGACGCCAACGACCAGCTGCAGTCGGCGCAGGAATACAGCAACCTCGTCATCGCCTTCAAGAACGGCAATCCCGTGCGCCTGGGCGATGTGGCGCAGACCGTGGACGAGGCCGAGAACATGCGCCTGGCCGCCTGGGCCGGCACGCCCGAAACCGGTGCGCGCGCAGGGGTGATCCTCAACATCCGCCGCCAGCCGGGGGCCAACGTGATCGAGACGGTGGACCGCCTCAAGGCGCTGCTGCCGCAACTGCAGGGCACGCTGCCGGCTTCCATCGATGTTCAGGTGCTCACCGACCGCACCACCACCATCCGGGCTTCCGTCAAGGACATGCAGATCGAGCTGGCCCTGGCCATCGGCCTGGTGGTGGCGGTGATTTTTGTCTTTTTGCGCAGCGCCTCGGCCACGCTCATCCCCAGCGTGGCGGTGCCGCTATCGCTGGTGGGCACGTTTGGCGTGATGTACCTGGCGGGCTTTTCCATCAACAACCTCACGCTGATGGCATTGACGATTTCCACCGGGTTCGTGGTGGACGATGCCATCGTGATGATCGAAAACATTGCCCGGCATCTGGAGATGCCGGGCAATGCTTCGGCGCAGGCCCATGGGGCCGAAGGCTCCGTGCAGGACGCGCAAGCGTCTGGCCACAGCCAAAACACCCCCGCGCCCCACATCACGCCCCTGCAGGCCGCGCTCGCGGGCTCCCGGCAGATCGGCTTCACCATCATCTCGCTCACCATCTCGCTGATTGCGGTGCTGATACCGCTGTTGTTCATGGGCGACGTGGTGGGGCGGCTGTTCCATGAGTTCGCCATCACCATGGCCGTGGCCATCCTGCTATCGGCCGTGGTGTCGCTCACGCTCACGCCCATGCTGTGCGCGCGCCTGCTGCGGCACACGCCCGAAGAAAGCCACGGCCGCCTCTACCAGGCCACGGGCCGGTTCTTTGACCGTACCATTGCCCGCTATGGCCGCATGCTGGGCTGGGTGCTGGACCACCGGGGGCTGACCTGGCTGGTGTTCGGCGCCACGCTGGTTCTCACCGTGGCGCTGTATGTGCTGGTGCCCAAGGGTTTTTTCCCGGTGCAGGACACCGGCACCCTGCAGGCCACCACCGAGGCCGACCAGTCGGTCTCGTTCGTCGCCATGGCCGAACGCCAGCAGCAACTGGCCGAGCGCATCCTGCGCGACCCGGCCGTTCAGAGCGTGTCGTCCTTCATCGGCGTGGATGGCACCAACACCACGCTCAACACGGGTCGTTTGCTCATCGACCTCAAGCCCCACGCCGCGCGCGACCGCGCCTCCGTGGTGCTGCGCCGCCTGGCCGACGGCACGCGCGATCTGCCCGGTATTCGCCTGTATGCCCAGCCCGTGCAGGACCTCACCATCGAAGACCGTGTGGCGCGCACGCAGTACCAGCTGCTGGTGTCGTCGCCCGACATGGACCAGCTGCAGACCAACACGGCCAACCTGGTGCGGCGCATGCGCGCGCTGCCGCAGCTGGCCGATGTGGCCAGCGACCTGCAAAGCCAGGGCGTGCAGGCCCATGTGCAGATCGACCGCGCCCAGGCCAGCCGCCTCGGTGTGACGGTGGCGGGCATCGACACCGCGCTGTACAACGCCTTTGGCCAGCGGCTCATCTCCACCATCTTCACGCAATCGAACCAGTACCGCGTGGTGCTGGAGGTGGCGCCGCAGTTCAAGCTGGGGCCCGAGGCGCTGAACAGCATTTACGTCGCGTCCAGCGCCGGCAAGCCCGTGGCGCTGTCGTCGGTGGCGCGCGTTGAAGAACGCCCCATGCCGCTGGCGGTGAACCATGTGGGGCAACTGCCTGCCGCCACCATTTCATTCAACACCGCACCGGGCGTTTCGCTGGGTGACGCGGTCAAGGCCATCCAGGCCGCGCAGGCGGCGGCGCGCGAGGCGGGGGCGTTGCCCCTGTCGGTGGACACGGCCTTTCAGGGTGCGGCGCTGGCCTTCCAGGCGTCGCTGTCGAACACGCTGCTGCTGATCCTGGCAGCGGTGGTCACCATGTACATCGTGCTGGGCGTGCTGTACGAGAGCACCATCCACCCGGTCACCATCCTGTCCACACTGCCCTCGGCGGGTGTGGGGGCGTTGCTGGCGCTGGGGTTGGCGGGGCTCGACATCGATATCGTGGCCATCATCGGCATCGTGCTCTTGATCGGCATCGTGAAGAAGAACGCGATCATGATGATCGACTTTGCGCTGGAGGCGCAGCGCGACCAGGGGCTGCCCGCGCGTGAGGCCATCTACCAGGCTTGCCTGCTGCGCTTCCGTCCGATTTTGATGACGACGCTGGCGGCTCTGCTGGGCGCGCTACCGCTCATGTTGGGCACGGGGGTGGGCAGTGAGTTGCGGCATCCGCTGGGGGTGACGATGGTGGGGGGGCTGATCGTGAGCCAGTTGCTCACGCTGTTCACCACGCCGGTGATTTATCTGACGTTTGAGGGGTGGGCGCAGCGGTGGCGGGCGAGGCGGGAGGGTGTGTGATGGGTGCTCCTGGTTTTGTAGCTGGAGGCGCTTTTTCTTTGAGCCTTTGGGACTTGTTTGGCTTTGTGCCTTTATTGAGGCCGTCTGCCGGGATGTGCGCCCGCCCTATGCAGAGGCACGCGGTCCCATCAGCGAACGAGCCCAGGCTTCGACAGGCTCAGCCCAAACGGCAGGGGACGGCGGTGCGGACGCAAAAAAAAGCTCGTTCGAATGCTATGCATTCAATAGCTGTTAGCGCTTATAAGATAAGCACTAGAGGCCAAAATCCTCTTAAAACCCAGAGGCCCATACCATGAGCCTCTCCACCCCTTTCATCCACCGCCCCATCGCCACCATGCTCCTCACCCTGGGGCTGGCCCTGGTGGGCGCGGTGTCGTACTTCTTGCTGCCCGTTGCGCCGTTGCCGCAGGTCGATTACCCCACCATCTCGGTCTCCGCCAGCCTGCCCGGCGCCAGCCCCGACACCATGGCCGCCACCGTGGCCACGCCGCTCGAGCGATCGCTGGGTGCCATTGCCGGGGTGAACGAGATCACCTCGCGCTCTATCCTGGGCAGCACCAGCATCACGCTGCAGTTCGACCTGAACCGCAACGTGGACAGCGCCGCGCGCGATGTGCAGGCCGCCATCAACGCCGCGCGCACGCTGCTGCCCACAGGCATGCCCAGCAACCCGACCTATCGCAAGGTCAACCCGGCCGATTCGCCCATCATGATCCTGGCGCTCACATCGGGCTCTCTCACGCGCGGGCAGATGTACGACGCCGCCTCCACGGTGCTGGCGCAGAAGCTCTCGCAGGTCGAAGGGGTGGGCCAGGCCACCGTGAGCGGTGGGGCGCTGCCCGCCGTGCGCGTGTCGCTGGACCCGGTGCGGCTGGCGGCCAATGGGGTGTCGCTGGAGCAGGTGCGCAGCGCCATCAGCACCACCAACGCCAATCGCCCGCTGGGCGCGGTGGAACGCGAAGACCATTACTGGCAGGTGGCCGCCAACGACCAGGCCCGTGTGGCCGCCGACTATGCGCCGCTGGTGCTGCGCTGGCAAAACGGCAACGCCATTCGCCTGGCCGATGTGGCCGATGTGACCGACTCGGTGCAGGACGTGCGCAACTATGGCGTGGCCAACGGCAAGCCCGCCATCCTGCTGCAGGTGTACAAGCAGCCGGGGGCCAACATCATCGAGGCGGTGGACCGTGTGCGCGCGCTGCTGCCGCAACTCCAGGCGTCCATCCCGGCGGCCATCGACGTGCAGATCGTCTCCGACCGCACGCCCACGCTGCGCGCATCGGTGCGCGAGGTGGAGCGCGCGCTCGTCATCGCCGTGGCGCTGGTGATCCTGGTGGTGTTTCTGTTCCTGCGCAACGGGCGCGCCACGCTCATCCCGGCCGTGGCGGTGCCGGTCTCGCTGGCGGGCACCTTTGGCGTGATGTATCTCGTGGGCTACACGCTCGACAACCTTTCGCTCATGGCGTTGACCGTGGCCACGGGTTTCGTGGTGGACGATGCCATCGTGGTGCTTGAAAACATCATGCGCCACATGGAACGCGGCAAGACGGCGCTGCAGGCCGCGCTCGATGGCGCGCGCGAGATCGGCTTCACGGTGGTGTCGATGAGCCTGTCGCTGATTGCCGTGTTCGTGCCCATCCTGTTCATGGGCGGCATCGTGGGGCGGTTCTTCCGCGAGTTCGCCATCGTCATGTCGGCGGCCATCCTGGTGTCGCTGCTGGTGTCGCTTACCACCACGCCCATGATGTGCGCGGCGCTGCTCAGGCCGCACCGCGCGTCCGGTGCTGCGCCCAACCGGTCGCCATGGGCCCGTTTTTCGCGCTGGGTGGACGGGCTGCAGGCCCGGGGCCTGCGCGGTTACCGGTTGAGCCTGGCCTGGTGCCTGCGCCACCAGCCGCTGGTGCTGCTGGTGCTTGCGGGGGTGGTGGGGTGCAACGTGTATCTCTACACGGTCATCGACAAGGGCTTCATGCCGGAGCAGGACACGGGCCGCATCTCGGGCTTCATCCGGGCCGACCAGGCCACCTCGTACCAGGCCATGGAGCAGCGGCTGCAGCGCTTTCTGGCCATCGTGCAGGCCGACCCCGCGGTCGAGAACGTGACGGGCTTCACCGGCGGCTGGCAGCGCAATGCGGCGCAGATGTTCATGACGCTCAAGCGCGGGCCAGGGCAGGAAACCTCCGAGGCCGTCATCACGCGCCTGCGCGCCCGGCTCAAGGACGAGCCCGGAGCGCGCCTGTTCATGGTGCCCCAGCGCGATATCCGCATTGGCGGGCGCCAAAGCAGCGCCTCGTACGACTACACCCTGCAGGCCGATGACATCGCCGAGCTGCGCACCTGGGAGCCGCGCATCCGCCAGGCCTTGTCGCAACTGCCCGAGCTGGAGGACGTGAACAGCGACGTGTCCGACTATGGCCTGCAGACCACGCTGGTCATCGACCGCGATGCGGCCTCGCGCCTGGGCCTGACCATGGCGCAGATCGACGCCACGCTCAACGACGCCTTTGGCCAGCGGCAGGTCGGCGTGATCTACAACCCCCTCAACCAGTACCGCGTGGTCATGGAGGCCGCCCCGCAGTACCTGCAAAGCCCCGAGGCGTTGCGCGGCTTCTTTCTGGTGAACAACCAGGGCCAGCAGGTGCCGCTGACGGCATTTGCGCACATCACCACCACCAACACGCCGCTGTCCGTCAACCACGAGCGGGGCACTCCGGCCAGCACCGTGAGCTTCAGCCTGGCGCCGGGCGTGTCGCTTTCGCAGGCATCGGATGCCATCTACAACGCCGTGTCGGAGCTGGGCGTGCCCGTGGGCATACGCGGCACCTTTGGTGGCACGGCGGGGGCGTTCCAGGATGCGCTGGCGGGCCAGCCGTTGCTGATTCTGGCGGCCATCGTCACGATCTACCTCGTGCTGGGCATCCTGTATGAAAACCTGGTGCACCCACTCACCATCCTGTCCACGCTGCCGTCGGCGGGGTGGGGGCCTTGCTGGCGCTCATGCTGTTCAAGACCGAGTTCTCGCTCATTGCGCTGATTGGCGTCATTTTGCTGATCGGCATCGTCAAGAAAAACGCCATCATGATGATCGACTTTGCGCTGGTGCGTCAGCGCGGCGGGCACGCCAGCGCCGCACAGTCGATCTACCGCGCATGCAACCTGCGCCTGCGGCCCATTCTCATGACCACGCTGGCGGCCATTTTCGGGGCGTTGCCCCTGGCACTGGGCCGCGCCGATGGGGCCGAACTGCGCCAGCCCCTGGGCATTGCCGTGGTGGGCGGTCTGCTGTTCAGCCAGATACTGACGCTGTACACCACGCCGGTGGTGTATGTGGCGCTGGACCGGCTGCGCGGCCGTGCGGTGCGAGCTATGCGTCGCCTGCGGCGGCCCGTGGCGGATACCGCACTTGCGGCCCCGGCACTTCAAGGAACCGATTGATGCTCTTACCCACCTTGCCCCGTCTTGCCCGCGGCACCCCCGTGCTCGCCGCGGCGGCGCTGCTGGCGGCTTGCGGCACACAGCCCGCCT
>NZ_ACQT01000187.1 GCF_000175235.1 Acidovorax delafieldii 2AN | reverse complement strand
GGAGGCGCCCATCGTGCCCACGTTGCTGCGGCTGGCGGCGCCCAACGTGCTGGTGATGCTGGCGCAGGCCGGCGTGGGCCTCATCGAGACCTACTTCGTGGGCAAACTGGGCACCGACGCGCTGGCGGGCATGGCGCTGGTTTTTCCTGTGGTGATGTTGATGCAGATGACCTCGGCCGGCGCCATGGGGGGCGGCACTGCGTCGGCCATCGCGCGGGCGCTGGGTGCGCGGCGGCGGGGCGATGCCGATGCGCTGGTTCTGCATGCGCTGGTCATTGCAGCGGTGTTTGCGCTGATCTTTGCGCTGGCCGTGGTGGGAGGAGGGCGCTGGCTCTACACCCGCATGGGCGGCACGGGCGCAGCGCTGGAAGCGGCCCTGCTGTATTCAAACTGGGTGTTTTCTGGTGCGTTTCTGGTGTGGCTGTTCAACACGCTGTCGGCGGTGATCCGCGGCACTGGCAACATGGCTGTGCCGGCTTACGTGACCGTGCTGGGCGCCAGCGTGCTCGTTCCCTTGTCGCCGCTGCTCATCTTTGGTGGTGGGCCGCTGCCAGGGCTTGGAATTGCCGGGGGCGCCATGGCGCTGCTGGGGTACTACCTGGTGGGCAGTGTGGTGCTGGCGGCTTACCTGTGGTCGCCCCGCAGCCTGCTGCGGCCGTCGCTGGCGCATTTGCGGTTGCGCTGGTTCTTGTTCAAGGACATCCTGAGGGTTGGGCTGGTGGGCATGGTTTCGACGCTGGCCACCAACCTGGCCATTGGCGTCACCACCGCGCTGGTGGGCGGCTTTGGTACGGCGGCCATCGCTGGCTACGGCACGGCATCGCGGCTCGAATACCTGCTGGTGCCGCTGGTGTTCGGCCTGGGCGCACCGTTGGTCGCCATGGTGGGCACCTGCATCGGCGCGGGCCAGCGCGAGCGCGCCTTGCGGGCCACGTGGATCGGCGCCGCCCTGGCGTTTGCGATGGCCGAGACGATCGGTGTGTGGGCGGCGACGTTTCCGCGCGCCTGGCTGTCGCTGTTCAACAGTGACCCGGCGATGCTGGAGGCTGGTGCGCTGTACCTGCGCACCGTCGGCCCCGTCTACGGCTTTTTCGGTCTGGGCCTGGTGCTGTACTTTGCATCGCAAGGGGCAGGGCGCCTGGCGTGGCCCGTGATCGGCAACATCGCCCGGCTGGCCGTGGCCGTCACCGGCGGGTGGCTGGCCCTGCGCTGGGAGGGCGGCCTGGCGGCTGTGTTCGCCGCGCAAGGCGCGGCGCTGGTGACGTACGGTGTGGTCAATGCCTGGGCGATTGCGGGAGGGGCGTGGTTCGGACCAGTGGGCTGGCCGCGCAGCCCCGCTGGGCTGCAGCAGCGCCTGCCGCAAGCATGAAATTGAGCAAAAGCGACCGGTAGCGCTTATGCCATAAGCGCCACAAGCTATCAAATTCGCAGCGAAGGGGGTTCTATACCGGGACGGTGTAGTTGAGCGTCATGCGCCCGCCATCCACTGTCACGATCTCGCCGGTGACATAGCTGGCCGCGTCGCTGGCCAGCCACGCCACCACATCGGCCACCTCCGAGGGCTCGCCCAGCCGCTTCATCGGGGTGCGGCTCATGATCTTGTGTTTGGCCTCGTCGCTGGTCAGCACTGCTTTGGCAGCCAGTTCCGTCGCAATGGTTCCGGGGGCCACTGCGTTCACGCGGATGTTCTTGTCAGCCAATGCCAGCGCCATCACACGCGTGAGCTGGTTTACACCGCCTTTGCTGACGTTGTAGCTTGAGATGTTGGGGATGGCGAGCACGCCGTTGACCGAACTCATGTTGACAATGGCGCCGCCGCCCGTGGCCACCATGGAACGGGCCACGGCCTGGCCGACCAGGAAAGCGCCCTTGAGGTTGACGCGCAGCACAGCATCGAAGTCTGCCTCGGTGACATCAAGAAAATCGGCCGCGCGAAAGATGCCCGCGTTGTTGACCAGCACGTCGATGCGTCCATGGGTCTGCAGCGTGTGGGCAACCAGCGCGTTCACCTGCGCCTTGTCGCCCACATCGCAATGCACATACAGCGCCCCCAGCTCACGCGCCAGCAATTCACCGCGCACATCGTCCACATCGACAATCACGCAACGCGCCCCCTCGGCCGCAAACCGGCGCACGCAGGCCTCCCCAATCCCTTGCGCCGCGCCCGTGACGAGGCATACGCGACCCAGATGGCCAAAGTGAACGGAAGAAGCCGGGGAGACAGGTGCAGGTGAAGTCATGGCGGCATGGTAGCCGGTTGCCCGGGTATCGCGGGCTTTGGACTTCTAGAATGTCTCTTGGGGTGCAAGGGGCACGCATGATTTCCTGCTTGTCTGGATGCCGAAGCTGCCGTATCAGAGCACTTCCAATACTAGATACGATGTATATTATGTTAAGTCACAGACCGAGCCAGTAGGCAAGGCGCAAGGCGACATGTCGGCTCAACAGAATCTTGGTAACCACCTCAGAAATTTTGGTAACCGGCCCTACAAGGCTCGTCAAGACGTGGATTCTTCAGTCATCGGGGGCTTTCAGCCGAAAATTCAGTCGCAAGGCGCTCTCCATCAGGCTCGCAACTTTTTGAGCGCCCGATTCGACACCGAAGCCCAGAAGGCCTTGATGTGGGATCGCCGGAAAGCTGGCGATACCTTGCACGAGATCGGCAAGCTGTTTGACCGATCGCATACCTCCATTCACACCATCCTGAGTGCAACAGGTGGCATCCGGCAGCAGCCCAAACCGGCGCAGCCTGATGCCGAGCGCAGGTTCGCCCGATGCCTGCGCAATCTGCTTTTTGGGTCAGTTTGGCACCGTTTGCAGGCCTGTTTCAGGCATTGTGGTGCCGCTTTGGCACCCTGCAGGCGCAACTATCCCTGCAGCGCCATGATGCGCTTCCTGCGCCATCCACAGATTGCCCAGTGCAAACAGCAGTTGCGTATATATACCAAGTGCCGATAATTATTTTTGCCTTCACGTTGTCCTCGCTTCGAAAGTGAAGCCAGGCCAAAGCGGGGGCGCCTCAAACGGCGCCCCCGCCTCGGTCAAGGCAGCACGGCAGCGGCCTTGGCGCGCGCAATCTGCAGGTCCGCATCGCGCGGCAGCAGCAGGCGCTGTGCCACCAGGTCGTTGGCGGCCTGCGTCACAGCAGCCACATACCCATCCTGCGTGCCATACAGCTCCTCCAGCGACGGCCGTGCGTCGCCCGCTGCCAGCCGCGCGGCGCGCGTCTTGTGGAAGGGGATGAAGCTGCCCGTGAGGTTGGCCAGGTCGGTGATGCCGGGTGTGGCCACATAGTTGAACTCGATGCTGGTGCCCAGCGGCGCACGCGCCTCCACGCTGCGAATGCCGGCGCGGGTGAGGCCCGTGCTTGCATCGACCTGTGGCACCAGGATGGCGTAGTCGCGGCCCAGGTTGCGCGGAGGCAGCACGGTGGCAATGCCGGCCTCGTCCTGCGGGATGTACTGCGGGCCAAAGTCGAACAGCGGGAAGTTGTTGTACAGGCCCCGGTAGCTGAAGTCCGGGATCGCCGTCTGCACGCCGCCCACCGCCCAGGTCAGCCCCTTCATGGCCGGAAAGGCCAGTGCCTCCGGCCGCACCAGCGTGCCGTCGGCCAGCTTGGGCACCTGGCTGGCGGGTGGCTGCGTGCCGCGCACCACCCAGTCTTCGAGGTTGAGGAACAGCGCGCGGAAGGTGTCGTTGAACTGCACCACCGTGCCCGTGGGGTACGTGGCGCGTGTGGGCGCATAGGCAATGCTGGCAGTGCCCCCTGCCCCACCGTGCTGGGTACTGGCGTAGTAGTAGATGCGGGCGTTTTCGGGCTGCACCAGGTCCTTGGTGCCGTTGGCATCGGTCAGCACGGGCGAGCCCTGCAGCTGCCAGAACTCGGTGCCCGACAGGCCCAGGAAGAACTTGGGGCAGGTGTTGGTGGCGGCGCAGCGCTTCATCACGCCGCCCTGGCGGCCGCTGATGTCGTCCTGGTAGTCCTTGTCCAGCCCGCGCGGTGCCGTCTGGCCGAAAGCCGTGTGGTCGGTACGCAGGCCACCGCCGCCACCGGGCACGGCAAAGCGGGTGTTGATGTTGGTCTGGCGCGCCGCCACGTGGGCATACATGCCATCAAACACCTTGCCGCCATCCAGCGCCTGGTTGAAGCCCAGGTGCAGAAAGGTCTTCATGGCGTTGCCCGACTGCGAGGTGCCCTGCCCCAGCGTGTGCGTGATGCGGCCTGCGAGCGGGTTGGGGGTGCCGGTGGAATCGGCCGCCTTGCTACGGAAGAAGCTCACCGTGTCGCGCAGCGCAGCCAGGCCCACGCCCATCACTTTGGGGTCTTTGGCGACATAGACCAACTCGTACAGATAGGCCGGGTCAAACCCGCCCTTGAGGCACACGCTGGTGGGGCTGGGCGTGCCGGGGAAGGAGTTGGTGCCCGTGTCGCAGGCGGCGAACTTCCAGTCGCTGGCGGGCACAGGCACGCGTGCATCCGTCTCGTTGGCACGGCGGGTGAGCGAATAGCCGGGTTGCGTGTTGTCCAGGCTGGCGGGTTCGTACGGAATCATGGTGCCGTTGAACACGCCGCCGGGCAGCGTCATTGCAGGGCTGGCGGCCGTGGGCACCAGCTCGGCGCGGTAGGGGCCGGTGATGCTGCTACCGTCCTTGTTCTTGGCCACGGGCACCGTCACCGTCAGGCGCGCGGCGGTGCTCTTGGGCACATCACCCTGCCAGGCCGAATACAGCATCACATAGCCCCGCTCCAGGTACACCGCATCGCTGGGCGTGGCCGTGGGGTTGAGCATGGTGAGGATGTTGCCGCGATTGGGTGCGTCGTAGCGCAGCACGCCGCTGGCCTTGGCCATGTTCTTGGGCTTGAGCATGACGAAGTCGGCCTGGTACTCGACCAAGCCGTTGGCGTTGGTGGGCGCCAGGGCCAGGTCCTGGATGACTGCGTTCTTGGGGTCCTTGGGGTCCACCTCGCCGCTGATGGTGCCGGTCACGCGCTCGTATTCGCCCACGTCGCCATAGGTGCCGGGGAAGGCTTCGGTGGCGGTGATCGCCAGCTTGAGCGCGGGGCCCTTGGGCGCATCGTTGCTGGAGCCCCCGCAGGCCGTGATGGCGGCTGCAGCGGCGGCCGTGAGCGCGAGTTTTCCGAATGCACGAAGAGGTTTCATGGTGTCTGTCTCCTTGGATGGATGGTGGTGCGGGCCGCTGGAACGGCTCTGGAACAAAACGGCAGCGTCTGTTGCGCTGCGCGCGGGCAAGGCTTCGCCCAGACCTGCCAGCAAAGGCGGGCTGAGAGAAGCAAAAAGGAATGAAACGGCCCGGTGGGTGGGCCTGTGGGTGGGCCGGTGGCTTATTCGGCCTCGATCCCGGCGGCCTTGATCACCTTGCCCCACTTCTGCGTCTCCGCAGCCTGGAACTTGGCCAGTTCATCGGGCGTGGTGGTCCAGGCTTCGGAGCCCGCGTTCTCAAAGAAGCTCCTGGCCGCAGCGCTCTTGGTGGCTGCCGTGAGCAGCTCGTTCAGGCGCGCCACCACCGGCGCGGGCGTGCCTGCTGGCACGTAGGCCGCAAACCAGTAGCCCATGTCGTAGCCCTTCACACCGGCTTCGTCGATGGTGGGCACGTCGGGCAGCTGGGTGCTGCGCTTTTGCGTGGAGTAGCCCAGGGCGCGCAGCTTGCCCGCCTTGACCTGTGGCACGCCGGTGGAGGTGTCGGTGATCATCAAATCGATCTGCCCGCCCAGCAGGTCGGTGATGGCCAGCGGGTTGCTCTTGTAGGGCACGTGCAGGATGTCCACGGCCGCCAGCTGCTTGAGCATTTCGCCCGCCATGCGGCTCGATGAGCTGCCGCTGCCAAAGCTGAGCTTGCCGGGGTTCTTCTTGGCAAAGGCCAGCAGCTCGCCCACGTTTTTGTAGGGCGCGCTGGCGTTGACCACCAGCACCTGCCCCCCTTTGCCCAGGCCAGTGACGGGGGCGAAGTCCTTCACCGGGTCGTAGGAGAGCTTTTTGTACAGGTGCTCGTTGGCGGCGTGTGTGGTGTTGGTGGTGATGAGCACGCTGTAGCCATCGGCCGCCGACTTGGCCACGGCCGACGCGGCGATCATGCCGCTGGCGCCCGCCTTGTTGTCGATGACCACGGGCTGCTTGGTGTCGTTGGTGATGGACTGGCCCAGCGCGCGCGCCAGCTGGTCGGTGGCGCTGCCTGCGGCAAAGGGCACGACAAAGGTGATGGCCTTGGCGGGGTAGGCGCCGGCCGCCTGGGCCAGCGCAGCAGGGGCGTGCAGTGCACCCAGCGCCAGTACGGCGGCAGTGGCGAGCAGAGCGCGGCGGGGGGATGAATGGGTCATGTTGTCTCCTGGTGTTGATATGGATGAAAAAGCGAAACGGGAGGTCTATGCCGTGGGACCGCCAAAGTGCTGCGCCAGGTGCGCGGGCACGGTGATGGGCATATCGAGCAGCAGGTAGCTCAGTGCCTTGCCATGGCTGTCGAGGTTGAGCGAGTCGTTCACGCCACCGTCGAGCACGTCGTCCAGCACGATGTTCATGGCCTGCAGCTGGGGCAGCAGGTAGCGTGTGACCTGGCGCGGGCGGCGCTGCGCAAACTGCTGTGCCACGGCGGCCTCGGTGACTTGTTCGACCAGCACATCCCACAGCGCGGGGTGCCAGGCGATGACGCTGATGTTGGAGCGGTTGCCTTTGTCGCCGGTGCGGCTGTGGGCAACTCGATAAAGCGGAACGGTGATGGTGGTTGTCATGGTGTGTGTACTCCTCAGAAGCTGTGAATGAATCCGGCGTGGCCGAGCGGGCAGCACAAACGTGCGCCATCAAGGCGCAAAGCACAGCCATAGCTCGGGCTATGGCGAGCATTTGCAACGCTGAGGGCGTGCGTTTCTGCGGCACGAGCGGGCATGAGGGATTCGTTCACAGCTTCTTAGCCCACCATCTCAAAACGCACGGCCACAGCCTCGCGCGGCACCAAGCACGACACGGTGCCCAGGCGCG
>NZ_ACQT01000188.1 GCF_000175235.1 Acidovorax delafieldii 2AN | reverse complement strand
CGATGCCACGCCATCGGCCCCCAGCCGCGCCTGCATCTGTGCCACCACCCACAGCAGCGACCACACGCCCAGACTGATCAGCGATGCCTGCTGGTTGCGCTGGCGCAAATTGCCAATGGCCTGCCCGGGGGTGGAGGGCTGCACCCAGGGCGACAGGCCCGCATCACCCAGAAAGTACTGCAGCAGCCCGATCACGCTGCCCAGCAAGGCCGCCAGCAACATGCCCACGGCCAACTGCGAAGCCAGAAAAACGCGGCCTCCCGGCACTTCGCCCGCCAGAGGCGAGCGGCGCACCCACCAGGCCCGGCCGACTGCCAGCAGGGCCACCAAGGCGCCACAGGCCCATGCCGCCATCAAGGGCCAGAAATTGGACGAGGGCGGCTGCGTGTGGGAAAACAGAAACGGCAATGCCACTGCCAGCAGGGTCAGCGGTGTGCCAATGGCATCGAACGGCATGTCAATCAACCCGGGGTTTCAGGCAAAAGCCCCGGATCATAGGGGGCGCCACGCCGGCACCTGGCGCACCGCCCGCAAGCGCCTGCCCGTCGCAGCGGGCTAATGCCCGGGCTGGCAGGTCTTGCCCGGCTGCGATGCCTGCTTCAACCAGGCGATCAGGTCGGCGCGCTCTGCATCGTCCTTCACCCCGGCATAGCCCATGGCAGTACCCGGAACGGCCTTCATCGGGTCCTTGAGAAAGACATCGAGCGAGCGCTCATCCCAGACAATGCCGCTGCGCCGCAGGGCCTGAGAATAACCGGTGTACCCCTGCGCCGTGCCTGCGCGCCGCCCCCACAGGCCGCAATGCTGGGGGCCCGTGCGGTGGCCTTCGATGGCGTGGCAGGCGGCGCAGCGCGCATAGATCTGCTCGCCGCGCTGCAAGGCGGCCGGGTCTGCGGCCATGCTAGTGCCCGCCACGAGCAGCAAGCCCGCCAGCCAGCACGCCACCGCTGCATGGCGCGGGCTCATGACATGAAGGCCGAAGGCACCGGCGGCTCACCCAGCACCTGGCGTAGCACGGCCCAGTGCATGGCTTCGTCGCCCAGGATGCTGGCGGCCACCTGGGCCAGCGCCCGGTCGGCGAACAGAGGCACCGCGCCCAGATAGGCAGAGATCGCCCCCCGCTCCAGGCCAGCTGCAAAGCGCAGCACATCGGCCTCGGCCTTGAGCTTGTCGACCGGAAACTCGTACCTGTCCTTGGCTGCCACCGGCTTGCCGCCCAGCTTCTGCACCGTGGCTGCGATGGCGGCCGCGTGTTCCTTGTGGTGCCCCTGGAACTGCAAGGCCACCGGCAGCACGCCCTTGCCCAGCAGACCGCTTTCGGCGCCCACCTGGTAGGCCGCCACGGCCTCCAGCTCGGCGCCCAGCGCCGTGTTGAGAATGCGCACATCGGTTTCCAGATCCTTGGCGTTGACCTTGGCGCCGGCGGCCAGCGCGTCGCGCCCACCCAGCAGGGCCACGGCACCGGCCGACAGCACGGCAGCGCCCGACACCGACATGGCGCGGCGGCGCGCGAGGAACAGGGCCTGCGAGGGCATATCAATGAATGTGTTCTTCATGGTGTTCTCCTGGGGAGTGGTGGAAAAAGGAAAAGATCTGTCAGCGCCGCGCAATCCGCTGGCGCTGCTGCAACTCGGCCACGACGTTGCGCACCACCTGTTCGCAACGCTCGCCGGCAAACGGGAAGGCACTGTCGGCGTGGGCTTCGATCCGTGCACCCAGCGCATCCCGCAGCAGTGCACGGGCACGCAGGTAGCGCGTCTTGACCACGGCATCGCTCACCTGCAGGCAGAACGCGGTTTCTTCGACGCTCATCTCCTGCACGGCCCGCAGGATGAAGACGCTGCGGTAAATGGGCGGCAGCCCCTCCACGGCCGACTGCAGCAACTGGAGCAGCTCGCCGCGGGCGAGGGCCGCATCGGGCGATGCGCCGGGGGGCGCGCTGAAAGACATTGTGTGCTCCGGTGAAGGCTCCTGGTCCAGGCCCTGGGCAGCGTCCATGGGCACGGATCGGCCGCGTTTGCGCAACACATCCAGGGCCACATTGATGGCAATGCGCGCCAGCCAGGTGCCCAGCGAAGCCCCGCCCTGAAAGTCCTGCAGGCGGGTGAAGGCGCGCAGATAGGTCTCCTGGACCACGTCCTGCGCTTCGGCGTCGTCCGGCACCACGCCGCGCGCGGCCCTAAACAGCAACCGGTTGTGCCGGCGCATGATGGCCTCGAACGCCGTCTGATCGCCGTGCAGGGCGCGGCCGATCAGCTCGGCATCCGCTCCCGGCGGGCAGGCAGTGGTCACGGGTGGCGGGGTGGACATGGGCATGGCGGGTCTCGCTTCGTGGGTCTGTGGTCATTGGACGCGCGTTGGCGCGAAAAGGTGACAAGCACCTGCCGCCGACAGGGGTGCCACCCCCATGCCAGACGTGCACAGCGCCCGCGGCCACAATGCCCATCACTTTCCGCCACCCCTCGCCGATCACCGCACACCATGAAAATTGCCCTGCTTTCCGATCTGCACCTCTCGGTGCAGCCGCTGGCCATCGACATTCCCCCTGCCGACGTGGTGGTGCTGGCAGGCGACCTGCAGCGCCCCGCCCAGGCCATGGCCTGGGCGCGGCAACTGGACCGGCCCACCGTGTTCGTGGCGGGCAACCACGAGTTCTATGGGTCCGATCTGGTGACCACCATGGCGCAACTGCGCGCGCATGCCGAAGGCAGCAGCGTGCGCGTGCTCGAATGCGATGAGTGGCGCCATGGCGGCGTGCGTTTTCTGGGCTGCACGCTCTGGTCGGACTACCGGCTGTTCAACTCGCCGCAGCAGCGTGACGAGGCCCTGGCCAAGGCCCTGGAGCTGGTGCGCGACTTCAGCCGCATCCGCGTGGCGCCCGACTTTGCCGCACCGTTCACGCCCGCCGTCTCGCAAATGCTGTTCGACCGGTCGGTGGCCTGGCTGGAGGACCGTTTCGCCGAGCCGTTTGATGGGAACACCGTGGTCGTCACGCACTTCGCCCCGGCGCGCGGCAGCATCGCACCGCAGTTTGTCGGCTCGCCCCTCAACGCCTGCTTTGTCTCCGACCTGGAGGCGCGCATCCTGCGCTGGCAGCCCGTGCTGTGGCTGCACGGCCATGTGCACGACAGCTTCGACTACCAGATCGGCGCCACGCGCGTCGTCGCCAATCCGCGCGGCTATGCCCCGCAGGGCGTGGTGGAGAACAAGGCGTTTGCGCCCCAACAGGTCCTGGAGATCTGAAACTCGGCCCCCGGCGCCCATGGGAGAATGCCGCCCATGTACGCATTGTTTGAAGAAGCCGGCAAATTCATGGCCGGCCGCATCCTGTCCGAAGCCGAAAGCTCGGCCCAAGTCGAACTCGATTCGGGCAAGCGGGTCAAGGTGAAGGCCGCGAACCTCCTGCTGAAATTTGAAAAACCCGCGCCGTCCGAGCTGATGGCACAGGCACAGGCCGTTGCCCAGACCATCGAGCTGCCGCTTGCCTGGGAATTCGCGCCCGAGGACGATTTCGGCTTTGCCGACCTGGCGCGCGACTATTTCTCGGACAACGCCACGCTGGCCCAGCAGGCCGGCGCGCTGTTCGCCCTGCACGAGGCGCCGCACTACTTCCGCCGGGCCGGCAAGGGCCGCTTCAAGAAGGCACCGGCCGAAATCCTGCAGCAGGCGCTGGCCGCCATCGAGAAAAAGAAGCTGATCGTGCGGCAGATCAGCGAGTGGGCCGAAGCGCTGGGGCGCGGCGAGTGCCCCCAGCCCATCCGCGAGCAGCTCTACAAGATATTGTTCCGCCCCGACAAGAACGCGCCCGAATACAAGGCCGTGGTCGAGGCCAGCCGCGCCACGCACCTGGCCCCGCTCGACCTGCTGCAAAAGGCGGGCGCCATCGATTCGGCCTACCAGTTCCACTGGAAGCGCTTTCTGTTCGACAACTTCCCCAAGGGCACGGGTTTCCCGCAGCTCACAGCGCCGCAGCCACCCGCAGACCTGCCGCTGGCCCCCGTGCAGGCCTACTCCATCGACGACTCGCAGACCACCGAGATCGACGACGCCCTCTCGGTGCAGGGCCTGGGCACGGGCACCGTGGTGCTGGGCATCCACATCGCCGCGCCGGGCCTGGCCATCGTGCCGGGCACGCCGCTCGACCAACTGGGCCGCAGCCGCCTGTCCACCGTCTACATGCCGGGCTACAAGATCACCATGCTGCCCGACGAGGTGGTGCAGATCTACACGCTGGACGAAGGCCGTGCCAACCCGGCGGTGTCGCTGTACGTCACGGTGAACGAAGCCACGCTGGAAATCACCGGCACCGAAACCAGGCTGGAGCGCGTGCCCGTGGTGGCCAACCTGCGCCACGACCAGCTGGACCACATCGTCACCGAAGCCTGGCTGACCGACCCGGCCATTGAGATCGAAAACACCCCACAGCGCTTGCTGGATGTGCGTGATCAGCTATCTTTTTTACACCGTCTGGCGAAAAGCCTGAAAGCCCAGCGCGAGGTGGTGCGCGGCAAGCCCGAGAACTTCAACCGGCCCGACTACAACTTCCGCCTGGTCGGCAACGACCGCGGCGAACCCAACGGCTCCGAGCAGGTGCAGATCACCACGCGCCAGCGCGGCGCGCCGCTGGACCTGATCGTGGCCGAGGCCGCCATCGTGGCCAACAGCACCTGGGGCAGCTGGATGGCCGAGCTGGGCGTGCCCGGCATCTACCGCAGCCAGGCCAGCATGGCGCCGGGCGTGAAGGTGCGCATGGGCACCAAGGCGCTGCCGCACGCCGGCATCGGCGTCAAGAGCTATTCGTGGGCCACCTCGCCGCTGCGCCGCTATGTCGATCTGGTGAACCAGTGGCAGATCATTGCCTGCGTGCGCAACGGCAAGACGGCGGCCCTGGCGGCCCCCTTCAAGCCCAAGGATGCCGAGCTGTTCTCCATCATCAGCAGCTTCGACGCGGCCTACAGCGCCTACAACGGCTACCAGGCCGGCATGGAGCGCTTCTGGACGCTGAAATACGTGGAGCAGAACGGCATCACCGAACTCAACGCCACCGTGTTCAAGGAAGGCCCGGGCGGCAGCTTTCTGGTGCGTGCGGACGAGCTTCCGCTGGTCTTCCCCGTGCTGGGCGCGCAGAACCTGCCGCGCGGCGCGCGCCTGAAGGTCAAGCTGGGCGAGGTGGATGAAATCACGCTCGACATCCACGGCACGGTGCTTGAACGCCTGGACAACCCCGACGACAGCAGCGATGACGGCCCGGTCGAAGACGGCGAGGACGAGGAAGCCGTGGCCGGCCCCATCGCCATCGCCGTCGATGTGAACGAGGCCGACGCCTCTGCCAGCGCCGATAATCCTGCCCCGTGAACACAGCCTCCACGCTCCACCACCCCGCGGTCGCCGGCCTTGCAGGCCGCGGCGGCGCAGCCGGTCGCCCCGGGGGGGCCGCTTTTCATCTTGGGGCGGCCCGGCGATGAGAAATACCCCCCCACACTCCCCATTTCATGTGGTCGCTGCCCCCCAAGGGGGCCGCTTTTCATCTTGGGGCGGCCCGGCGATGAAATTACCCTCCTTCCTCACCCGCTTCAGCACGCTGCAGCTCGCGCTGAGCGTGTCGATCGCGCTCCACGCGGCACTGCTGTCGGTGCGCTTCATCGACCCCGAGGGCTTCAACCGCGTGTTCCAGGACACGCCGCTGGAAGTCATCCTGGTCAACGCCAAGTCCAACGAACGGCCCGAGAAAGCCCAGGCCATCGCCCAGGCCAACATGGCCGGCGGGGGCGAGGCCAGCAAGGGCCGGGCAACCAGCCCGCTGCCCTACTCGGCCCTCACGGCGGTGGGCGATGATTTTGAAGAGGCCCAGCGGCGCATGGATGCCCTGCAGGAGCAGCAGGCCCAGATGCTGACCCAGCTGCGCAAGCAGATTGCCGCCCTGCCCGCCCCCGACCCGCGCAAGCCCAGCCAGAGCGGCAGCCAGGCCGCCGAAGAGGAAAAGCGCCGTCAGCTCGTGAAGCTGCTGGCTGAAATCGAAACCCGCATCAACGAAGAGAACGCGCGCCCCAAGAAGCGCTATATCAGCCCCGCCACGCGCGAAGAGGCCTATGCGGTCTATTACTCGGCCCTGCGCAGCAAGGTCGAGGACAAGGGCACCGAAAATTTCCCAGAGCAAGGCGGCAAGAAGCTGTATGGCGAGCTGATCATGGTGGTCACCGTGAACCACGATGGGCGCGTGCTGGCCACCGAGGTGGCACAGAGTTCGGGCAACCGCACGCTGGACCGCCGCGCCGAAGCCATTGCGCGGGCGGCCGGCCCCTTTGGCCACTTCACCCCCGAGATGCGCCGCAAGGCCGACCAGATCGCCATGGTGGCGCGCTTCAAGTTCACGCGGGACCAGACCCTCGAAACCAAGGGCCTCGAAAGCCGTGCGCCCTGAGAGCCTGCGGGCGGTGTTTTCGGGGACATGCGGCCCCCACTGGGTGGCGCGCTCACCGCATGCACGCCCTCTAGGGGAGTCACCCGCCGGCGCCCACCGCCCGTTGGCAAGGGCCGGCATCCCTTTCCGCTTTCCCCTTTCACACCACGCGCCATGAGTTCCTTCGCCCCTCCGGACCTGTATTGCGTGATTGGCAACCCGGTGGCGCACAGCCGCTCACCCGCCATCCACGCCCGTTTTGCCGAACTGACCGGCGAGCGCCTGGTATACGAACGCTGCCTGCTGCCCATCGACGGCTTCGCCCAGGGTGTGCGCGCGTTCATGGCCCGCGGCGGCCGAGGGTGCAATGTCACCGTGCCCTTCAAGCTCGAAGCCGCCGCGCTCGCCACCACGCGCAGCGAGCGCGTACAACGGGCCGGGGCCGCCAACACGCTGGTCTTCGAGGGGCAGGCTATCCACGCCGACAACACCGACGGCCTGGGCCTGGTGGCAGACATCGAACGCAACGCGGGCGTCC
>NZ_ACQT01000189.1 GCF_000175235.1 Acidovorax delafieldii 2AN | reverse complement strand
GGGGGGTAGGGATCGGTGCAATCTTTGGACTTGCGCCGTGCCGGCCACTTTGAGGGGGCTTCCGCTTGCGCCTCGTCCATTGCCAGCCTGGCGAAACGGTGCGCGTGGCGGTGACCTTTCCAGGCCTCAGCAGCCTCACGGTCAAGAAGTACGGGCCCACGCTCGACACACCGCCAGCGCCCGCTACCACGCCCCGGCGAACCTGCAGATCAGCGGCAACACTGCCACCTGCGACGTGACCGATGGCGACTGGTGGGGCGACGACTGCTTTGGCGCTGGCGATGGCACCATCGACGATTCCGTCGTTGCCGTGCCACTGGCCTCGACCGCCACGGCCGTCCCCGCGCTGTCGGGCTGGGGCCTGGCACTGTTGGGGTTTCTGGCGTCGCGTGGCTGGCGTGCGGCCTCGCGGCCCCTCTGACAGAGTGTTGGGGGCAAAATATGAGAAAAATCTGCTCCTTGCGCTTGCCTATAAAGCGGCTGCAGCTATGAAAAATGTAGTGACTGCGGGCTTCTGCGCCGGAGTGGATTGCTAACGCAAGTCAACCGGTTGGTCATGGCCGTGTCTTGAAATCGGGCGCATGCTGCCTCAAGTGCTCTGCAATTCGGAGGACATGGACCATGCGTCTCGACAAATTCACCACCAAGTTCCAGGAAGCCCTGAGCGACGCCCAGTCGCTTGCGCTGGGCAATGACAACGCCTACATCGAGCCTGTGCACATGCTTGTGGCCATGCTGCGCCAGGAGGACGGCCCCAGGGCGCTGCTGCAGCGTGCGGGTGCCAATGTGCCCGGCTTGCTGGCCGCCGCTGAAGCCGCCGTGAAGCGCCTGCCGTCCGTGCAGGGACAGGACCAAGTGCAGGGCGGGCCCGAACTGGGCCGGGTGCTGCAGGCCACCGAGAAAGAGGCCATCAAGCGCGGCGACCAGTTCATCGCCAGCGAATTGTTCCTGCTGGCCGTGATCGACAGCAAAGGCGAGGCTGCGCGCATCGCCAAGGAAAATGGCCTCACGCGCAAGAGCCTGGAGGCCGCCATCGACGCCGTGCGCGGCGGCCAGAAGATGGACAACCCCGAGGCCGAGGGCCAGCGCGAGGCGCTGAAGAAATACTGCATCGACCTGACCGAGCGCGCCCGCATCGGCAAGCTCGACCCAGTGATCGGCCGCGACGACGAGATCCGCCGTGCCATCCAGGTGCTGCAGCGCCGCACCAAGAACAACCCCGTGCTCATCGGCGAACCCGGCGTGGGCAAGACCGCCATCGTCGAAGGGCTGGCCCAGCGCATCGTGGCCGGCGAGGTGCCCGAGAGCCTCAAGGGCAAGCGCGTGCTCTCGCTCGACATGGCGGCGCTGCTGGCCGGCGCCAAATACCGTGGCGAATTCGAGGAACGCCTCAAGACCGTGCTGAACGAGCTGGCCAAGGACGAGGGCCAGACCATCGTCTTCATCGACGAGCTGCACACCATGGTGGGCGCGGGCAAGGCCGAGGGTGCGATGGACGCGGGCAACATGCTCAAACCGGCTCTCGCGCGCGGCGAGCTGCACTGCGTGGGCGCGACCACGCTGGACGAATACCGCAAGTACATCGAGAAGGACGCCGCGTTGGAGCGCCGCTTCCAGAAAATCCTGGTGGGCGAGCCCACCGTGGAGGCCACCATCGCCATCCTGCGCGGCCTGCAGGAGAAGTACGAGGTGCACCACGGCGTGGAGATCACCGACCCGGCCATCGTGGCCGCCGCCGAGTTGAGCCACCGCTACATCACTGACCGCTTCCTGCCCGACAAGGCCATCGACCTGATCGACGAGGCAGCGTCAAAGATCAAGATCGAGATCGACTCCAAGCCCGAGGTCATGGACCGGCTCGACCGCCGCCTGATCCAGCTGCAGATCGAGCGCGAGGCCGTGCGCCGCGAGAAGGACGAAGCCTCGCAGAAGCGCTTCGGCCTGATCGAGGAAGAAATCGCGTCTCTGCAAAAGGAAATCGCCGACCTCGACGAGATCTGGCAGTCCGAGAAGGCGCAGGCCCAGGGTAGCCAGCAGGTGCGCGAGCAGGTCGAGCAGGTCAAGCAGCAGATCGAGGAACTGAAGCGCAAGGGCGACTTCAACAAGGTGGCCGAGCTGCAGTACGGCAAGCTGCCCGATCTGGAAAAGCAGCTGAAAGAAGCCCAGGCCAAGGAAGAGGGCAAGGACGGCACGTCCGCGCCCAACCGCCTGCTGCGCACGCAGGTGGGTGCCGAGGAAATCGCCGAGGTGGTGAGCCGCGCCACGGGCATTCCCGTGGCCAAGATGATGCAGGGCGAGAAAGACAAGCTGCTGCAGATGGAAACCAAGCTGCACGAGCGCGTGGTGGGCCAGGAAGAGGCCATTGCCGCGGTGGCCAATGCCATTCGCCGCTCGCGCTCGGGCCTGTCCGATCCGAACCGCCCTACGGGCTCGTTCCTGTTCCTCGGCCCCACGGGCGTGGGCAAGACCGAGCTGTGCAAGGCGCTGGCCGGCTTCCTGTTCGACAGCGAGGAGCACCTGATCCGCATCGACATGAGCGAGTTCATGGAGAAGCACTCGGTGGCCCGCCTGATCGGCGCGCCGCCCGGCTACGTGGGCTACGAGGAGGGCGGCTACCTGACGGAAGCCGTGCGCCGCAAGCCGTATTCCGTGCTGCTGCTCGACGAGGTGGAGAAAGCCCACCCGGACGTGTTCAACGTGCTGCTGCAGGTGCTCGACGACGGCCGCCTGACCGATGGTCAAGGCCGCACCGTGGATTTCAAGAACACCGTGATCGTGATGACGAGCAACATTGGCTCGCACCTGATCCAGGCCATGGTGGGGCAGGACTCAGACGACATCAAGGAAGCCGTGTGGGGCGAGCTGAAGAACCACTTCCGCCCCGAGTTTCTCAACCGCATCGACGAGACCGTGGTGTTCCACGCACTCGATGCGGCGCACATCGAGGCGATTGCGCGCATCCAGTTGCAGCTGCTCGAATCGCGCCTGGCAAAGATGGACTTGGCGCTGGACGTTTCGCCCGCCGCGCTGGCCGAACTGGCCAAGGTCGGGTTCGATCCGGTGTTCGGCGCGCGGCCGCTCAAGCGCGCCATCCAGCAGCGCATTGAAAACCCGCTGTCCAAGCTGCTGCTCGAAGGGCGCTTCCCGCCCAAGAGCGTTATTGCCGTGGGTGTGGACCCGGTGCTGGAGCCTGGAGTGTTCCACTTCAGCACGGCCCAGGCGGCGTGATTTGCTATCGATAGCGTAGCTTCCGGCGCTTGCTGTGCAAGCGCTGGAGGCATTTTTCATTGAAATTTCGGCAGGAGTTGGCTTGAACGATGTGATTGCGGGCGTGGCCCGCCTGGTGGTGCGGCTCGTGCTGGTGGCTGCGGGGCTGTTGTTCTTCGTGAGCCTGCTCGCGGCCATGCTGGTGCTGGCATTGGCCTGGGGCCTGCGCACGCTGTGGGCGCGGCTCACGGGGCGGCCCGTCACGCCGTGGGCCACGCGCATCGATCCGCGCGCCGGTTGGAGCACGGTATACCGCTCGGGCGCCCGCTGGACCGCCACCCGCCGCCCTGCGCCGGGCGACGTGCAGTCCCCCTGCCGAGGTGCCCTCCCACCTGCGCCCTTTGCCCGGCGCAGAAGATGTGACCGACGTGCAACCGCGTGATCCGGGCCGCCCCTGAAGGCGCGCGGGCTTGCGGGTGGGCGTCTTCAGTGCCGGCCCTATGATGCGCGGATGAACACTGTCGACCTCCAAGCCCTGTTTGAAGCGCAGCACCAGGCCAGCCGCGCCCACGTGGACGTGCCGCTGGTGGTGCGCCGTGAGCGGCTGCTGCGCATGCGCAAGCTGCTGGACGAGCATGGCCCCACGCTGGCAGCCGCCGTGCAGGCCGATTTCGGGGTGCGCTCGCCACGCCTGACGGAGGTGGCCGACCTGTTTGTTCTGCGCACCCTGCTGGCGCACACGCTGCGCCATCTGGCCCGCTGGTCGCGGCCGCAAAAGGTGCGTACGCCCATCTTCTTGCAGCCCGCCAGCGCCATGATCCACCGCCAGCCGCTGGGCGTGGTGGGCGTGGTGGCACCGTGGAACTACCCGGTGCAGCTTGCGCTGGCGCCCGCCATCACCGCACTGGCGGCCGGCAACCGGGTGATGATCAAGCCCAGCGAACTCACGCCCCACACGTCCGCGCAAATGGCGTTGCTGGTGGCGCAGTTCTTCGCGCCCGAAGAAATGTGCGTGGTGCAGGGCGATGCGGCCCTCTCCAGCGCTTTTTGCACATTGCCGTTCGACCACCTGGTGTTCACCGGCTCCACCGCCGTGGGGCGCAAGGTGGCGCAGGCGGCGGCTGCCAATCTCACCCCCACCACGCTCGAACTGGGCGGCAAGTCGCCTTGCATCATCGACGCCAGCTGTGACATGCAGGATGCCGCGCTCAAGATCGCGCACGGCAAGCTGCTCAATGCGGGCCAGACCTGCATCGCGCCCGACTATGTGCTGTTGCCCCGGGGCCACGAAGCCGCGTTCGCCGAGGCCTTCCGCGCCGCCGTGGCCAAGCTGTTTCCGCGCATCGCGGGCAACCCTGATTACGCCTCCATCATCAGCCCGCGCCACCTCGCGCGCCTGCGCACCATGCTGCAGCAGGCCCAGACCCAGGGTGCCGAGGTGCAGAGCATGGACCCCGCGCCGGACGCGGTGCCCGACCCCACCGCTGCCGTCCAGGAAGGCGGCACCAGCCGGCAGATGGCGCCCGTGCTGGTGTTCGGGGCCACCTCGGGCATGCAGCTCATGCAGGAGGAAATCTTCGGGCCCATCCTGCCGGTGGTCTCGTACGACCGGCTCGACGATGCCATCACCCACATCAACACCGGGCCGCGCCCGCTGGCGCTGTACTGGTTTGGTGGCAATGACGGTGTGCGCGACGACGTGCTGCGCCGCACCGTGAGCGGCGGCGTGACGGTGAACGACACCCTCATGCACATCGCCCACGACAACCTGCCCTTTGGCGGCGTGGGCGACAGCGGCTGGGGGGCCTACCACGGCGAGCAGGGCTTTCTGCGCTTTTGCCACCAGAAATCGGTGCTGGTGCAGTCGCGCTGGGCCATGGGGGCGTTGTTTTATCCCCCGTACGGCGCGCGTTTCGACCAGGTCATGGGCTTGTTGCGCCGCAGGCTGTAGCGGCAGGTGCGGCCAGGGCGGGGCGGGCTGCCGGCGCGGGGCCCGGGTGCCCGGCGCCATGGCACAGCAACTGCACCATGGCTTCGCGCAACTGGCCCGTGGACACGGGCTTGTGCAACAGCAGGGCCGAGGTGGTTTGCGCATCCCGCAGGCGCTGGGGCGAGGTGTCGCCGGTCATGATGATGGCGGGCACCGCAATGCCCAGATAGGTGCGCAGGGCCTGCAGCACCTGCTTGCCGGTTTCATCATGGCGCAGCCGGAAGTCGGTGATGATGAGATCGGGGACATCATCGCCCAGCTGCTCGATGGCGTCTGCGCTGGAATCGGCCACGGTGCACAGGCAGCCCCAGCTCTGCAGCAGCGACTGCATGCCCAGGCGCACCGCTTCATCGTCGTCGATCGCGAGCACGTGCAGGCCCCTGAGGCTGTGGTCGTCCACCGCAGGCGTCACGTCGTCTTCGAGCGCACCATCCCATGCGTCGAGCCACAGCCGGAACACGGAACCCCGCCCTGGCCGCGAACGCAGCTCGACCGTGGTGCCCATGGCCTGCACGAGCCGCTGCACGATGGCCAGGCCCAGCCCCAGGCCCTTGCGCCGGTCGCGCTCGGGATTGCCGAGCTGGTGGAACTCCTGAAAGATATCGTCCCACTGGTGGCTGGGGATGCCGATCCCCGTGTCCCACACCTCCAGCGCCAAGCGCCGCCCGCGCCGGCGGCAGGCAATCAGCACGCCGCCGCGCGCCGTGTAGCGCAATGCGTTGGAGATGAAGTTGTGCATCACCAGGCCGACCAGGGATCGGTCGGCGTGCGAGGCCGCCGAGGTTTCGCGCGTGCGGTACACGAGGCCCGCGTTGTCTGCCTGCACACCGAACTCCTGCTCCAGCGCGGTGAGCAGTGGCTGCACGGCAAAAGCGGCCGGGCGGGCCTTCACCACGCCGGCCTCGAGCCGCGAGTAGTCGAGCAGCGTGGTGAGCATTTCGGCAGCGGCACTCGAGGCGGCGTGCGCGTGGCCCAGCACCGTGCGCTGGCGGTCGTTCAGGGGGCTGCGCTGCAGCGTTTCGAGAAACAGGCCCATGGCGTGCAAGGGCTGGCGCAGGTCGTGGCTGGCCGCCGCCAGGAAGCGGGACTTGTCGTGGTCGGCCTTCTCGGCAATTTTCTGGGCGGCCAGCGCGCGCTGCGACTCGGCGCGCAGCCTGGCCACGAGGCGCTGGTTCTCAAGCTTGAGGGCGATGCTGCGGCGCGTGGCGGCGTCGGCGGTGCGCGCCTGCATGCAGGTCAGGCCGTAGTACACCAGCGTCAGAAACAGGGCCGGCCAGAGCACGGGTCCGCCCGCCAGCGCGATGGCAATCAGCACCCCGCCGATGGCGCAGCTCAGGTAGGTGAGGTAGGCACGGTACAGCGGCGCCCCCAGCCCGAGAGCCCCCGACGACACCGTGCTCACGATGCCGATGGCATAGATCACGCTGTCGGAGTTGCCCCAGTGCATCACGACGAGACCCAGGCCACCCCAGCTCAGGCCCATGGCGGCCATGCAGGCGATCAGCTTGCGTGCCGCGCTCTGCGCGGGCGCGGTTTGGGGGTGGATGCTGCGCAGCGAGAGGTACACCCCCGTCACCACCAGCACGTGGGACACCAGCCACGCCGCCATCGCCTGCCCGTCGGCCACGCGTGCCATCACCCACAATGTGCCCAGCGAGGTGGCGAGCGACGCCAGCAGCGTCATCGGAAAGTTCTGGCGCAGCAGCGCCACCTGCTCGCGCAGGACCTCGTCGCG
>NZ_ACQT01000190.1 GCF_000175235.1 Acidovorax delafieldii 2AN | reverse complement strand
ATGGCCAGCGGGCGGGGCGTTGGGCGCGGTGCCTGCACCTTGGGAGCGGCGCGGGGCGGTGGCGGTGTGGGGGCCGGAGGGGCCACAGGCGGTGCCACCTTGGGAGCGGGGGGCGTGATGATTTCGCTCAGCAGTTCTGCCGGAACCACGACTTCGACCGCGCGGCGCAGCAGCCCTGACTGCAGCGCCCACAGTCCGGCCACGTGCAGTACCACCACCGAACCCACGATCAAGGCATTGCGGCTCAGGCCCCCGGCGGGAGCAAAACGGTCGGCTTGGGACATATAAAAATGATAGCTGCCTGCGCTTGCCTCACAAGCGCTGCAGGCCAGAAATGTTCAGATCACTTGCGAAAGATCCACCAAGCCGAACCGGCCACGAGGATCAGACTGCCTGCGAGTGTAGAGAGGAGTTCCATGCCTTGCTTTCCCGAATGGAGTTGGCAAGCTGGACCGGTTGCGCCGCGCAGTCGTTGTGCACGGCGGCCACCGGGGTGGTGGCACTGCATTGGGCCACCACATCGCGGGCGCAGCTTTCGCAGCATCCGCACTGGGTGGCTACGCCCAGCTCGAACTGGATCTCGTCGAAACTCATTCCTGCGCGCGCATGGCGGGCAATCTCGCGGTCGGAAATTCGGCGGCAAACACAGACGATCATGGCGGCAGGCTGGTTGGCTGGCTGTTGTTGATGTGGTGAGTATAAATGAGAATCTGTCGTATTTGCAATAATCCTTTGACGGCATGAGGGAGATCGGACTGGCGCCGACGGGACCTGTAGGGTGCCAACGTCATTGCGGCCATGCAAGGGCAGCGGCCGGACATCGGCAGTACCTATGCGTTCTGCCAGAGCCGCCAACACCAAGCACGCGCAATCGGGAAAGACGAGGGTGGTGTGCAGCCCCAGTGCGGGGGGAGTGGCTGGGCGACAGGTTGCGCAAGGGGGATGCGGAGGTCGAACAGGGAGAATGCTTGGAACCTCGCGAAGAGCATCCTGGCATCCGAATGCCCGTGCGGGTAAGTGAACGAATGGGTGGATGGGGCGGTGGGCCTGATGCGTGGGGGCTGGGCAGTCTCCCGTGCGCCGATGTCGCCTTCACCTCCTTATCGCCCGGCTCTTGAGCCTGTGCTTGCGCGCGATCCGGGCGCAAACCAAGCTCCTCCTGTGGGCATGAAATTACTTCACCGTTTGCCGTTTGCCGAGGTCGCGTCTTCTGCGCCACGTTGGCGCTTCGCACTGTCTACGCAGCGTTGCCAGTGAACGAAGGGCTGCCGACAGTGCGCCTGGTCGTCCGGCGCGATCGGGGGGGGCGACGCGGAGCGACAAACCCATCCCCAGCGTGAAGCGCGCAACGAACCTGGCTGCAGCCGCCGTATGGCGGGGGCCGAGGAAAACTGTCTTCGGGCGCGGCAGCGCCAGGCCTGCAAGGGCGCGATCGGGCCACCCCCGGTACAAGTCCGGGATCAGGGGGTTGTTGCGACCAGGTCGGGCGAGGCCTCGGCCATGGTGGCGCAACCCGTGAGCGCCATGGCAATTTCGAGCTCGTCGCGCAAGAGTCGCAGCACGTGGGCCACGCCGGCGGCGCCGGCATTGGCCAGCCCCCAGACGGCTGGCCGCCCCACCAGCACGGCTGAAGCGCCGAGCGCGATGGCCTTGAGCACGTCGGTGCCCCTTCGTATGCCGCCGTCCACAAGCACCGGCACCGCGCCTTGCACGGCCTGCACCACGCGGGGCAGCGCGTGGGCCGTGGCGGGGGCCGTGTCGAGGGTGCGGCCACCGTGGTTGGATACGATCAGACCCGCCGCACCCAGTGAAATCGCCTGGCGTGCATCGGCGGGGTGCAGCACCCCCTTCAGCACGATCGGCAGACGTGTGATCGATTGCAGCCAGGCCACGTCGTCCCAGGTGGGGGCATGGTGCAGCAGGCGGTCGAACAGGGCGCTCTGGCCTGGGCTGAGCGGCGGCGCAGGCAGCGGTTGCAGGCCGGCCAGGTTCACGTGGCCCACGCCAGGCGGCAGCCGAAAGCCGGCTCGGCGCTCGCGGTCTCGGGCACCGCTGGTCGGGGCATCCACCGTCAGCACCAGGGCTTCGTAGCCGGCAGCTTCGGCGCGTGCGACCAGCGCCTGCGTGAAGCCGCGGTCGTGCTGCAGGTACAGCTGAAACCACAGCGGGCCCCGGCCGGGGTCCGGGCGCACCGCTTCGGCGATGCTTTCCAGCGACGCGCTGGCCTGCGTGCTGAGCACCACGCCCGCGCCCAGCGCCGCCGCCGCATAGGCCATGGCCAGCTCGCCATCGGGGTGGGCCAGGCGCTGCGCAGCGATGGGCGCCAGCAGGATGGGGTGCGCCAGGGTGTGCCCCAACAGCGTGACCCGCGTGTGGCCACCCGCCAGTGGGCGTAGCACGCGCGGCCACAAGGCCAGCGCGTCCCAGGCGCTGCGGTTGGCGCGCAGGGTGATCTCGTCGGCGGCGCCACCGCTGAAGTAGGCCCAGGCGTTGTCGTCCAGCTGCTGGCGCGCGTGTTGTTCGTGGTCGGCCAGGGTGACGATGCCTGAGGGAACCTGCTGCCGTGCGGGTGGGTGGGTCATATCAGAAAAAATGGCTCCAGGCGCTTATTCAGCAAGCGTGAGTTGCTATTGAATAATGAGCGTGCAGAAAGCGGCGCTGCCATCCGGCGGATGGGGCCATCAGCGCTCGGCGCACCGGCTCACACATCGGCCCACATGCGCAGCAGATTGTGGTACGTCCCCGAGAGCGCGATGACCGAGGGTTCTTTTTCGCCGTGGGCCTGGCGCAGCTTGAGCAGTGACATGTCCATGTCAAACAGCAGCTGGCGTTGCTCCAGCCCGCGCACCATGCTTTCTACCCAGAAAAAGCAGCTGATGCGGTGCCCGCGCGTGACCGGTGACACCTGGTGCACGGTGCTGCTGGGGTAGAGGATCATGTCGCCGGCGGGCAGCTTGATGCGCTTCTCGCCGAATGCCTCGGTGGCCACCAGTTCGCCGCCCTCATAGTCTTCGGGCGGGGTCAGGAACAGCGTGCACGACAGGTCGCTGCGCACCCAGCAGTTGTCTGCATGCGAGTGCATGACGGCGCTGTCGACGTGGTTGCCGTAGAAGTTGGTGCCGTCGCCGTAGTTGTTGAACAGCGGGTTGTAGATGCGGCGCGGCAGAGCCGCCGAGAAAAACAGGGCGTTGCGGTGCAGCGCCGCCTTCACCCGCGCCTGCAGCTGGGCCGACAGCTCGCTGCCCTGCGCCAGTTGCAGGTTGTTCTTCTGGTGGATGGCCTGCCCGCCGGCACTGCGTGCACCGTCCACCCATGGGGCGTCGGCGCCCAGGGCCTGCCGGAAGAAGGCGAGTTCCTCGGGGGGCAGAACGTCTTTGATGTGAAGGAACATGGTGCAGTGCCGTGGGCTGGGGGAAGGGTCAGAACCGGGTCTTGAGCGTCACCTGGACCGAGCGCGGTGCTCCGGGCGTGTAGAAGCCACGGTACAGCGAATCCGCGTACACGCGGTCCGTCAGGTTGGCCACGTTCAGCTTGAGCGTGGTCTTCTCGTCGAACGAGTATTCGACCATGGCATCGATGGTGCTGAAACCGCTGGCGTAGTAGGTGCGCTGGCCCTCGGGATTCTGCTTGCCGCGGTAGGTCAGGCCTGCGCCCACGCGGATGCTGGACGTGACGGCATAGGTACTCCAGATGCTGCCACTGTGCTTGGGCGTGAGTCCCGGGCGGTCACCCTGCACCTGGGCGCCCGTGCCGGTGGCGCTGAGGGCCTGGTTGCTGCGGTCGATCTTGGCGTCGGGAATCCAGGTGTGGTTCCAGAAGACTTCCCACTTGGGCGTCAGCCGGCCCGCCAGGTTGAACTCCATGCCGGTGGCGTGGCGCTTGCCCGACAACAGCTCTTGCGCAGCGGCGGTGTCGGGGTCGGTGTTGCGCTCGTTGTATTTCTCGCTGTAGAACGCAGCCACCCCGAGCAGGGCGCGGCGTTCGAACAATTCGAACTTGCTGCCGATCTCGATGTTGCGGCTCTTTTCGGCGGGGGTGTTGGCGGCCCGCGTGGTGCCGTTGTTCACGTTGACGCCGAACTGGTAGGTGTCGCCCGAAGTGTTGTACGAGGTGCCATACGACACGTAATACGAGGACCACTCATCGGGCTGGAAGATCAGGCCGACGCGCGGGCTGAACAGGCTGTCCGAGCGGTCGCCGCTCACGCTGCCGTTGGGGTTTTGGTAAGTGGCCTTGAAGTTGTCATAGCGCAGGCCGCCCACCAGTTTCAGCGTGTCGCTGAGCGAAACGGTGTCCTGGAAATACAGCCCCAGGTTGCGGGCCTTGAAGGTGTTCCACTGCACGGGTGCGCGGCCGTCGGCCACGCCCACTCCGTCGTTGGGCGTGCCCACGGTGGTCGTGGGGCGCGGGGTGGGGTTGGCGTAGTTCTGGTTGCGCTGGGCATCGTCGTCGTAGTAATCCACGCCGGTCAGCACCGCATGCTTTTTGCCGCCCCAATGGAAGGTGTTGCTGTAGTCGCTTTGCACCTGCAGCACGTCGCTTTCACCGATGCGGCCTTTGGAGCCGCGCGTGAGCACGGTGCTGTCGTTGATCTGGCCCAGCGTGATGGCGCTGTTCTGGAAACCGATGGTGCTGGCCAGCATGTCGCGCTTGTAGGTGCCGTAGCGCAGGCGGGTGTTCAGCTCGCCACCATCGTCGAAGCGGTGGATGTGCCCCAGCGTGGCGTATTGCGACGACGTGTTGTTGTAGTCGCTTTCCAGTCCGTAGAAGTTGCGGGCCGGCAGGGGCGTGTTGATCTTCCCATCGGCCGAGAGGCGCCAGGGATGGTTGTAGATCGGGCGGCCCTTGGATTCGAGGTAGTACAGGCCGATGGAAAATTCGTCGCGCGTGCCGATTCCCCAGGTGAATGTGGGCGCGATGCCGCGCTTGTCCTGCTTGGCGCCGTAGTTGTCGGCCTCCTGCACCATGGCGTTCAGGCGGAAGGCGGCGTTCTCGCCGGTCACGAAGTTGAAGTCGCCCGTGGCGCGGTGGTATTGGCCGGTGCCGAAGGTGTACGCCGCTTCGTGCTGGTCGATCAACAGGGGCGCCTTGTTCACCTGGTTCACCACGCCGCCCGTCGAGCCCTTGCCGAACAGCATCGAGGCCGATCCCTTGAGCACTTCGATGCGGTCCTGGTTGAAGGTATCGCGCTCAATTAGCGGAGCATCCTTCATGCCGTCGACGTAGATGTCGCCCGCCTGGCCCAGCGAGAAGCCGCGCAGGCGCACATCTTCCTCGCCGGTTTCGCCGGCCAGGAAGGTCACGCCCGCCGTGGTGCGCAGCACTTCGCGGAAGTCGTCCTGGTTGCGGTCGGTCATCAGCTTTTCGGTGAACACCGTCACGGACTGGGGAATGTCCTTGATGTCCTGCTTGCCCTTGCCCACCGTGGTCTTCTTGATGAGCAGGGTGTCCTTGCCCTGGACTTCCGCCGTTTCCTTGACGGTGACGGTGGACAGGGTGGTTTCTGCCGTGCCGGTCTGGGCCATCGCGCCCATCGAGGCGGCGAGCATCAGCGCGCCGAGCGGCAGCAGGGCAATTTCCGCGTGCGTGGCGGTCATGCTTTCGGCCGCGGGCGCGGGCGAGACAGGGGAAGTGGGTGAATGCAGCACGGTGCTGCGGCGTTGGGCGCGAGATGTTGCCAAGAGGGCCTCCGTCATTGGGGGTGTGCAGGTGGCGCGCGAATGCGCCAAGAGCAGGCGAGAGGCAGTGGCTAGTTCAACGTGGCTGTGCGTCGGCGTGCATCCTTATGTTACATCAAATACGGGTCATTCTCATTTGCGTTGATGTTGATGTGCCACACGAGCCAACGCATTCAGGCGAAAAAAAAGCCGGCTGAGCCGGCTTTTCGGGGGATGAGGCGCTGCGTCTTACTTGACGTGCTTGCCGATCAGACCTGCCAGCTCGAACATCGAAACCTGGGGCTTGCCAAACAGCTCCTTGAGCTTGGCGTCGGCATTGATGTTGCGCTTGTTGGTGGCGTCCTGCAGGTTGTGGGCCTTGATGTAGACCCACAGCTTGCTGATGATCTCCGTGCGTGGCAGCGGTGCAGAGCCCACCACGGCGGCCAGCGCGGGGCTGGGCGTGAGCGCCTTCATGAAGGCCGCGTTGGGGGTGCGCTTCTTGGCGGGCGCGGCGGCCTTGGTGGCGGGCGCCTTGGCTGCGGGGGCGGTCTTTGCCGGAGCTTTTTTTGCAGTTGCCATGTTGGGTTTTTCCTTGTTGGAAGTAAATTTTCACCAGCGAAAACGGGGCTTTCCCACTGGCAGGGTGATGCTACTGGGAAAAAAACGTGTTTCCAAGCGGGCCAGGCGTTTTTTTGCCTCGATTTGTTGCGGTGTCGCACTTCTTGCGGACCTGGGGGCCTGGAAGGGCGCGCAAAGCGCTGCAGCTTGCGGGTTTTCCCGTGCAGGGCGCGGCTTCTTCGTCTGCACCACGTTCAATGGCCTTGGGTGCGGCCGTTGCGTGGTCCGGACCGCTCGCTTCCCGGCTACCGGGCTGCCGCCCATGGGGCCCGCTGCCTGCGCGACAATGCACCGCCATCTTGATGGGGCAGCGTGCCTTCGTTTCTTCGACCCACCCATGTGTGAAAGGTTTTTGGCCCATGACAGCTTCTTCTTCCCTGGCATTCAGCACCTGTGATTTTTGCGACGCGCACAAGGGCGACGACAGCGGGGCGTTTCGTGTGCTGCCGCCGGTTTTCCAGAGCTATGGCGCGTGCGCTTCCTTTTCAGGGCCGGTTTCCACCGTCAAGTGTTTTGAGGACAACACCCTCGTCAAGGCTGCCGTCGATTCACCGGGCCTGGGCCGTGTGCTGGTGGTGGACGGCGGCGGCTCGCTGCGGCGCGCGCTGGTGGGCGGCAATCTGGCCGCAGCCGC
>NZ_ACQT01000191.1 GCF_000175235.1 Acidovorax delafieldii 2AN | reverse complement strand
AGCGGGCGGCAGGGCGGGCGGGGGTGCATCCGGGGGCGGCACGCGCGAGCGCTCGCCAGCGCGCACCCACAACAGCCACACCACCAGCACGTCGAGCATGATCAGGCCCTGCCAAAGGTATTCGTGGGCGAAATTGAACACGGTGGTGCTCCACTGCCCCAGGTAGAACAGGCTGATCACCCGCACCACATTGAGCCCCTGCACGGCCGCAAACCCCGCCACCAGCCCCAGAAGCTTGTGGCGCCAGCGCTCCGGAAAGGCGACGATGGCGGCAAACAGCACGATGCAGGCCTCGATGCCGTTGCAGCCTGGCTCGATGGACACGCCAAACCCGGTCTGGGTGTTCCACAGCACTTTGCCGGCGGCGGCCGCGCTGGCATCGAACCATGTGACCAGCCCCGCGCACACCCGCGCGAGCAGTGCCGTCCAGGGAAGCACCAGGTGCTGCTGCACCCAGTTGAGCATGTTGATGCCAAACAGCGTGAGCTGCAGGGCCAGAAAAATCAGAAAGAAACGCAGCATTGCAAGAAAAGCGATGATCCAGGTGGCGGACGCGAGCGCAGAGAAAGCCAGGGTCGGACAGGATCGCCGCGCCCAGGCCCTTCAGGGGCGAAGCGGGCATTTTCCCGCAGGCCAGGCCGAAATGGCCCCGGCCTCTCGAATCGGCGATCGTTACCCATTTGGCGGCAATGCGCAACCAACTTATGGCACGCCCTGCCATGCGCGGCTGGCGCGGTGGGGCCGTGCGCACGCCCGAGGCAGGTGCCCCAAAGAAAAGCCCCGGCTGCCTGCGCGCTAGGCGTTGGCCTAAAGTGTTGATGGAGTTGGTTGTAAGCCACAGCAGGGCTCCGAATTACTTGCACAGTTATCTATCACATATATAAAGCTATCTGGCTTCAATAGTGATATAATTCTGTGCAAATGAATTCGAGCTGCACCCTCCAACTGTTTGCCAACAGCGCTTGGTGCGACGTGGGCAGCGTAAGCCTGCTGGGCCCTGAAGCACAAGGCTGGCGCAGCAAGACGTATACCGGCTACTCGGTGGAGTGGGCCATCGAGCACGGCGGAGCGCGAGACGCTCATGCCTTTGCCTGTCGCTTCCCAGTGGGGCTCCAAGCGTTCGAGCATCCGCACTGGCCCGTTTTCCTTATCGATATGTTGCCGCAGGGCTTTGGGCGAGAAGAGCTTCTCCGCAGACTGGGGCTATCTGTAACGGCAGGGGAAAGCGTGGACTGGCGGCTGCTGCTCGCGGGTGCGGGCAACTCGGTAGGAAACCTGCGCGTGAAGGAGGCCGCGAGCTGGCTAGCCGCGAATGCGGGTCCGCTACGGGGCTTCACGGACGATGAGGTGGCCGAACGGGGAGACGACTTCGCTGAGTTCCTGGCCTCGCACGGCCTGTTCGTGGCTGGCTCTTCTGGGGTACAGGGCGAATGGCCCAAGATTTTGCTCACGAGAGCAGAGGATGGGCTGCTGTACCTGGACCACACACTTGCGGATGCGCGGGCGCGGGAGCACTACATCGTCAAGTTCGGGCGGGGCAGCAACGAGGCTCTTGCGTCCATCCTGCGGCATGAAGCCCCTTATATGGCTTTGGCACGAATGCTGGGGCTTCGCGTGCATGCGGACCTCGTACTGCTCAAGCGAGCGCTTTTCATCCCCCGGTTCGACCGCCAAGTGACGGGCGGGGGTGTTCTTCGCCTGGGACAAGAGAGCATTGGGACGTTGACGGGCAACCCTGGCTTCGATGCGGTGCCCAGCCACGACGAAGTGTGCCGGCAGCTGCTGCGGCAATGCACCCACCCCCTTACGGAAGTGCTTGAGTACATCAAGCGGGATGTGGCCAACCTGGCTCTGGGGAACAAAGACAACCACGCAAGAAACACCGCAGTCCAGCGCGACTTCAGTGGCGGTATCCGCCTGACACCCCTCTACGACTTCGCGCCGATGTACCTCCACCCTGACGGAATCGCCCGTCGCATCCGATGGGAGGGCAACGACAGCAGCGCTCCAGACTGGAACAGGGTCATCGACAAGGTGTGTGAGATTGCGCAGACCCTGAGGGAAGAAAAGCGGTTGCCGTCCGCGCAGAAAAAAGCGTTGCGCGAGGTGTGCCGACCGGCATTGGTTGAAGGCTTGCGCCCGATGGCTGAGCCTCTGAAAAAGATTGCAGCCCACGGCACTGACTTCGGCTTGGAACCGGCGGTGCACGCTCACCTCAAGCTCGGAATCGAGGCGCAAGCCCAGCGATTGACCGCGCTGAACTGAACTGGATGCCGACCATGGACAAGCGATACGAAACCTTGACCCTGCCTCAGCAGCTGGAACTGCGTAAGAAGGCTATCAACGACGTGCTGGCGAATCCGCAATGGAGCCTGGCACAGGCCGTGCGCCATCTGAAGAAGACGATGCATCTCACTACTGCAGAACTGGCTAAGTTGGCGGGAATATCTTTTCGCACGCTGCAAGACATTGAGCGCGAGAAAAGCGAGGGAACGGTCCAGACAATGAACCGGGTCTTCGGCGTGCTCGGACTCAAGCTCGGTGTAGTCCGCGTGTCGCACAACGACGAGTTTCGTGCCGCGTCGGCCCCCGAGTCCGCGCAGGAAGCCTGAAGACGGGGCGTAGTCCGTCGAACCGCCAAGCTTCTCAGGTACTGGAGAAATTTCCGGCAGGAAAAAGCCCTCTGAACCTTTCCGGTTCAGAGGGCGAATCAGGTGCCGAGTTGGCAGACGTCAACACTTTAAGCCAACGCCTAGGCCTGCGCGACCGGGGCCTGGGGTAATGCTATCAACCCAATAGCGCCTGACGCTTTACCAGAAAGCGCCAGAGGCCAATTTCTGCTGGAATTTATGCCAGCAACGCATTCACGCGCTTGACGTAGGCGGCCGGGTCGTCCGGCAGGCCGCCTTCGGCCAGCAGGGCCTGGTCGAACAGGATGTGCGCCAGGTCGTGGAAGTGCACGCTGCCGTCGAGCTTCTTCACCAGCGGGTGCTCGGCGTTCACCTCCAGCACGGGCTTGGTCTCGGGGGCCTTCTGGCCGGCCTGCTTGAGCATGCGGGCGAGCTGGGTGCTCATGCCGTCGTCCTGCACCACCAGGCAGGCGGGCGAATCGACCAGGCGGGTGGTCACGCGCACGTCCTCGGCCTTGTCCTTCAGCGCTTCCTTGAGCTTGGCCAGCACCGGCTTGAAGGCTTCGGCGGCCTCTTCGGCGGCCTTCTTCTCGGCCTCGTCCTGCAGCTTGCCCAGGTCCACGGCGCCCTTGGCCACGCTTTGCAGCGGCGTGCCGTCGAAGTCGTGCAGGTAGTTCAGCGCCCACTCGTCCACACGGTCGGTCATGAGCAGCACCTCGATGCCCTTCTTCTTGAAGACCTCGAGCTGCGGACTGTTCTTGGCGGCGGCCAGGCTGTCGGCGGTGATGTAGTAGATGGCCTCCTGGCCTTCCTTCATGCGCGCCTTGTAATCGGCGAAGCCCACGCTCACGCTGTCGCTGGCGGTGCTGGCAAAGCGCAGCAGCTTGGCCAGGCGCTCGCGGTTGCCAAAGTCTTCGCCCAGGCCTTCCTTGAGCACGGCGCCGAACTCGGCGTAGAACGCCGTGTACTTGCCTTCCTTGGCCTTGTCGTCGGCGTCCACCACGTCGGTCACGCCGTCGTCGCCGGCCGTGGCTTCATGCTTGTCGTGCTTGGCTAGGTCTTCGAGCATGCTGAGCACGCGCTTGGTGCTGCCTTCGCGGATGGCGCGCACATCGCGGCTTTCCTGCAGCAGCTCGCGACTCACGTTCAGCGGCAGGTCGGCCGAGTCGATCACGCCCTTCACAAAGCGCAGGTAGCTGGGCATCAGCGCCTCGGCGTCGTCCATGATGAAGACGCGCTTGACGTACAGCTTGACGCCGGCCTTCTTGTCGCGGTTCCACAGATCGAACGGAGCCTTGGCCGGGATGTACAGCAGCTGCGTGTATTCGGTGTTGCCTTCCACGCGGTTGTGCGCCCAGGTCAGCGGGGCCTCGTGGTCGTGGCTGATGGTCTTGTAGAACTCGGCGTACTGTTCTTCGGTGATGTCTTTCTTGGGGCGTGTCCACAGGGCGCTGGCCTTGTTCACCGTTTCCCATTCGCCGGTCTTGACCATGCCGCCGGGCTGGCGGCCGCCGTTCTCGTCGCCCGGGTTGATGAGTTCGCCGTCTTTCCACTCTTCCTTTTCCATCAGGATGGGCAGGCTGATGTGGTCGGAATACTTGCCGATCACCGACTTGAGCTTCCAGGCGCTCAGGTACTCGTCGGCGTCGTCGCGCAGGTGCAGGATGACGCTGGTGCCGCGCGCGGGGCGGGTGATGGTTTCGACCTCGAAGTCACCGGCGCCGCCGCTCACCCAGCGCACGCCCTCGTCGGCCTTGAGGCCCGCACGGCGCGATTCGACGGTGATCTTGTCGGCCACGATGAAGCCCGAGTAGAACCCCACGCCGAACTGGCCGATGAGTTGGGCGTCCTGCTTCTGGTCGCCCGTGAGCTTGCCCATGAAGTCCTTGGTGCCGCTCTTGGCGATGGTGCCCAGGTGGTCGATGGCCTCCTGCGCGCTCATGCCGATGCCGTTGTCCTGGATGGTGAGCGTGCGGGCGTCCTTGTCGAAGCTCACGCGCACTTCGAGGTTGGGCGCGTCTTCGTACAGAGCGTTGTTGTTCAGCGCCTCGAAGCGCAGCTTGTCGCAGGCGTCGGAAGCATTGGAGATCAGTTCGCGCAGGAAGATTTCCTGGTTGGAATAGAGCGAATGGGTGACCAGGTGCAGCAGTTGGGCAACTTCGGCCTGAAAGGACAGGGTTTGTTTGCTCATGGTGGTTTTTCTCAAGGGTGGAATCAAAAAAATGCGCGGCTGGGCGCAGGCCTGCGCCAGCCAAGACCGGCACGCGACAGTTATGGGCACGGTGCCAGGGTTTCAAGCCCCCCGGCGCCTGCGCAGCGTCTGGACGACTTTCAAGCAGGGGGCTCCGCCCCACAGGGCGCTGGGCCGGAGGAGCCCAAGGAGGGGATCAGCCCTCGGCCGTGATGCGTTGCACCAGCGCCTGAAGCACCTGATCGGCCTTGTCGTTGGGCACCTGGCAGGTGCCGGCCGCGGCATGGCCTCCGCCGCCGAACTCGAGCATCAGGTTGCCGATGTGGGCCCGGCTGCCGCGGTTGAGGATGGATTTGCCCGCGGCCAGTGCCGTATTCTGTTTTTTCAGCCCCCACACCACATGGATCGATACCGTGGACTCGGGGAACAGCGCATACACCATGAAGCGGTTGGTGGCCCAGATGGTTTCCTCGTCGCGCAGATCCAGCACCACCAGGTTGTCGATGCAGATGCCGCAATGCAGGATCTGCTCGCGGGCCTTGCTGGCGTGTTCGTTGTAGAGCGCCACGCGCTCCTGCACGTCGGGCAGCGCCAGAATTTCTTCGATCGTGTGGTCGCGGCAATACTGGATGAGGTCCATCATCAGCGCGTAGTTGCTGATGCGGAAATCCTTGAAGCGCCCCAGCCCTGTGCGCGAATCCATGAGGTAGTTGAGCAGCACCCAGCCCTGGGGGTTGAGGATGTCCTCGCGCGAATACTGGGCCGAATCCGCCTGGTCCACCGCCGCCATCATCTCCTCGGTGACGCGCGGGAAGGTTGCCTTGCCGCCGTAGTGGTTGTAGACCACGCGCGCTGCCGAGGGGGCATTGGCCTCGATGATGTGATTGATATCGCGCCGCCCGGCGTTGCGCACGGTCTCGGATTCGTGGTGATCGAACACCAGATGCGCGCCCGGCACATAGGGCAGGTTGGTCGTGATGTCGCGGGCGGTGATGGCCACCTTGCCGTCCTGCATGTCCTTGGGGTGCACGAAGGTGATCTCGTCAATGAGATTCAGTTCGTTGAGCAGCACGGCGCAGACCAGCCCGTCGAAGTCGCTGCGGGTCACCAGGCGGTATTTCACATCGCTCACAAGTTCTCCTTGTTGTTCGGCAAACCGCACGATGGTAGCGGCGCGGGTGCGCGACGGGGCCGCCGTCCGCGAGGAAAAGGCGGCCGTTCAGCCGTACCGGGCCTCCGCCGGGGGCCGCGCAGGGCTCAGAACTGCTCGTGGGGCCCCAGGTAACGCCACTGGCCCACGGGCAGATTGCCCAGGGTCACCCGCCCTATGCGAATGCGTTTGAGCCCCACCACGCGCAGGCCCACCAGTTCGCACATGCGGCGGATCTGCCGCTTCTTGCCTTCGGTGAGCACAAAGCGCAGTTGCTCGGGGTTCTGCCACTCCACCCGGGCGGGCTTGAGCGCCTGGCCGTCGAGCGACAGGCCATGGCACAGGCGCGCAAGCTGCTGCGCCGGAAACACGGCCTGCACGTTGGTGGCCACGTCGCCGTATTGCACGCGCACGAGGTATTCCTTGTCCATCGACGAGTCTTCGCCAATGATCTGCCGCGCCACGCGGCCGTCCTGCGTGAGCACCAATAGCCCCACCGAATCGATGTCGAGCCGGCCGGCAGGCGCCAGCCCCCGCAGCTGCGGGGGCGAAAAACGGTTGCGGCTGGGATCCTCGCGCCAGTGGGTGCGGGGGTTGATCAGGGCCACGGCCGGGGTGTGCCCGTCTTCGGCCTGGCCGCTCACGTAACCCATGGGCTTGTGCAGCAGGATGGTGACGCGCTGCTCCTGAAAACCCTGTGCCTTTTTGTCGACCTCGATGCGGTCGGTGGCGTGGACCTGCAGCCCCATGGGCGCCACCTGGCCATTGACCTTGACCCAGCCCTGCGCAATCCAGTCATCGGCCTCGCGCCGCGAGCACATGCCCAGCTCGGCCATGCGCTTGTTCAGGCGCGAGGTGCCTGGCGCACCTGCAGTGCCCGCGGCGGCGGCAACCGGCCGGGCGGGTGGCTGGCGCAC
>NZ_ACQT01000192.1 GCF_000175235.1 Acidovorax delafieldii 2AN | reverse complement strand
GGAGCGCGGCGCGGGCCTGCCCGCCGTGGAACGCATCGCCTACCTGGCCGAGCTGGCCGGCGTGCAACTCGCCGGCATCAACCACTTGGTGCTGGTGGACGCCAAGGCGCCGGTGTCGTTCTTCGCCTACCCTGGCAAGAAAAGCTATCTGGTGCCCGATGACTGCACGGTGCACCAGCTTTCCACGCCGGCGCAGGATGCGGCCGCCAGCCTGGAGAAACTCGCCCAGGCCCTGGGCGCCGGGCTGGCGCAGCCCCTGCTGCTGGCACCGGCCCGTCCGGGCCGCCCGCGCGGCAAGCTCACCGCCGAGAAGGTGTGCAAGGCCGTGGGCCACCTGCTGCCCGAGAACGCCATCGTCATCGACGAGGCCATCACCTCGGGGCTGATGCTCGCGCCCTTCACCGCCGGCGCGCCGCGCCACGACCTCATCACGCTCACGGGCGGCGCCATCGGCCAGGGCCTGCCCAATGCCATTGGCGCGGCCATTGCCTGCCCGCAGCGCCCGGTGCTCGCGCTGATCGGCGACGGCACGGCGATGTACACCATCCAGGCGCTGTGGACCATGGCGCGCGAGCAGCTCAACGTGGTGTCCGTCATCTTCAACAACGCCTCGTATTCCGTGCTCAACGTGGAGCTGGAGCGCGTGGGCGCCGAGCAGGCCGGTGCCAAGGCCCGGTCGCAGCTGGACCTGGCCGGGCCGGAACTGAACTTCGCCCACCTGGCCCAGGGCATGGGCGTGCGCGGCGTGCGTGCCACCACGGCCGAGGAGTTCGTCTGGGCGCTGGAGCAGGCGCTGGCCACGCCGGGGCCGCACCTGATCGAGGCGGTGGTGCCCCAGTCGCTCAGTGGTCTCAAGCGCAAGCTGCTACCTTGGCTGCTGCGCTCGCTGCCCAGCCTGCCGCCCGCGGTGGCCAAGGCGCTCAAGCGCAAGATTGCGCCCTGAGGCTTGCGGATGCGAGGCCGCTTTGCGCGGCATTGCCCTGGCCGTGCACTCTCCAGGTCGCCCCGGCAGGCGGCGCCCCACAGCTCCACCCCTTACGCACCACCCGTCACGCGCAGCGTCGGGCCGGGCGGTGGCGATGGATCGCCCTCCGGGGATTGCCCAGCCCCAAGGCTCCTCAGCGCCCGCCCTTATTCTCTGGCGCGTCCATGTCGGGGCCGGTCTGCGTGCGCTGCACCGTGCGGCCGTCGGTGGTGACCACGGTGAACACCATGGGCGTGTTGGGCGGCTGGGCAAAGCGCCAGTCGTGGTGCGTTTCGCCGCTGAGGCGGTAGGGGGTGATCTTGGCCGGTTTGCCCAGGCGACGGCGCACTTCGGCCAGCTCCATGCCCGGCGTGATGCGGGCAAAATTCTCGGCCGTGAGCACCTGGCGCACTTCCACCAGCTTGCCGTCAGGCCCGAGGGCAATCATGTAATTGACCTGGCCTGCAGGCTGGCGGTTGTACTCCAAGGTGCGGACGCCGCCGGACTCGTCCCACACGTTTTCGGGGGCCCCGAAGCGGTCGCGCACATCGGCCTCGGTGGAAACGCCCGGCTGCAGCTCGCTGATGCGCTGCGGGTCACAACCCGCGAGGGCCGCAAGGCCCAGAACCGCCGCCGTAAGGCCCAGGGCCCGGAAAATCAAGGGCATGGAATGCTCCCGGTAAAATCGACGCAGAGAGGTTAACAGTCCATGTCCATTTTCCGCCGCCCCGACTACCAGTCCGAAGCCACCCAGTTCATCGACCAGCTCAAGGCGCAAAAGCCCGAGCTTGAGCAGCAGCAGCGCGCCGGCCGTGCCCTGCTGTGGGACAAGCAGGTGGACCGCAAGATCTGGGGCGAATACCGCGAGGCCCGGGTTGCACAGAAGCCCTACGTCTACCAGACCAACGCCGATTGAGCGCAAAAATGCCATGCAGCGCTTTGCTGGCGGTCGACAACAGCTATTGATTGCATAGCACATCATGAGCAGCGCGAGCGAAGCCGAGGCCGGTGTTTCCGGCGCCATGCCCGACGTGGTGGACCAGGTGGCGTTCGCCCGCCTGTACGGCGAGCCGCTGTTCGCGCTGCCGCAAGACCTGTACATCCCGCCCGACGCGCTCGAAGTCTTCCTCGAAGCCTTCGAAGGCCCGCTCGACCTGCTGCTCTACCTGATCCGCAAGCAGAACTTCAACATCCTCGACATCCCCATGGCGGGGCTCACGCGCCAGTACCTGGCGTATGTGGACGAGATCCGCAGCCGCAACCTGGAGCTGGCGGCCGAGTACCTGCTGATGGCGGCCATGCTCATCGAGATCAAGTCGCGCATGCTGCTGCCGCCCAAGAAGCAGGAGGGCGGCGACGAAGCTGAAGACCCGCGCGCCGAACTGGTGCGCCGCCTGCTGGAATACGAGCAGATGAAGATGGCGGCCATGCGGCTGGGCCAGCTGCCGCAGTACGGGCGCGACTTTCTGAAGGCGCAGGTCTACATCGAGCAGAGCCTGCAACCGCGTTTTCCCGACGTGCATCTGGTGGACCTGCAAGAGGCCTGGCGCGACATCCTGAAACGCGCCAAGCTCGTGCAGCACCACAAGATCACCCGCGAAGAGCTGAGCGTGCGCGAATACATGAGCATGGTGCTCAAGACCCTGCAGGGGCGCCGCTTCGTCGAGTTCGAAGAACTCTTCGACCCCAGCCACGGCAGCACCGTGCTGGTGGTGACCTTCATTGCACTCCTGGAGCTGGCCAAGGAAACGCTGATCGAGATCACCCAGGCCGAGGCCTTTGCCCCCATCTACGTACGCCTGGCCTACACACCGGTATGACAACCCCTGAGCGGCTGCGCCGCTTCCCTCTCTCCCGCTGCGCGGGCGGGGGACGCCACCGGCGGCCTGGCCAAGCCAGCCCCTCGGCGGCAACGGCCTGAAGCAGCGCCCGTTTCCAAGGCAACGACGATCCCTATGGCATCCCACGACTTCGACGTACTCATCGTAGGCAGCGGCCTGGCCGGCCTGTCTGCGGCCCTGCACCTGGCGCCCACACACCGCGTGGCCGTCATCACCAAGCGCACATTGCAAGACGGCTCCAGCGGCTGGGCCCAGGGCGGCATTGCCGCCGTGCTGGCCAACGACGACAGCTTTGCCGCGCACATCGAAGACACGCTGGTGGCCGGCGCCGGCCTGTGCGATCTGGCCACCACCCGCTTTGTGGTGGAAAACGCCCCCGAGTCCATTGCCTGGCTGCGCCGCCTGGGCGTGCCCTTCACGCTGGAGGGCGACCAGTTGCACCTCACGCGCGAAGGCGGCCACAGCGCCCGCCGCATTGCGCACGTGACCGACGCCACGGGCGCCGCCGTGCAGCGCACGCTGATCGACGTGGTGCGCAGCACGCCCGGCATCACCCTGTTCGAGCAGCACACGCTGGTGGACCTGATCACCACGCGCAAGCTGGGCTTGCCCGGCCACCGGTGCCTCGGCCTGTACGCGCTCGACAGCGACACCGATGAGGTCGTCACCTTCCGCGCGCCGCAGACCATCCTCGCCACGGGCGGCGCAGGCAAGGTGTACCTGTACACCACCAACCCCGACACCGCCACGGGCGACGGCATTGCCGCCGCCTGGCGCGCGGGCTGCCGCGTGGCGAACATGGAGTTCATCCAGTTCCACCCCACGGGGCTGTACCACCCACACGAAAAGTCCTTCCTCATCAGCGAGGCCGTGCGCGGTGAGGGTGGACAACTCAAGCTGCCCCCCTCTGCCGGCGGCACGCGCTTCATGCTCGACCACGACCCGCGCGCCGAACTGGCACCGCGCGACGTGGTGGCGCGCGCCATCGACTTCGAGATGAAAAAGCACGGCCTCGATTGCGTGCACCTCGACATCTCGCACCAGAGCCCCGCGTTTTTACAGGAGCACTTCCCCAACATCCTGGCGCACTGCGCGTCGCTGGGCATCGACATCACCAAGGAACCCATCCCGGTGGTGCCCACGGCCCACTTCACCTGCGGCGGCGTGCTGACCGACCTGGCCGGCCGCACCGACCTGCCCGGCCTGTACGCCGTGGGCGAAGTCGCCTGCACCGGCCTGCATGGCGCCAACCGGCTGGCCAGCAATTCGCTGCTCGAATGCATGGTGTTTGCGCGCGCCGCCGCGCAGGCCATTGCCGCTACGCCACCCGCCGACCTGCCCACCGTGCCCGCGTGGGACGACAGCCGCGTGACCGATGCGGACGAATCGGTCGTCATCTCGCACAACTGGGACGAGCTGCGCCGCTTCATGTGGGACTACGTGGGCATCGTGCGCACCAACAAACGGCTGGAACGCGCCGCCCACCGCATCGCGCTGCTGCAAGGCGAAATCCACGAGTTCTACGCCCACTTCCACGTCACGCGCGACCTGCTGGAGCTGCGCAACCTGGTGCAGGTGGCCGACCTGATCGTGAAAAGCGCCCAGCTGCGCCGCGAAAGCCGGGGCCTGCACTACAGCCGCGACTACCCCGAGGTGGCTGCCCCAGCTGCTCCCACCATCCTCGTCCCACCGGTGAAATGAAACACCGCCGGAGTCGCTTCGCGCCTTCCCCGTCAAGGGGGACGACACCCTCGCTTCGGGAAGGCCCTTGCTCGGTGTCCCTCGCCTTGGCCGCGCAAGGTGCACCGGCCTGTGCGTTGACACAAACCATGCGAGGGCACCCATGACCTACAGCGTCAAGGAAATCTTCTACACCCTGCAAGGCGAAGGCGGCCAGGCGGGCACGCCCGCCGTGTTCTGCCGCTTTGCAGGCTGCAATCTCTGGACGGGCCGCGAGCAGGACCGCGCCCAGGCCATCTGCCAGTTCTGCGACACCGACTTCGTGGGCACGGACGGCACGCTGGGTGGCAAGTTCGAGACGGCTGCCGCACTGGCCCAGTCGATCGCCGCGCAGTGGCCTGCCGGTGCGGGCCACCGCCTGGTGGTGCTGACGGGTGGCGAGCCGCTGCTGCAAGTGGATTCAGAACTCATCGCTGCCTTGCACGCGCAGCAGTTCCGCATCGCCGTGGAAAGCAACGGCACCGTGGCCGCCCCCGAGGGCATCGACTGGCTGTGCATCAGCCCCAAGGCGGGCGCGCCGTTCGTGCAGCGCAGCGGGCAGGAGCTGAAGCTGGTGTGGCCGCAACCAGGGTTCGATCTGGGCGCGCTGGAGCGCGAAACCCACTTCACCCACCGTTTTCTGCAGCCCATGGACGGCCCGCTGCAGCGGCAGAACACCGCCGCCTGCATCGCAGCCTGCCTGGCGCACCCCGCATGGCGCCTGAGCCTGCAGACCCACAAGCTCACCGGCATCCGGTGACCCACCGCTTCACGCCATGTTGTTCACCATCTCCCAGCGCTTTTTCTTCGACGCTGCCCACACCCTGCGCCGCGAAATCGAGGCCGAAGGCAGCCGCCGCGTGCACGGCCACACCTACCACGCCGAGGTATTCTTGACCGGCCCGCGCGACCCCGCCACCGGCATGGTGCTGGACCTGGGCCTGCTGCGTCAGGGCCTGGCCGTGGTGCGCGAGCAGCTCGATCACCACATGCTCGACGAAGTGCCCGGCCTGGGCACGCCCACGCTGGAAAACCTGTGCGTCTTCATCGCCCAGGCGCTGCCCGCCGACCTGCGCCCCCGCGTGAGCCGCGTGCGCGTGTGGCGCGAGGCGCTGGGCGACAGTTGTGTGCTGGATTTCTCTACCCACTGACGCCTCCACCGCCTTCGCAGCAGCGCATCCTTCCCGCCAGGCCCCGCTCCCTTCGCTTTCACCGCCCTTAATGCCAGGAAACACCATGTTCCGCACCTTGCTCAAATCCAAGATCCACCGCGCCACCACCACGCACTGCGAATTGCATTACGAAGGCTCGTGCGCCATCGACGAAGACCTGCTGGATGCCGCCAACCTGGTGGAAAACGAACAGGTCCATATCTGGAACATCAACAACGGCGAACGCTTCATCACCTACGCCATCAAGGGCCAGCGCGGCAGCGGCATGATCTCGGTCAACGGTTCGGCGGCGCGCCGCGCCGCCGTGGGCGACCTGCTCATCATTGCTGCGTTTGCCCAGGTGCCCGAAGACCAAGTCGCCACGCACGAACCGCAGCTCGTGTTCGTCGACGAGCAAAATCGCCAGACCGCCCTGCGCCACGCCGTGCCGACGCAGGCGCTCTGAAGGCCCCCTGAACACATCCACCGGTTCCGCCCGGGGCGCACGGGATGGCCCGCGCTCCGTTCCTTTCTTCATCCCACCACCCGAGAACACGCCATGCCCCACCTGATCGTCGAATACTCGCAAAACCTCGCCGGCTTCCCCGAGGCGCAAGCCCTCGCCGAACTGAACCAAGCCGTGACCAGCAGCCCCGAAGTGCTGGACGAGGCCGACCTCAAGAGCCGCTTTGTCCTGGTGGACAGCTTCGAGATCGGCACCGCCCCGGCCAACCGGGCCTTTGTGCACGCCCAGCTGCGCCTGCTGTCGGGCCGTTCGCCCGAAGCCAAGAAAGACCTGTCCGAGCGCGTGGCCGGCGTGCTGCGCCGCCTCTCGCCCAAACCGGCGGGGGTGATGGTGCAGCTCAGCGTCGAGATCGTGGATATGGACCGCGGCTCGTACGTGAAGGAACGCCTGTAAGACAGGCTCGCAGAAATTTTGAGCAGAATCAGGCGTTTGCGCTTGCCCCTTCTGCGCCGATAGCTCTTTTTTCAATAGCAAAGAGCACCAGAGGTTGCGCGCCGGGGTGCGGGGCGCGCCAGTGCCCAGCCCAGGACCTG
>NZ_ACQT01000193.1 GCF_000175235.1 Acidovorax delafieldii 2AN | reverse complement strand
CCCCCTGCTCCACCTGCGCCGGCACGCATCGAACTGCCTTCGAGCGATGCGGCCTACCTCAACAACCCCAAGCCCGGCTACCCGGCCATCAGCAAGCGCATGGGTGAGCAGGGCAAGGTCGTGCTGCGGGTGCTCATCGGCACCGACGGACTGCCCCAGAAGGTGGAAGTCAACAAATCCAGCGGCTACGACCGCCTGGACCGCCAAGCCCAGGAGGCCGTGATGCGCTGGCGCTTCGTGCCCGGCAAGCGCAACGGCGTGCCGGAGGCCATGTGGAACCTGGTGCCGATCAATTTCGTTCTCGAATAACCAAATCACTGTTTAGGGAGTTTTCATGGAATCGCAATTCGGCATTGCCAACGTCTGGATCCAGGGCGACTTCGTCACCCGGGCCGTCGCCATCCTGCTGCTGGGCATGTCGCTCGCCTCGTGGATCGTCATCCTCATCAAGGCCCTGGACATCGTCAAGTTCAAGAAGCATGCGCGGGCCGCCCAGGATTTCTGGCACAGCGAAGACTTTGCCGCGGGCCTGACCAAGCTGGGCGCCGACCCGACCAACCCCTTCCGCCACCTGGCGCTCGAAGGCCGCGAAGCCACGGCCCACCACCGCAACACCAAGGCCCACCTGCACGACAGCCTGGACGTGAGCGACTGGGTGACGCGTTGCCTGCGCAACTGCATTGACGAATTCACGGCGCGCATCCAGTCGGGCCTGGCCATCCTGGCCTCGGTGGGCTCCACCGCGCCCTTCATCGGCCTGTTCGGCACCGTGTGGGGCATCTACCATGCACTGCTGGCCATCGGCACCTCGGGCCAGTCCACCATCGACAAGGTGGCCGGCCCCATCGGTGAAGCACTGATCATGACGGCCCTGGGCCTGGCCGTGGCCATTCCCGCCGTGCTGGGCTACAACGCCCTGGTGCGCGGCAACAAATCCATCCTGAACGGCCTCAACAGTTTTGCCCACGACCTGCATGCCTACTTCGTCACCGGCGCACGGGTGTCCACCAGCGGCGAGCCCGCCAAGGTGCTTTCCATGAAGAAAGGCAATTGAGCCATGGCTTTTGGAACCCAGGACGACTCCGACGAGGTGATGAACGAGATCAACATGACGCCGCTGGTCGACGTCATGCTGGTGCTGCTCATCATCTTCATCATCACCGTGCCGGTGATGAAACACTCCGTGAACGTGGACCTGCCCCGGGCCACCAACCAGCCCGAAAACATCCTGCCCGAAACGGTGCGCCTGTCGGTGGCGGCCGATGGCCAGTATTTCTGGAACGGCCAGCAGATTGCTGACGACGAACTGCCCGCCCACCTGCAAGCCGAGGCCGCCAAGCAGCCCCAGCCCGACCTGCACATCCGGGGCGACAAGGAAGTGCGCTACGAGCGCGTGGCCCAGGCCATGGCAGCAGCCCAGCGCGCGGGCGTGCGCAAAATCGGCTTCGTGACCGAACCACAGTGACCTGGGAGGGAGGGCGCGAAAGGCAGCCATAACCTTGCCCCCTCCCTTACCACCCCGATTTCTATTTCCGCACAGCGCCACGCCCGGTAATTCCCCCAAATCGCTTGACTTGTAATTGCGAATCGTTATCATTAATATAACCAACGAAAAAGCACCCTCATCCCTTATGCAAGCTCCACAGCCCAATGACCTGCGTCCCACCGGCCCGTCGCAAACCCCATCCGAGCCCCCAGCGTCCGCCGAAGGGGCTGCCGCAGCGGTGGACAGCAGCACGCTGCTGCAAGGACACAAGGCCGTGGCCATCAGCCACAACGGATCGGTCTACCGCCTGCAGGCCACCAAGCTCGGCAAGCTCATCTTGACCAAATAGACATGCGCGCCAGCCTGGTGCGCGGCCGGCCAGCCGGCACATCGCGAGGGCTGGCACATCGCCCAAGAGTTTCATCGTGGGGCGACTCCCGGACTTGCCACAAGTCCGCCAGGGTCGTTTTGCCAGCCAACGGGGAGCCCCGCGTAGCCAGGCTTTTTTTCACCGCTGCACGCTGGCACAACACGGCGCCATAAAAAAAACCGGCCCAGGGCCGGTTTTTCATTGTTTAGGAGGTTTTCGACCTCTAGCGCTTGACAGCCTTGCGCCTAATGCTATCAAAAAAGCAGCGTCAGGCGGCTATATCAAAGCCCCAGGGCCGCAATGCCAGCGCGCGCAATCTGCGCATCTTCGGTCGATTTGACGCCGCTCACGCCCACCGCGCCAAGGCACTGGCCGTCCTTCAGGATCGGCACACCGCCTTCGAGCAGGCCGTCGATGGTGGGCGCACTCAGGAACGCCGTGCGACCACCATTCACGATGTCTTCGTACACCTTGCTTTCGCGGCGGCCCAGGGCGGCGGTGCGGGCCTTGGAGGGCGCAATGTGCGCCGATACGGCCGCTGCACCGTCCAGCCGCTGCAGCCACAGCAGGTGGCCGCCGTCGTCCACGATGGCGATCGTCACGGGCCATTGGTTCTTCAATGCCTCGGCTTCGGCGGCGGCGGCCACCTTCTTCACGTCGGCCAGTTCGAGTTCGTGCTTGGTTTTCATGGTTGCCCTGCGGGGTGGGAAGGGGGTCGCCCCCGTTGAAAAAAGCGAAAGCATAGCGGTAGTCCGCAGACTGCAGTGCCCCCGCCTGGGGCGAAAGAATAATGACCTAAAGTGTCTTACCGGATGCGGTTATTGCTTTTCGTCAAAGCGTCGCCACCTAGAATCCAACGGCCTGCGCCATGCAGGCCAACTAGGAGAGACACACGATGAATGACCAAGTCACCACCCTGGGCCACTCTGCGGGCTACGGCATTTCGCAAGAGCAGCGCCATCGGGTACTGCGCAACACATACTGGCTGCTTGCGCTGAGCCTGCTGCCCACGGTGCTGGGCGCGTGGATCGGTGTGGCCACGGGCATCACCCAGTCGCTGCGCGGTGGCATCGGCCTCATTGTGTTCATGGGCGGCGCCTTCGGCTTCATGTTCGCCATCGAGAAGACCAAGAACTCGGCCGCTGGCGTGCCGGTGCTGCTGGGCTTCACCTTCTTCATGGGCCTGATGCTGTCCCGCCTGATCGGCATGGTGCTGGGTTTCAAGAACGGCACCGATCTGATCATGACGGCGTTCGCCGGCACGGCGGGCGTTTTCTTCGTGATGGCCAGCCTGGCCAGCGTGATCAAGCGCGACCTGTCGGGCATGGGCAAATGGCTCATGGTGGGTGCGCTGGTGCTCATGGTCGGCGCCGTCATCAACGTGTTCGTGGGCTCTTCGGCCGGCATGATGGCGATTTCGGTGGCGGCCATCGGCATCTTCAGCGCCTACATGCTGTACGACCTCAAGCAGATTCTGGACGGCGGCGAAACCAACTACATCAGCGCCACGCTGGCCCTGTACCTGGACATCTTCAACGTGTTCCAGAGCCTTCTGGCCCTGCTGGGTGTGATGGGCGGCGAGCGCGACTGACAAGCTGCTCCGGCACCTCTTTGCCCCATCCAAGGCCCCGCAAGGGGCCTTTTTTCTTGATCTGGCCTGGGGGACAAGCCTCAATAGCGCGCCGGGGCTGCCGATAATGCAAGTACATGTATCCCACACCATCCCCAACGCAACTGCGCCTGCTGGCGGTCGCAGCGGCCCTGCTGCTGGCCGGCTGCGATATCCCCGGCCTGGGCCCTGACCCCCGCATCGCCCAGCGCGACGCCGAGGCCAAGGCAATCGGCGGCGCGTGCCGGCACGCGCTGCGCGGCCTGGAAGACTGCTACACGCTCAACCCCAAGGCCGCCAAGGCGTCGGTGTTCGCGGGCTGGAAGGACATGGACGCCTACATGCGCGAAAACAAGATCGAGGGCACGCCCTCGATCTTGGGCAAGGTCGACAAACCCGAGCGTTCAGGCGCCCGCCCGGACGGCAGCGACAACGCAGAGCCCCGCGAAACGGCCGCCAGCCGCAGCCGCAGTTAAGGGCTGTGGTCACCCAAGGGCGACCGTCACTCACGCCTGAGGGCGCACGTTGGGCGCGTCCTTCACCCCGCCAACGGGTGGTCGCGCCCATGCCGCATTCCATCACGGGCAGCCAGGCCCGGTCATCCCCTTGCGACGGCGCACCCTCTGGGCTGCGCCGCTACAAGGCGGGCCATCACGCCCGTTCAAACACCGCCATGCTTTCCACATGGGCCGTGTGCGGAAACATGTTCACCATGCCTGCCGCCGTGCATTTGTAGCCCGCCAAGTGCACCAGCAAGCCCGCGTCCCGCGCCAGCGTGGCCGGGTTGCAACTCACGTAGACGATGCGCTGGGGTGGCGTCCATCCCTCGGCCCCCGCAGGCAGGGGGTCGGCGCCTTCGGCACCGATGCGCGCCTGCTCAATGTCTGCCAGCGCCTTGGCCAACGCAAAAGCGCCTTCGCGCGGTGGATCGACCAGCCATTTGTCGGCAGCGCCATCGGCCACGAGCATCTCCGGAGTCATCTCGAACAGATTGCGCGCTACGAATTCAGTAGCAGCCAGCGGCCGTTGACCTTGCGCTGCAGCCTGATTGATCGCGTAATTCTCGCGCGAGCGTGCCACCAGGGCTTCGCTGCCCTCGATGCCCAGCACTTCGCGCGCCTGGGTCGCCAAGGGCAGCGTGAAGTTGCCCAGGCCACAGAACCAGTCGATCACGCGCTCGCTTTTTTGCACGTCAAGCAGACGCAGAGCGCGCGACACCAGCACGCGGTTGATGTGCGGGTTCACCTGGGTGAAATCCGTGGGCTTGAACGGCATGGTGATGCCGAAGTCGGGCAGCGCGTACGACAGTTGCTCACCGCCTTCATCCAGCAGCTTCACCGTGTCGGGACCCTTGGGCTGCAACCACCACTGCACACCGTGCTTGGCCGCGAAGGCTCGCAGCTGTGCGATATCCCCCGCACTCAGCGGCTCCAGATGGCGCAGCACCAGTGCGGTCACGGTGTCACCGCAGGCCAGCTCGATCTGCGGGCAGGTATCGCGCGCATCCAGGCTGGCGATCAGTGCGCGCAGCGGCATCAGCATTGCGTCCACGTGCGGCGGCAGCACGGGGCACTGCACCATGTCGGCCACGTAGCGGCTCTTGCGCTCATGAAAGCCCACCAGCACCGTGCCCTTCTTGATCACGTGGCGCACGGCCAGGCGTGCGCGGAAGCGGTAGCCCCAGGCCGGACCTTCGATGGGGCGAAGCAGGGTTTCTGCCTTTACCTTGCCCAGGTGCCAGAGGTTGTCTTCCAGCACCCGTTGTTTGACGGCCACCTGGGCAGCCACATGCAGATGCTGCATCTTGCAGCCGCCACAGGCACCGGCATGCAGACCGAAGTGGGGGCAGCCGGGGCGCACGCGCTGCGACGACTCGCGGTGGATTGCCACCAGGCTGGCCTGCTCCCAGTTGTTCTTCTTGCGGTGGGTGTTGGCGGTGACCAGCTCGGACGGCAGGGCACCATCAATGAAAACGACCTTGCCGTCGGGCTTGCGGGCCACACCCTGGGCGTCGAGGTCCATGGACTGCACCTGCAGCCAGCCCTCAGGCAGGTCGCCTTGGGAATTCTGCTCAGTCGGCTCAAACGAGGGGGATAGTTCTTTGGGTTCGCTCATCCCTTGATTGTCTCAGGCCGCGGGCACGCCGGGCCGCATGCCCCGGCGCCAACCCCGGACAGTTCCAGTCAGCCCCGGTCGGCGCGGGCCGGCCGGCCGCTGTTCTGCCGGACCTGCTGCACCGATGCCAGAGGCAGCTTGTTGACGGTGATCTCGCAGCCCTCGCTGTCGAGCGAAAACACCAGCGTGCCCCCCGGTGCCACCAGCGGCAGGGTTTCGTGGATCTCGCGCGACAAATCGACTGGCGGCACCGGCGCGCGGTACACGATTTCATGATCGGGTGCATACACCCGGTAGCAGGCGGCCATAGCCGACTGGCTGGCAGCAGCGGCCACCAAGGCCAGGGCAGCGTAACGCAATGCGGACATGTTCTTCTCCTCGGTCTGGCTCACACCCAATCCATTATGCGGCGATGGCCGTGCGCCACCAACGCCTGAAGCGCATCTGCAGCGGCAAGTCATCGCAGATGCAGGTGGTTGCTGTGCTTGACCTCTTCCATCACGGCGTAGGTGCGCGTTTCGCGCACCCCCGGCAACTGCCACAGCACGTTGCCGGCGAACACGCGGTAGGCATTCATGTCGGCCGAGCGCGTTTTGAGCAGGTAGTCGAACCCACCCGCCACCATGTGGCATTCCATGATCTCGGGGTGCACCTGCACAGCGGCCTTGAACTGGTCAAACACGTTGGGTGTGGTGCGGTCCAGCAGCACCTCCACGAAGACGAGCATGCCTGCCCCCAGCTTCAGGGGGTTCAAGCGGGCCTCGTAGCCCAGGATGTAGCCGTCGCGCGTGAGGCGCTGCACCCGCGCCAGCACGGCCGTGGGAGACAGGGCCACGGCCTCGGCCAGCTTGAGGTTGGCAATGCGGCCGTCTTCCTGCAGGATTGACAGAATTTTTCGATCAATCCGGTCTAGTTCTGTTTCTTCTGGCATTTTTATTAGTGATTTATTTGTTGATAACGCCAATTTTCAACCATTTATTCATCACGAACCCAAGGATCATCGCCAATAACGCGCCCAACCAACACTTTCCCCCGTGTTGGGCCCCGCCAAATCCCTGAAAGACACCGCCATGACGCAGCCCTCCGCCCCGTTTGCAGACTTCGCACCCCGCACACCGCTGAACAACCCGCT
>NZ_ACQT01000194.1 GCF_000175235.1 Acidovorax delafieldii 2AN | reverse complement strand
CCGAGAGGGTGCGCTTGGCGCGCACGATGCGCTGGGCAATGGTGGGCTCGGGCAGCAGAAACGCCCGCGCGATCTCGGCGGTGGAAAGGCCGCCCAGCAGCCGCAGCGTGAGGGCCACGCGCGCCTCTTTCGGCAGCAGCAGATGGCATGCGGTGAAGATGAGGCGCAGCAGATCGTCGCCGATGTCGTCCTGCTCGGCGTCCATCAGCGTGTCAACCACGTCGGGGGCGTACTGGGCTTGCAGCGCCTGCAGGTCTAGGCCCAGCGCCTCGTGTTCGCGCGCGTGCAGGGCTTGCTGGCGCAGGTGGTCGATGGCGCGCCGCTTGGCGGTGGTCATGAGCCAGGCGCCCGGGTTGTCGGGCAGGCCGGTGCGGGGCCAGTGTTCGAGCGCAGCCACCAGGGCGTCCTGCGCCAGCTCTTCGGCGCGGCCCACGTCGCGCGTCATGCGCGCCACGCTGGCGATGATGCGCGCGGCCTCAATGCGCCACACCGAGTCGATGCTGCGGTGCAGGGCAGCACGGTCGGGCATGGCGGATTCGTTCACAACTTCTCAGCCCGGGGCTTGGCTGGCGTCTGCCATGTGGACGAATTCCCACGTGTGTCCATCAAGGTCATCGAAGCTGCGCGAATACATGAAGCCCAGGTCCTGCACCGGGCGGGGCGTGGTGGCGCCCGCGGCCACGGCCTTGGCAACGAGGGTATCGACCTCTTCGCGGTTGCTGCACGAGAAGCACACCAGCACCTCGGAGGTGGTGCGCGCGTCAGCAATGGCCTTGCTGGTGAAGGTCTGGTAGAACTCCTTGACCAGCAGCATCACGTAGAGGTTCTCGCCCACCACCATGCAGGCGCCCTGGTCGTTGGTGAACTCGGGGTTGAACGCATAGCCCAGCGCGCGAAAGAACGCCTGGGAACGGGCCATGTTGTCAATGGGCAGGTTGACGAAGATCTGCTTGTGCATGAGGGTCTCCTGAAAGTTGAAAGATAAAGACAAATCACACCGCTGGCGTAACGCGCCGCTTCAGCCCGCGGGCTTTTGCGCCACAGCCTGCAGCTGGGCCAGGCCGTCTTCGAAATCCTGGCCCACCATGCGGTCCATGTTGAAGACGAGGTGCATGATCTTGGCCAGGTAGGGCACCGGGCCCTGCATGGCCCAGGTGACGCGGGTGGCACCCGCGCCTTCGGGCTGCAGCGTAAATTCGACCTGGTTGTGGGCTGCAAAGGGCTTCACGAAGTCGAGCCTCATGCCCACGCTGCGGGGCGCGGTGGCCTGCACGATCTCCATGCTACCGGTGCCCACCTTGCCGCTGCGCCAGGCATAGCGTGCGCCGGGGCCTGCGGTGACGGCGCTATATTCGCCCTGGATGGCCGGGTCCTTGCGTTCGTAAGGGTTCCAGGTGTTGAACTGGCGCAGGTCGTGAATCAGGCCGTACAGGCGCTCGGGGGGCGCCGCAATCACGCGGCTGCGCTCCACGCGGAAGGTGTCGGGGCAGGTGGCGGCGAACGCCAGCAGCAGCGCCAGGGCTGCCAGCGCCACAAGGGCAATGGTCTTGAACATGGCGGTGCGTCCTGGGTGCCTGGGCATCAGCCCTGCAGGGCTTCGAGGTCGCGGAACTCCTGCACACCCTCCACCCCGGCGAAGTCTTCCATCTCGTAGAGCGGCCGTACCTCGATCTCGGCGTCCAGCCCCTCGCCGCGCGGGTTGGGAAAGCGGCGCGTCCACTCCAGTGCCTCGTCGCGGTTGCGCACCTGGATCAGCGTGTAGCCAGCGATCAGTTCCTTGGTTTCCGTGAAGGGGCCGTCGGTGACCGTGCGCCCCCCGGCGCCGTAGCGCACGCGCCAGCCCTGCGCGGTGGGCTTAAGGCCGCTGGCGTCCAGCAGCACACCGGCGCGGGCCAGTTCCTCGTGGTAACGGGCCATGGCGGCCATCAGCGTGCTGCCGGGCATCACGCCCTGCTCGGTTTCGGGCGTGGCCCTGACGATGATCATGAATCGCATGGTGCTTCTCCTGAGGGGGATGAAGGGCCGTCCCGGAGCCGGATGCCCACGAAACCCGGCGGTCTTCTCCAGCACGACGGATGGCGATGGGCGAAATCGACAACCGCTCGCAAAAACATGCCTTTCTCAGGAGATTTCCCCGAAGGCTCTATTTGCTAAAATTGATACAATTTGTAAATATTTGACCGATCAAAAGCGCAGGCACCTTCCCGGCCCCCGGAGCAGCGCCAGCCACACGGTACAGCCATGAATCAAGGATCGGACAACCGCACACGGCGCCCACGCGCATGGTGCATCGCCCTCGCGTGCTGCTGGGCGGCAGGTGCCCAGGCGCAGGCCGACATTGCCGACCTGCCGCTGGAGCAGCTCATGCAGATGGAGGTGCGCACCGCCAGCCGCTATACGCAAACCGCGCTCGAAGCCCCCGCCGTCATGAGCGTGGTCACGGCCGAAGACATCCGACTGTTTGGCTACCGCAATCTGGCCGAGGTGCTGGACAGCATGCGCGGACTGTACGTCTCGTACGACCGTACCTACCACTACCTGGGCCTGCGGGGCTTCGCGAGCCCTGGCGACTACGACACGCGGGTGCTGCTGCTCGTGAATGGCGTTCGATTCAACGACAACGTCTACGATCAGGCCGCCATCGGCACGGATTTTCCGCTGGATCTTGACCTGGTGGACCGGGTGGAGTTCGCGCCCGGGCCCGGCTCGGCCGTGTACGGTGCCAACGCCTTCTTCGGCGTGGTGAACGTCATCACGCGCGACGGCCGCCAGCTCGCCGGCCCCCGCGTGAGCACCGAAATCGGCAGCCACGGCAGCGCCCAACTGCGCTTTTCTGTGGGCACGGTGGACGATGCGGGCAGAGACTGGCTGGTGTCGGCCACCCGCTTGAGCGCCCGCGGTGCCGACCCGTACTACGCCGCCTACGACACGCCCGCCAACAACCACGGTGTGGCCCAGGGCCTGGATTTCCTGCGCAGCACCCAGCTGTTCGCCCGCATGCACCGCGAGGGGCTCACGCTCACCATGGCCCATGGGGAGCGCGACAAGGGCATGCCCACCGCCGCGTTTTCGCAAGTCTTCAACGACCCGCGCTCCCGCCTCTCGGACACCAGCACGCGCGTGGCAGCCGAGTACACGAGCCAGTGGCAGCCGTCGCTGGCCTTCACCGGGCGGCTGCATGCGGGGCGCTACCGCTATGTCGGCAACTACGTGTACGACTACCCGCCGCTCACGGTCAACCGCGACGAGGGAACCGGACAGTGGTGGGGCGCCGAGGGCCAGTGGGTGAGCACCGCCCTGGCGCGCCACAAGCTCTCGTGGGGGCTGGACTACCGGCGCGATACCGGCATCACGCAGCGCAATGCCGACATCGATCCGCCGGCGAGCTACCTGCAAGCCCGGCGCAAGGGCGACATGCTCGGGGTCTACCTGCAGGATGAGTTCGCGCTGCGCGCCGACCTCACGCTGCACGCGGGCTTGCGCTGGGACAAGCAGACCGGCAGCCAGAGCGCGGTGCATCCGCGCCTGGGCCTGGTGTACTGGTGGAACCCGGCCACCGCGGTCAAGCTGCTGCATGGCACGGCCTACCGTCCGCCCAATGCCTACGAACGCGACTACCGCGTGGACTTGCCGGGAGGCGTGGTGGACACGGCAGCCCTGCACTCGGAGCGCGTGCGCACCACCGAGCTGGCGCTCGAACACGCCCCGAGTGGCGCCACGCGCATGCTGCTGACGGCGTTCCACTCGCATGTCTCCAACCTGATCACGCTGGCCGATGCCGACCGGCCCGACCGCGTCACCATCAACAACACCCGCCGCGTGCATGTCGAAGGCATCGAGGCCGAGGTCGAGCAACGCTGGAGCGGCGGCTCGCGCGTGCGCGTGGCCTACGGCTGGCAGAAGGCGCGCGACCTGGCAGCCCAGGCCGATCTGACCAATTCTCCGCGCCACCTGCTCAAGGTCCAGTGGGCCGACGCGGTGAAACTGCCCTTCGGCGCCGACTGGCCGCAGGGCCACTATGCCATCGAGGGCATTGGCATCGGCCCGCGCAACACGCTGCAGAACATCCGCCTGCCAGGCCACCTGCTCACGAACCTCACCTATTCCACCCGCTTTGGCGGCGTGGACGTGTCGGTGGGCGTGTACAACCTTTTCAACCGCCGCCATGCCGATCCGGCCTCGTTCGAGATCCGCGACAACCTGGTCTGGCAGGACGGACGCACCTACCGCGTCAAGCTCACCTACGGGTTCTGACCATGGTCTGCATCCGCCCCCTGCGCACCCTGCTGCTGGTCTGGCTGGCGGTGGCGTGCTTGGCGCCCCGCGCGCATGCGGCCGAGCCGGTGGGAGAACCCGATCTGAAGGCCGCGTATGTCTTCAATTTCATCCAGTTCATCGACTGGTCCGACGCCGCGCAGCCTGCAGAGGGCGACTGGCTGATCTGCGTGTCCTCGTTCAGCCCCCTCAAGCGGCCGTTGACGGCCCTGGAAGGCCGGTTCGCGCGCAAGGGCCAGGCCATCCGCGTGCGGCTGCTGGACGTGGCCGAGCTGCGCCACTGCCGCGTGGTCGTCCTGCACAGCTCCGACCCCGAGCCGCTGTTGCGCGCGCTGCGCGCCATGCCGCCGCGCAGCGGCATCCTGACCATCTCCGACCAGGGCGCGGATGCCCCGCCGGACACCATGATCACCCTGTTCCAGGACGGAAGCCGTGTCGCTTTCGGCATCAACACCGAAGCCACCGGCAAGGCCGGCCTGACCGTCAGCTCCAGGCTGCTGCGGCTGGCCCGCGGAGCAAGCAAATGAAGATCCACACATCCCCGGCAGCCGACGCCGAGCAGGCAATCCCGCAATCGCTGCTGTCCTCGCGCCTCATGACCACGGGCATCCTCACGGCCGGGCTGGCGCTGCTGACGGTGGTGCTCGCGCTGACAGGCTTCGACTACTGGCAGACGCGCCAATCCATGCTGCAGGACAGCCGGGTGGAGGCAGCCATCGTGGCCGACAACCTCTCGGCGGCGGTGATGTTCCACGACACCCGCGCCGCCAACGAGACGCTGAGCGCGCTCAAGGCAGCGCCGATGGTGCTGGGCGCCGGTATCTACGACGCCGACGGCGTGCTCTTCGCGCACTACGTGCGCGAGCCGGACCCGAACTTTCCGACCACGCTCAGGCTCGCCGGCATGGAGCACGTGGCCGAGCGCGCGGGGATGCGGGTGCTCGAGATGGCGCGGCCCGTGGAGGTGGCGGGCACCGTGTGGGGCACGCTCTACATCCGCAAATCGATGGCGGCCGTCTACACCCGGCTCACCGTGCGCTTCGTCAGCGCGCTGCTCATCGCCCTGGCCGTCATGGCGCTGGCCACCGCCATGGTGCTGCGCAGCCGCGCCGCCGTGCGCAACGCGGAGAACCGCCTGCACGCGCTGGCCCACACGGATGCGGTCACCGGCACCGGCAACCGGCACGCCTTCAACGAGCGGCTAGCCGCCGAGATCCTGCGCGCCAGCAACCTGGGCAGCCGGCTGGCCCTGATCTACATCGACCTGGACAATTTCAAGACCCTCAACGACACCTTCGGACATGCGGCGGGCGACGGCCTGCTGCGCCAGGTGGCCGTGCGCCTGCGCTCGGCGGTGCGGGCCGGCGACAGCATTTCGCGCCTGGGCGGCGACGAGTTCGCGGTGATCCTGCGCCTGGACATGAACGACGAAACCCTGACCCGCTACGGCCAGCGCATTGTCGATATCTTCCAGTCCACCTACACCGAGGTGGGCCAGCAGGTGAGCGTGACCTGCAGCGCGGGCATCGCCACCTTTCCCGACGACGCCTCGGACAGGGACAGCCTGGTCAGCAACGCCGACACGGCGATGTACCGTGCCAAGGAAATGGGCAAGAACCGCTGCGTGCGCTTCGATGCATCCATGAACCAGGCCCTCGCCCGGCGCCAGACCGTGGAGCATGCGCTGCGCTGGGAACTGGAGCATGGCAGCGGACTGGCGCTGCACTACCAGGCCCTGTACCGCGCCACCGACCGGGCGCTGGTGGGCGCCGAGGCGCTGCTGCGCTGGACGCACCCTGAGCTGGGCAGCATCTCGCCGCTGGAGGTGGTTTCGGTGGCCGAAGACTGCGGCCTGATCATCCCGCTCGGCTACTGGGTGCTGCGCACCGCCTGCCGCGATGCGGCGCAGTGGCAGGCGCAAGGCCCGCTGCGCGTGGCCGTCAACATCTCGGCCAGGCAGCTGGGCGACCCCCAGTTCCTGGAACGCGTGATGGACATCCTGCGCGAAGAGGGCCTGGCAGCGCACCAGCTCGAGATCGAACTCACCGAAACCGTGCTGATGGAGAACATGGAGGCCGGCGCACACACCCTGCACCGGCTGAGCCAGCTCGGCATCCACCTGGCCATCGACGATTTCGGGACGGGCTATTCGTCGCTGGCCTACCTGCGCCAGCTCCCCATGAGCCGCCTCAAGATCGACCGCAGCTTCGTGAAGGACCTGCCCGCGCAGGAGCACAGCCGCACCATCGTCACCGCCATCGTGGCCCTGGCCCATGGCCTGGGCCTGCAGGTCACGGCCGAGGGCGTGGAAACGCCGCAGCAGGCGCAATACCTGGTGCAGCAGGGCTGCGACGTGCTGCAGGGCTACGTGTTTGCGCGGCCCCTGCCCGCGCCGCAGTTCGTGGCACTGCGCGCCGGC
>NZ_ACQT01000195.1 GCF_000175235.1 Acidovorax delafieldii 2AN | reverse complement strand
GGCGACGTGCCCAGCGCCCAGGGCGTGCAGACCCGCCAGGCCGGCAACGTGACGCTGGCCACGGTCGACCTGTGCGAGGCCGACCACGCCACCTACTACCACGGCTACGCCAACAGCGTGCTGTGGCCCGTGTTCCATTACCGGCTGGACCTGGCCGACTTCAACTCCAGCTACATCGCAGGCTACCGCCGCGTGAACCAGATGTTTGCACGGCAGTTGCTGCCCCTGCTGCGGCCCGACGACGTGATCTGGGTGCACGACTACCACCTCATCCCGCTGGCGGCCGAGCTGCGCGCACTGGGCTGCCGCCAGCGCATCGGCTTCTTCCTGCACATCCCCGTGCCGCCGCCCCTCATCATGGCGGCGCTGCCACAGCACGACTGGCTGGTGCGCGCCTTCTTCGCCTACGACCTCGTGGGCCTGCAAAGCGAGGCCGACGTGGCGCACTTCACCCGCTTCACGGTCACCGAGGCGGGCGCGCAGGACCTGGGCGGCCAGCGGCTGAGCGCCTTCCGCGCAACGACGCGGGTGGCCGCCTTTCCCATCGGCATCGACGTCGACGAATTCCAGCGCCTGACCGCTGCCCCCGAAGCCGTGCAGACCTGCGAGGCCATGCGGGCCGAATACTCGCGCCGCCAACTTTTGCTGGGCATTGACCGGCTCGACTATTCCAAGGGCATCCCCCAACGCGTGCGGGCCTTCCGCCACCTGCTCGAAAAATACCCCGAGAACCGCCACAGCGCCACGCTGGTGATGATTGCCTCGCCCTCGCGCGACGACGTCAATGCCTACTCCGACCTGCGCCAGGAGCTCGAAGGCCTGTGCGGCGCCATCAATGGCGACTACGGCGATCTGGACTGGATGCCGCTGCGCTACATCCACCGCACGGTGGCGCGCAAGCGCGTGCCGGGCCTGTGCCGCGCCGCCCGGGTGGGGCTGGTGACGCCGCTGCGCGACGGCATGAATCTCGTGGCCAAGGAATATGTGGTGGCGCAAGACCCCGACGACCCTGGCGTGCTGGTGCTGTCACGCTTTGCCGGTGCGGCCGAGCAGCTCAAGGAAGCGCTGCCCGTCAACCCCTACGACACCCAGGCCATGGCCGACGCCATCCAGGCCGCACTGCACATGCCGCTGGCCGAACGCCAATGGCGCCACCAGCAACTGATGGAGCGCATCCGCCGCCACGACGTGCACTGGTGGCGCCAGAGCTTTCTGCAGGCACTGAAAGAAGGCGTCTGACACACGCGGCGCCGGGTGCACGCCGCCCAGCCCCCCAATGCCGGTGACAGGACCGGTGCAGCGCGCTGCATTGGGTGGTGCGCAAAGGGGCGTTGCCGAAGGTCTGAATGCTGAATGGTGAGTGGCTGCGGGTGAGGGGCGGCTGGACGCAGGGAAGACCGCCGCATTTCCGTAGTTCGCTCCTCATTTCATAGCTGCCTGCGCCCACCCGATCTGCGCATGCAGCCTAAAAACCCTCAAATCCACTTGACCACAACGCTGAGCACGAAGCTCAGCAGCAGCGTGCTGGTGAGCGGGATGAACCAGTCGCGCCCGAAAAGCCTGAAACGGAAATCCCCCGGCAACCGCCCCAGCCCCATGCGCTGCAACCACGGCGAAAGGCCGTTGATGAGCACCAGCGCCAGGAACACGACGATGAGCCAGCGGATCATCCCCGTGCCTCCTGCCCCTGTGCGGGAGTACCCGCCCCCTGCGCGCGCGCGGAGCCGCACCACATCGCCATCGCCATCGCCGATTCCACCACCGCCGCTGCAGCCACCGGTCGCCCCGAGGGGCACGATGGCATAGGCATAGGCATGGCGCGGCAGCGCCATCCACGCGGACCAAGGCGCAGCCGCGCAGGCAAGGTTTTCATAGCCGGTGCGAGCGGTCGCCCTGGGCAAAGCCCAGCACGTTCCACGAGGCGCCCTTGGCCAGCGCCAGCACCTTGAACAGCTCGCCCATCTCGTGTTCCATGATCAGTTTGACCGCATTCGCGCGCGCAGCCTGCGGCAGTTGCTCCATTTTTTGAAGCAAACCGCAGTTGATGAGAAAGTGCGCCTGCGTCGTATAGCCCAGCACCTCCAGCCCCGCCTCCTGAGCGGCCAGGGCCATGGCGGTGAAATTCACATGGGCCGTGATGTCCTTGAGGCCCACCGAGACCAGCGGGTTGTCGTCCGCCTGGTGCGCCTGGTGGCACATCACCGTGCCCATGGCGCGCTGCGGGTGGTAGTACTCGCTCTCGCCAAAGCCATAGTCCAGCAGGAAGATGGCGCCGCGCACCAGCCGGTCGGCCAGGGTGCGGATGAAGGCCTCGCCCTGGGCGTGGATTTCGGTCAGATAGTCGTGCGGGCCTTCGATCTCGACGGGCGGGCGCAGGCTGGTGGGGCGGTCGGCCCACACGAAAGCGCCGCCATCGCCCAGCGCCACCCCGCGCTCATGCCATGCGCCGCCCTCTTGGCCGCCCTGGCGGGCCAGCAGTTGCACCGGCATGGCATCGAGCACCTCGTTGCCCACCACCACGCCTTCGAACTGCGCCGGCAGGGCATCCACCCACTGCAGCTTGTGCGCGTGCCGCGCCAGCAATGCCTGCTGGCGTGCGCGCAGGCTGCCCGACAGATCGACGATGGTGTAGCGATGCACGCGGTCGCCCAGCGCATCGAGCAGTTGCAAAGCCAGGGCGCCCGAGCCGGCGCCAAACTCCCATACCTCGTGCGTGCCGGTCTGCGCAAGTGCCTCGGCCACCTGCTCCGCCAGGGTCTGGCCGAACAGCGGCGTCAGCTCGGGTGCGGTGACGAAGTCGCTGCCCGATTCCGGCATGGTGCCGAATTTGGTCGAATCGTTGGCGTAATAGCCCAGACCCGGGGTGTACAGGGCGAGCGCCATGAAGCGGTCGAACCCGATCCAGCCACCGGCGGCGGCAATGGCCTGGGCGATGTGGGTTTGAAGGGCGGTCGTTAAACTGTCGGGTCTTTTGGTCACGGCCCGCATTGTCCCCCACATGTCCATTTCTCCCCGACCGCGCACGGTTCTGGTAACGGGCGCCGCCCGGCGCCTGGGCCGCAGCATTGCGCTGGCCCTGGCTACGGGAGGTTGGCAGGTGGCGGTGCATTACCGCGAATCGGCCCAGGACGCTATTGATACCGTAGCTGCTTGCGCGCAACTGGCGGGCGCAAGCGCCCATTTTGAGGCCGATTTTTCGGACGAGGCTGCGGTGCGCGCGCTGCTGCCCCGCGTGGTGGCGCATTTCGGCCGCGTGGATGCGGTGGTCAACAGCGCTTCGCTGTTCGAGCACGACACGGCCCAATCCTTCAGCTTTGCCGCGCTCGAAAAACACCTGCGCAGCAACACCGGCGCCCCGATCGTGCTGGCGCAGGCGCTGCACCAGCATCTGCAGGAGCGCACCGCCGCAGGCGATGCCGACGCGCGCGGCGCCGTGGTCAATCTGCTGGACCAGAAACTCTGGAACCAGAACCCCGATTTTCTGAGCTACACCCTCTCGAAGGCCGCGCTCGAAGCCGCGGGCACCATGCTGGCCCTGGCGCTGGCCCCACTCGTGCGGGTGGTGGGCGTAGCGCCCGGCCTCACGCTCACCAGCCATCTGCTGAGCGACGACAAATTCCAGCAGTTGCACGCGCTGAGCCCGCTGGGCCGCTCGTCCACCGCCGACGACGTAGCCGCCACCGTGCGGTTCGCGCTGGAAAACCAGTCGATCACCGGCACCACGCTGCTCGTCGATGGCGGCCAGCACCTGATGAAGTTCGAGCGCGACTTTTCCCTGATGTGAGCGCATGCTCAGCCCTGACACCATGAACCAAGCCACCGGTCTCCAGACCCTGACCCTCACCGGGCTGCGCTTCGATGCCAACCTGGGCATCCTCGCGCACGAGAAGAGCGCGCCCCAGCCCATTCAGGTCGATGCCGAGCTGAGCCTGGGCGCGCAGCCGCTGGCGCCGCGCGACGACAACATCGAGCATGTGCTCGACTACCGCAAGGTGCGCCAGATCATCATCGACGAGTGCACGGCCGAGCATGTCAACCTGCTGGAGAGCCTGATCGGCAAGCTGGCCCAGCGGCTCATGCAACTGCCCGGCGTGCGCGGCGTGCGCGTGAAAATCGCCAAGCTGGAAATTTTTGACGACTGCGAAGTGGCGATTCGCATGGAAACAGGACAGTGGTGAACGCAATGAATGCAATGGATACCAGCGACTGGACGAGCGAGGCAACCGCAGCGGTAGCGCCGCGCGCACCCGCCGACTTCAAGATCGAGCGCGAGGCGCACAAGCTCGAGAAACGCCTGTGCCGCGAGGTGGGCAAGGCCATCGTGCACTACAACATGATTGAAGAGGGCGACAAGGTCATGGTGTGCATGTCGGGCGGCAAGGACAGCTATGCACTGCTGGACATCCTGCTCAAGCTCAAGACCCGCGCGCCCATCCATTTCGACCTGGTGGCCGTCAACCTGGACCAGAAGCAGCCGGGCTTTCCCGAGCATGTGCTGCCCGACTACCTGAGCAGCACCGGCGTGCCCTTCCACATCGAGAACGAGGACACCTACAGCATCGTCAAGCGCCTCATTCCCGAGGGCAAGACCACCTGCAGCCTGTGCAGCCGCCTGCGCCGGGGCATTCTCTACCGCGTGGCCGACGAGCTGGGCGCCACCAAGATCGCGCTGGGCCACCACCGCGACGACATTCTGCAGACGCTGCTGCTGAACATGTTCTTCGGCGGCAAGTTGAAGAGCATGCCGCCGAAGCTGGTCAGCGACGACGGCCGCCATGTGGTGATCCGCCCGCTGGCCTTCGTGCCCGAGAAGGACACGGCGCGCTGGGCCCAGCACCGCAACTTTCCCATCATTCCGTGCAACCTGTGCGGCAGCCAGGAGAACCTGCAGCGCAAGCAGTTGGGCGAGATGCTGCGTGACTGGGAAAAGAGATACCCCGGCCGCGTGGAAAACATGTTCAACGCGCTGCAGAACGTGGTGCCCAGCCACCTGCTGGACGGAGCGCTGTACGATTTCAAGGGCGCACGCGCGACGGGGGTTGCCGACGAAAACGGCGACAAGGCGTTCGATGCCGAGGAGTTCCCCGCACCAGCGGCCCTGCCCGGCGTGCAGGTCGTGCGCATCGCGTAGAACCCCGGTACAGGGCGGCGGCCAGCGCGGCCCCTGCCCATTGAAGGAGCTGCCATGAAATGGATCACCCTGCCCCTGTTGTGCGCGGCGCTGTGGCTGACGGGCTGCGCCAGCACCCGCCTGGTCGATAGCGACGTGCAGTCGTTCTCCCAACTGGCGGGCCCTCCGCCACAGCCCACCTACAGCTTTGAGCGCCTGCCCTCCCAGCAGGCGCTGGGCGCCCAGCAATCCGCCGTGGAAGAACAGGCCCGGCTGGCGCTTTCGAAGGTGGGCCTGCGCCAGGACGACGCGGCGCCTTTCTACCGCGTGCAGGTGCACGCCCGCACCGATCGCCAGGCGTATCCCGAGTACTGGGACGGCCCGGGATGGGGCTGGGGAGGCTGGGGCAGCGGCCGCGGGTTCTATGGCGGCCTGTCCATGCGTTTTCCACCGCCCACACTGTACCGGCGCGAAGTCGGCCTGATCCTGCGCGAGGCGGCCAGCGGCACCGTGGTGTATGAAACCCACGCCGTGCACGAAGGCGTCTGGACCGACAACCCCTCCGTGTTTGCCACCATGTTCGATGCGGCCCTGAACGGTTTTCCCACACCGCCCCAGGGGCAGCGCCGCGTCGTCCTCGAAATACCGCGCTGACGCGCGTTGACCGCATGAACGTCACCCGCATCATTGCCGTGCGCCACGGCGAAACCGCCTGGAACGTGGATACGCGCATCCAGGGCCACCTCGACATCCCCCTCAACGACCGGGGCCTGTGGCAGGCGCAGCAACTGGCGCGCGCTCTGGCCGACGAACCCGTGGCGGCCATCTACACCAGCGACCTGCAGCGCGCCCAGGCCACGGCGCAGGCCGTGGCAAGCACCACCGGCGCACCGCTGGTGCCCGAGCCCGATCTGCGCGAGCGCAGCTTTGGCGCACTGCAGGGCCGCACCTTTGCCGAGATCGAAACCGAACTGCCCGAGCAGGCCCTGCGCTGGCGCAAGCGCGATCCCCATTTCGCCCCCGAGGGGGGCGAATCGCTCACCGCGCTGCGCGAACGCATCGCCGCCACCGTGCAGCGCCTGGCCGCCCGCCACCCTGGCGAGCTGGTGGTGCTGGTGGCGCACGGCGGTGTGCTCGACGTGCTCTACCGCCTGGCAACCGGCCAGGAAATCCAGGCGCCGCGCACCTGGCTGCTGGCCAACGCCGCCATCAACCGCCTGCTCTGGACCCCGCAAGGCCTGAGCCTGGTCGGCTGGGCCGACACCCAGCACCTCGAAGATGCTGCACGCGATGAAACCACTACCTGAGGCGCTCAAGGCCAGCATCGGCCTGCGCGTGGACCTGATCGACACACCTTCGCTGGTGGTCGACCTGGACGCCATGGAGCGCAACATCCAGCGCATGGCCGACTTCGCCCGCAAGCACCGCGTGCGCTGGCGCCCCCACGCCAAGATGCACAAAAGTGCCGAAATCGCCCTATTGCTGCAGCAGGCCGGCGCCACCGGCGCCTGCGTGCAAAAGGTGGCCGAGGCCGAGGCGCTGGC
>NZ_ACQT01000196.1 GCF_000175235.1 Acidovorax delafieldii 2AN | reverse complement strand
CCGTGCGCGCCGCCGTGGCGGCCCTGCCCCAGGGCAGCTGGCGCCTTGAATCCACACCCCTGCCCGGGCGCTGGATGGTCTACATGGGCCGCTTCGCCGACGACGAGACGCTCGACAAGAAGCGCACCGAGCTGCGCGCCCGCAAGGTGCCCTACGACCGCCCCAACAACCCGACGCTGGAGCCCGGCCTCTCGCTGGGCCGCTATTCCACCGAGGAAGCCGCCCAGCGCGCGCTGACCACGCTGGGCAACCAGGGCGTGCGCACCGCCAAGGTGGTGCAAGAGCGCCCGGAGACCCCCGCCTTCACGCTGCGCCTGCCGGCCCTCGACAGTGCCACGCGCGCCCAGGCAGAAGCCCAGTTGCGCCCGGCGCTGGGCGAGAAGCCTCTGAGGGCCTGCCCCTGAAGGCCCGGTTTCGCAAATTCAAGGCAGAATCGGCCTGCAGCGCTTGATGCACAAGCGCGGACAGCTCCTGATTAAATAGCACGCAGTTACCCCGGGCAGGCAACGGGTAACAGGCAACAGGCAGCAGGGGTGGTAGTACGGCAGACGGCAGCAGGCCCCTGCGCCGGCAGCGCCCTGGATCGACGCCCCACCGCCACCGCGCCACCATCCGCCGCCCACACGAAGCACTCCACATCGCATTCATGGCGCACCCGCGCGGTGGCACCTCGCCCATGCGCCTGCAGAGCGCCGCAGGGCGCCCCCACACCTCACACCGGCGGCGTTTCCGCCTCGGGCTGGCGCGCCGCAAACCGCACGGTGAAGCGCGCGCCCGGCGGATGCTGGCCCGGGTGGGCGTCTTCCAGCAGCACCTCGGCGCCGTGCTGGCGGGCGATCTCCATCACGATGGGCAGGCCCAGGCCCGAGCCGTCGGCCTCGCTGCCCAGGGCCCGGTAGAAGGGCTGGAACACCAGCTCGCGCTCGGACTCGGGCACGCCTGGGCCCGAATCCTCCACCTGCAGCAGCAGCACATGGCCGAAGGTGTCGGCCAGCACCTTGGCCGTGACCACGCCGGGTTTGCCGGGGCCGGAAGGCGTGTAATTGATGGCGTTGTCCACCAGATTGCGCACCAGTTCCTTGAGCAGCGTGGGGTTGCCGTCCATCCACACCCCGGGCGCGCCGGGCTCGGCGCCGTCGTAGCCCAGGTCGATCTGCTTTTCGAGCGCGCGGGGCACCGAATCGCGCACCACCTCGATGACCAGGCGCGCCAGGTCGCAGGGCTGGCGCGCAATGCCCACGCCACTGCCCTCGGCGCGGGCCAGCGCCAGCAGCTGGTTGACGGTGTGGGTGGCACGGATGCTGGAGCGCCCGATCTGCTGCAGCGAGCGCTTGAGTTCTTCGGTGCTGGTGCCTTCGCGCTGGGCCAGGTCGGCCTGCATGCGCAGGCCGGCCAGCGGCGTCTTGAGCTGGTGCGCGGCATCGGCCAGAAAGCGCTTTTGCGTGGCCAGCGAGTCGCTAAGCCGCTGCAGCAGGTCGTTCACCGACGAAACCAGCGGCGCCACTTCCAGCGGCACGGTGCGGTCGTCCAGCGGCGAGAGGTCGTCGGGGTTGCGCGCGCGGATGCGCTGCTCGAGCTGGTTGAGCTGGTTGAGCGGCTGGATGCCGCGCGCCAGCGCCAGCCACACCAGCAGCACCGCGAGCGGCAGGATGACGAACTGCGGCAGCATCACGCCCTTGATGATTTCGGTGGCCAGCACGCTGCGCTTTTCGCGCGTTTCGGCCACCTGCACCAGCGCCATGGGCGCGCCCTCCAGCGGCAGACGCACCCAGGTGTAGGCCACGCGGATGTCCACCCCACGCAGCTCGGCATCGCGCAGGCGCACCTCGCCAGGCAAGGGGCGGTCGTCTTCATCGGGCAGAGGCAGGTCGCGCTCGCCCGACAGGAACCTGTGCCCCGGGCCCATGACCTGGTAGTACACGATGTCGGAATCGTCGGCGCGCAGGATCTCGCTGGCAGGCTGCGGCAGGTTGAACTGCAGCTTGTTGTGCTGCACCGTCACGAGTTGCGCCAGCGCGTGGGCGTTGTATTCGAGGGCCCGGTCGAAGGGCTTGTTGGCCAGGCCCTGTGCCACCAGCCAGGTCAGCGCCAGGCTCACGGGCCACAGCAGCAGCAGCGGGGTGAGCATCCAGTCGAGGATCTCGCCGAACAGGGAGCGCTGCTCGCGCTGGAAGATCTTCAAGATCGCGGCCCTGGTTGTGAATGGAATTGGGCTCTCGCGCTGCAAGCATCAGCGCTACGAGCTACTGAATCAATAGCAAAAGGTATCCGTTTTTCGTGGTGTTGCGCAGCACTCGCGGCACATGAAGCGGGCACAGCCGCCCAGGCCAGCGGCCACCGCGCAAGGGCCGCACCACCAAGCCGGGGGCGCAGCTCCTCCTGCAACGCGCAGCGGTGCGAGAGAAGGCGAAGAGGGCGCGGCGACACAGGGATGTTCCCTGCTTCAGCCCGGAATCTTCTCGAGGCAGTAGCCCAGGCCGCGCACGGTGGCGATGCGGATAGGGCCTTTCTCGATTTTCTTGCGCAGGCGGTGGATGTACACCTCGATGGCGTTGTTGCTGACCTCTTCGCCCCATTCGCACAGGCGCTCGACGAGCTGCTCCTTGCTGACCAGGCGGCCCGCGCGCTGCAGCAGCACTTCCAGCAGGCCCAGCTCGCGCGCCGAGAGTTCGACCATCTTGCCGTCGATGGTGGCCACGCGGCCGGCCTGGTCGTACACCAGCGGGCCGTGCTTGATGGCGCTGCTGGTGCCGCCCATGCCCCGGCGCGTGAGGGCGCGCACGCGGGCCTCCAGTTCCTGCAGGCTGAACGGCTTGGCCATGTAGTCGTCGGCACCGAAATCGAGGCCCTTCACGCGCTCTTCCACGCTGTCGGCGGCGGTCAAAATGAGCACGGGCAGGGCCGAGCCCCGGCTGCGCAGCTTCTTGAGCACCTCCAGCCCGTGCATCTTGGGCAGGCCCAGGTCCAGGATGAGCAGGTCGAACTCGTTGTTGGTCATGAGCGCGGCGTCGGCCTCGCTGCCGCTGGCCACGTGGTCCACCACGGCCCCCGAGGCGCGCAGGGTGCGCAGCAGTCCATCGGCCAGCACTTGGTCATCTTCGGCGATAAGGATGCGCATGGGGAGTCTCCTGGGGCGTCGTGGGCGGCACGGTTTCCCGTCGATTTTAGGGCGCCATGTGCGCGTGCGCGCCGTGCGGCCCGCCCATCGGCTCGCCCCTGCGCCCCTGCGCCCCTGCGCTCATGCCCTGTGCGGTGTCAACGGATGGCAGAGCAGCTGGGCTGCGCGTTCGACGATGGCCCGATGGGCCCCGTGATCCGCACCGATGCCAACAAGATGACCACGGTGCCGGGCGTGTACGCCGCGGGCGACGCCACGCCCATGCGGCACAACGCCACGCGGGCGTCTGCCGAGGGCGTGCCGGCCGGTGTGGGAGCGCACCAGGCGATGGTGTTCGAACCGCCAGCGTCTCGGCCTCTGCCACGTGCGTGAGGGATCACTGGTTCGCTACGGAGCGGGAGACCGCTGCCGCGGTAGCGCACCGGCACCCAGCGCGCGAGGCGTGGGGCCTGCGCACAGGGCCGCCGCATTCACAGCCTCTTTCGCGCCGCTGGCGCCGCCTCAGAGCCCGCGCGGGTCGGTCGCCAGCAGTTTTTGCGTCAGTGCCCTCAAATCGGCCTGCAGGCGGGCCATGCCTTCGGGGTGCTGCGCCAGGGTGGCTTCGTCCATGTAGAGCTTGCGATTGATCTCGACCTGGATGCTGTGGCGGTGCTGCGCCGGGTTGCCGTAGCGGCGCACCAGCTCGACGCCCTTGTAGGGGTGGTTGTATTCGACGCTGTAGCCGCAAGCGCGCAGGTGTTCGCAGATCAGTGCCGACAGCGCCGGGCTGGCCGTGGAGCCATCGCGGTCACCCACCACGAAATCGGCGTGTTCCAGCCCCGGGAACTCGGTGGCAAAGCGGCCGGCCACGGCGGGCATGGAGTGGCAATTGATGTGGATGCTGTAGCCATGGCGCGCATGGGCGGCGTCAATGGCCCGCGCCACGGCGGCGTGGTAGGGGCGCCAGCATTGGTCGATGCGCGCGCGCACTTCGGCCACCGAGAGCAGGCGGTTGTAGATGGGCTCGCCTTCGTCGGTGAACTTCCAGATCAGGCCCTTGCCCAGGCGCACCTTGCTGAGCACCTTGGGGTCGGTGGAGATGGGGTCGGTCCAGGGGCCATCGAGCAGCGTGGTGTCCAGCTCGGTGGTGTCGCGGTTGGCATCCAGGTAGATGCGCGGGAAATGGGCCTCGACCCAGGCCACGCCCAGCGCGGGAGCAAAGGCATAGATTTTTTCGACGTGCGTGTCTTCGGCGCGGCGCAGCGTGGGCAGATCGCACGACGAACCGAAATCGGCCGGGTAGAACGTGCCGCTGTGCGGCGAATCGAGCACCAGTGGCGTGCTGCCGGGCAGGTGCGACACCATGTGCGCGGGCGGCGCGTCAACGCCGGGCGTGCCGGTCACACCCGGCTGGGCTTGCTGGAAGCGGTGGTTGATCAGTTTCAAGGCTGCATGCATAGGCAGAGTGTGCGCAATTGGGGGCGGCCGGCCTAGCCGCCCAGACCCGAAAGCTCCGATGGTTATCCCTGAGTCTTTCCGGCTGTGGCCGACGGGCCCGCGGGCCCGCCCTGGATTCAATCGAGGCTGACCTTGGCGAAGGCCGCCACGCCCTTCATCTTGTCGATTTCACGGGCGATCTGGGCAGAGAACGCCTTGGGCGTGCTGCCCGAGGGGTACAAGCCCTGACCGGCCAGGCGCTCGCGCACGGCGGGGTCTTGCAGGGCCTGGGCCACGGCCTGCTGGATGCGGTCCACGGCCGCAGCCGGCGTGCCAGCGGGCGCCACCAGGCCAAACCATGAGGGATCGTTGTTGACGGCGTAGCCCAGTTCGGCATAGGTGGGAACGTCGGGCAGGACGTCAAGCCGCTGCGGCCACGAAACGGCCAATGCCTTGAGCTTGCCGGCCTTGATGTGCGGCAGCGACGAGGCCACCTGGTCGAAATAGACGGCCACCTGCCCTGCCAGCACGTCGTTGATGGCCGGACCCGCCCCGCGGTAGGGAATGTGCACCATCGAGGTGCCGGTGCTGCTCTTGAACAGCTCGCCCCACATGTGGCCGATGGTCCCATTGCCCGGCGTGGCGTACGACACCTTGCCCGGGTGGGCCTTGAGGTATTTCACGAGATCGGCAAAGTCCTTGACGGGCAGGGCCTTGGGGTTGATCACGATGACGCCGGGCGCCTTCACGATCTCGGTCACCCCCACGAAATCCTTGGTGGGGTGGTAAGGCAGCTTGCTGTACACGGCGGGGTTCACGCCATGGGTGGACAGCGTGGCCACGCCAATGGTCAGGCCGTCCGCCGGTGAGCGGGCCACTTCGGCCATGCCGATGGAACCGCCCGCGCCGCCGCGATTCTCGAGCACCACGGGTTGCTTGAGGATGCGGGCCATGGCCTCCTGCAGCGAACGCGCCGTCATGTCGGTGGCGCCCCCGGGCGGGAAGGGAACAATCATGCGCAGAGGCTTGCCTTCCTGGGCAAAGGACATTCCTGGCGCTAAAGATGCGGCAGCCAGCGAGGCCAGCAGTTGACGGCGTTGCATAGGGTATTTCTCCTGTGAGATGCACTGAGGTTATCGAAAGGGACGCATTCCACCAAGCAATGGATATGCCTGATAACATTCCAATCTGGAATGTTTTGAGTGCAACCCACCATGTCGCTGCGCCGCCTGGCCCCACCCCTGCACCTGCTGCGGGCGTTCTCCACCGTTGCGCGGTTCGGGGGCGTTTCGCGCGCGGCCGAGGCGCTGCACCTCACCCAAAGCGCCGTCAGCAAGCAGATCAAGGATTTGGAGACCTGGGTGGGGGTGCCGCTGTTCGAGCGCACCCGCAAGCGCCTGGCCCTCACCCCCGCCGGCGAGCGCTACGAGAAGGCCGTGCAGGCAGTGCTGCTGCAGTTGGAGGCCGCCACGCTGGAGCTCATCACCAGCGACGACGGGGGCGGCGCGCTGCACCTGTCGAGCCTGCCCACCTTTGGCGCCAAGTGGCTCATTCCGCGCCTGCCGCAGTTCCAGCGGCTGCACCCGCAGATCACGCTGCACTTCGTGCCCTACGTGAACGGCTACGATTTCGAGCAGCCCGAACTCGACTGCTCCATCCTGTTTGGCGAAGGCCATTGGCCGGGCGCCCATGCCCACTACCTCACGGGCAACGATGTGGCGCTGATCGCGCCGCGCACCCGCGTGGCCGACTGGCCCATCCACACGCCGAGCGACGTGGCCGGCTACACGCTCCTGCGGCACGTCACCGTGCCGGCCGCCTGGGCGCTCTGGAGCGAAACCCACGGCGTCACCGGCCTCAAGCTGCTGGCGGGGCCGCAGTTCGACCAGTTCCAGACCATGATCCGCGCCGTGATGGCCGGCATGGGCCTGGCGCTGGTGCCGCGCTGCCTGGTGCAGGACGAAATCACCGCAGGACTGGTGCGCGAGCCGCTGCCCGCGGGCGGCTACCAGAGCGCACTGGGGTACTGGTTCTGCTACCCCGAGGGGCGCAACCCACTGCACCCGCTGCAGTCGTTCCGGCAATGGCTGCTGGCCTGCGCCGACCCGCGGG
>NZ_ACQT01000197.1 GCF_000175235.1 Acidovorax delafieldii 2AN | reverse complement strand
GCAGGCCGGCGTGCGCCACGTCACCGTGGCCAACCGCACGCTGGCGCGGGCACAGGCGCTGGTTCAGGCCCACGCCGATCTCGCCTCGCTACAAAAAGCAGAGCTGATTGCGCTTGCTCCGAAAGCGCTAGAGGCCAATTTCGACATCATCATCAACGCCACGGCCAGCAGCCTGGCCGGCGACGCCGTGCCCGTGCCGGCCCAGGTGCTGCGGGCTGGCAGCCTGGCCTACGACATGATGTACGGCCCAGCGGCACAGGGCTTTCTCGGCTGGGCCCGCCACCATGGCGCCGTGCCCCGCGATGGTCTGGGCATGCTGGTGGAGCAGGCGGCCGAGGCCTTTGCCCTGTGGCGCGGCGTGCGCCCGCCATCGGCGCAGGTGCTGGCCGAACTGCAGGCCACGGTGTGATGCGATGGCCGCATCCCCCATGCGCCCAACCGGCCTGGCCGGTCGCTCGCCCGCGCTGCGTGCGCTGCGCCTTCGCGCCGGCGTTCCTGCGGAGCTGAGAATGGCGACGAGGGGGATGCAACGATGAAAGCCATGCTGCGCTGGCTGGGCCTGGTGGTGGTGGCCCTTGTGGCCCTGCAGTTGTTCTTTGTGGCGCGCATCGCGGCAATGGCCGTGGTGGCCCCCGAATCCACCACGTTCCAGCGCTCCGAAATCTGGGCCCAGGTGGCCAGCAAGGGCGATGTGCGCTGGCGCCAGCAGTGGATGCCCTACGCCCAGATCTCCGACCACCTGAAACGCGCCGTGATCGCCTCCGAAGACGGCAGTTTCGTCACCCACGACGGCGTGGACTGGAACGCCATCGAAAAAGCCTGGGAACGCAACGCGCAGGCCGAGGCCCAGCTCGCCAAGGCCCAGGCCCGCGCCCCCGAAAGACCCACGCGGGCACCCAAGATCCGCGGCGGATCCACCATCACCCAGCAATTGGCCAAGAATCTGCTGCTTTCGGGCGAACGCACATTGCTGCGCAAGGGGCAGGAGTTCGTGCTGACCGTGCTGCTCGAGCAGCTGCTGAGCAAGCAGCGCATTCTCGAGATCTACCTCAACAGCGTGGAATGGGGCGATGGCGTGTTCGGCGCCGAAGCCGCGGCCCAGCGGTACTTCGGCAAGCCAGCCGCCCGCCTGTCACCCCAAGAGGCCGCCCGCCTGGCCGTCATGCTGCCCGCCCCCAAGCGTTTCGAGAAAACGCCGGGCTCGGCCTACCTGGCCGGGCGGACGCGCACCATCCTGGCCCGCATGGGCAGCGCCGAACTGCCCTGAGCGCAGCCGACGTCCGTACCGCTGCGCCGCCGCTCAAGGACACGCGGCAGACTGGCCCCTTGGCAGGAGAAGCATCCACCCGCAGCTCCCCACCTTCGCTTCGCTCTTCTCATGTCCCGCGTGCCCCGGTCAGCACGCGCCCCATCTCCACTGGAACGGGAGCGGTCCGTGCTCCATGGAATCGGGGCCGCGCACCCTTTGGCGTCCTCTCACACCGAGCAGGCCTTTTGCCGATAGCGAAATCACGCCTCCCAGGGTATAAAAAGGGGGGTAAATCCGACTGAACACCTCGGCTATTACGATAGGAACAGCCCTTGACAGATCGCTCCAGCTTCGAGGCCAAGGTGATGGCCGCCTTCACGGCGGCTGCCCTGGTGGTGGGCGGGCTGTCTGCCACCGCCTGGAAAACCGCGCACGACGCCGCCGATGCCGCACGCCTCGTGGCGCACACCCATGAGGTGCTGGGCAACGTGTCGCATGTGCGGGGCGACACGTTGCAGGTCGAGTTGAGCACCCAAAGCTACCGCATCGCTGGCGACCCCAAATACCTGGCCGAGCGCGATGCCAACATGGTCACGCGTGAATCGGTGATGTACCGGCTGCGCAAGCTCACGCAAGACAATCCCGAACAGCAGGAACGCTGGGCGCAGTTGCGCGCCGTGCTGGATGAGCGCATCGCCATTTCGAAACAGGTGGAACACCTGCGCAAGACGCAGGGACCCGAAGCCGCCAATGCCTACGTAGCCACCGCGCCGCTGCGCGAGACGCGCGAGCGCACCTACGGCCTGCTGCGCGAGATGGAGCAGGCCGAGCGCGAATTGCTGGACGACCGCATCGCGCAGCAGTCGCACACACGCCAGCTGCTGCTGACCGCGGGCACGGCGGCAGTGGTGGCGCTGCTCGCGCTGCTGGCAGGCACGTACGTGCTGATCCGGCGGCAGGTGCGCGCGGCGCAGGCCAGCCAGCAGGCGCTGGCCGAGAGCGAAGAACATCTTTCCACCACGCTGCATTCCATCGGTGACGCCGTGCTGGCCACCGACACCCAGGGGCGCATCACCCGCATGAACCCGGTGGCTGAACGCCTGACCGGCTGGCTCCTGGACGAGGCGCTGGGGCGGCCGATCGATCAGGTGTTCTGCATCGTCAACGAAGAGACACGCGCGCCCGCCATGGTGCCGGTGGCCCGGGTGCTGGAGACCGGCGAAGTCCAGGAGCTGGCCAACCACACGGCCCTGATCGCACGCGACGGCAGCGAATGCCCCATCGCCGACAGCGCAGCGCCCATCCGCGACACGGAGGGCCACGTGCGCGGCGTGGTGCTGGTGTTCCGCGACGAATCCGCGGCGCGGCAGGCCCGCCGCGCCATCCGCGACCACAACCGGCTGCTGGAGCAGAGCGTGCGCGAGCGCACCGCGCAGCTGCAGGAGAGCGAAGGCCACCTGCGCAACGTGATCAGCAACGTGCCCGCCATGATCGCCTACGTGGACGCGCACCAGCGCTACGTCTACGCCAACCGCCAGTACCAGCAGCGCTTTGCGCCCGACCAGCCGGACATCACGGGCCTGGAGGTGCGCGAGGTGCTGGGCCCTGAGCGCTACGCCACGGCCGGCCCCATCATCGCGCGCGCGCTGCAGGGCGAGGCGCAGAACTACGACTGGCAACCCTTCCCGGGCGTATGGCACGCCATCAGCTACCTGCCCCGGCGCGATGCCCAGGACAGCGTGGCGGGCTATTACGTGCTGGGCACCGACATCACCGATCGCAAGCAGACCGAGGAGCAGATCCAGGCGCTGAACTTCGACCTGCAGCGCCACGCCCGCGACCTCGAACAGGTGAGCCGCGCCCTCAAGACCCTGAGCGCGGGCAACCGCACCCTGCTGCGCGCCACCAGCGAAGCCGAACTGCTGGATGGCATGTGCCAGGCCATTGTCGGCACGGGGGGTTACCACATGGCCATCGTCTGGTACCGCGCCGATGACGAGCAGCGCTCCATCCAGCCCATGGCCCAGCAAGGGTTTCCGGGCGGCCTGGCGCAGCTTCGCCAGCTTCAGATCAGCTGGGCCGACAACCAGGGCGCCGTGGCCACGGCCATCCGCACCGGCGAGCCGGTCGTCATTCCCGACGTGCGCAACAACCCCCACTACGGGCCGCTGCGGCCATACCTGAACGACAACCTTTCAGGCCTGGCCTGCCCGCTGCGCGTGGGCGGGCAGGTGATGGGCGCCCTGGCGATCTACCACGCCGAGCCCGACATCTTCGGCGCCGACGAAGTCGCGCTCCTGTCGGAATCGGCCGACGACCTCTCGTTTGGCATTTCCACGCTGCGCACCAGCGCTCTGCAGCAAAGGACGCAGGAAGCCATGGACCGCCTGGCCCACTACGACACCCTCACGGGCCTGCCCAACGAGCTCCTGTTCACCCAGTGGATGGCGAGCGCCATTGCCGGCGCCAAGCCCTTCGCGGCGCTGCAGGTCAACATCGAGCGGCTCAGCGAGATCAACGATGCGCTGGGCTTCAGCCAGGGCGACCAGGTGCTGCGCGAGTTCGGCGCGCGCCTGCGCGCGGCCGCGCCCGCCAGTGCATCGGTGGCCCGCCTGCGCGGGGACGAATTCGCGCTGCTGCTGCCGGGCGGCGATGCCGCAACGGCCATTGCCGTGGTGCAGCAACTGGGCCGCTCGCTCGCGCAACCGCTGGCCTTGGCGGACATTTTTCTCGACATCTCCGCCCGCACCGGCATCGCACTGTTTCCGGCGCATGGCTCCACACCCCACGACCTGTACCGGCACATGGACATCGCGATGCACCAGGCCAAGATGCGGGGCCTCGACTATTTCGTCTTCGACCCGGCACGGGACCCCGACCGCTCGCACCGCCTGAACCTGGCCGGCGAACTGCGCGCCGCGATTGAGCACGGCGACCTGGACCTGCACCTGCAGCCCAAGGTGGACATGGCCACCGGCGCGGTGTGCGGCGCCGAGGGCCTGGTGCGCTGGCACCACGCCGAGCGCGGCCTGATCCTGCCGGGCGAATTCATCGGCCTGGCCGAACACACGGGGCTCATCAAGCCGCTGACCGAATGGGTGATCGCGACCAGCCTGCAGCTGAACCAGCAATGGATGCGCGAGGGCCGCGCACTGCCCATCGCCGTGAACCTGTCGGCCCGCAACCTGCGGGATGAAAACCTCATTGACATCATCCGCCAACTGCAAAGGGCCTCAGGCGTCACGGCCGGCCTGCTGGAGCTGGAGATCACCGAAAGCACGGTCATGGAAGATGCCGCTTTCGCCCTGCGCGTGCTGCACGGTCTGCGCGACGAGGGCATTCCGCTCTACATCGACGACTTCGGCACGGGCTACTCGTCCCTCAGCTACCTGTTGAAGCTGCCCGTGGACTACATCAAGATCGACCAGTCTTTCGTGCGCGACATGCCCGACACCAAGGATGCCGCGCTGATCGTCCACTCCACCATCGACCTCGCCCACGACCTCGGGCGCAAGGTCGTGGCCGAAGGGGTGGAAACCCGCCAGCACTGGGACCAGCTCGCCGCCTTTGGGTGCGACCATGCCCAGGGCTATTTTTTGGCCCGGCCCATGCCCGCGCACGAACTGCCGGGCTGGTTGGCCGGATTTCAGCCACCGCTGGCCGCCCTGCCCGCCGCCTGAGGCGCTGTCCAGGCATTGCGCCAGCGCACCGGGCCTCCTTGTGCCATCCCGCAGCCCATGTGCAGCATGGTTTCGGGGGGCTGACACCTGTCTCTGCAGCCCTCCCACCGCGATAGCGAAGGGCAGTGGGTAAGTGGGGTGGGCCCGCATTGCGGCGTGGCAGTGAGGGCGAGGGATTGGATCAGACCCGTTGAGGCATGGTGGCGCAACGGCCGCAGCCCCCCAACGGAACGCCCTGGCTTGCGCAGACCGCGCCTATGGCAATCAACGCCCTTGCGGCCTATCGCCTCCCATCGGCGGCTTTGCCTGTCCGCGGGTAGAGCGAATCGGCGTCAACGCCTGCGCCGGCGGCGCGAAGCCACCGTGGGCGGCTTGGGCCCGAAGCCCAGCGCCGCACGCGCCAGCGCGTCGGCCTCGCCGTTGCGGTGGCGCGGAATCCACACCCACTCGACCGGCCCGAAGGTTTGCAGCAGGCTGCGCACCTGCCCGAACAGCGCCTGCAACCGCGCAATTGGTCGCAATCCGGGGCGCACCACGCCGCCCAGGTGCTCCACAAGAATGCTGCTGTCGCTGTGCACCCGCAGCGCCCGGGCGCCCCGGGCCTGCAGTTCCTCCAGGGCCAGCAGCAGGGCCCGCAGCTCGGCCTCGTTGTTGCAGCCGATGGCATGGGTGGCCTGCGAAAACGTATGAAGGGCGCCGTCGGGCGCGCACAGCACCACGCCCAGTCCCATGCGGCCGGGGTTGGGCATGGCACTGCCGTCGCAATGCACGACCCAGGGGGCCGGTGAAGGGGATGCGCTATCGGGGGTAGGGATCATCGCGGATGTCGGCCTGCCTGCACGGGTTCCGGCAGCGGCCCCTGGTCTGCGCCACGCGGGCGCTGCAGCGGCTGCCAAGAGAGGCGCTCAGCGCGCCCTTGCCCGCCGCAGCCGCCGGAGTACCGCGTCAGCGGTAGAACGCTTCCACCTTGCCCTTGAGCTTGATCAGCAGGGGCTTGCCCTTGCGGTCGAGCGTCTTGCCGGCCGGCACCTTGACCCAGCCCTCGCTGATGCAGTATTCCTCCACATCGAAACGCTCCTTGTCGTTCAGGCGGATGCCGATGTCGTGCTCGAACACGGCGGCCACGTGGTGCGGGCTGCGCGGGTCGGCCGAGAGATGGTCGGGCAGCGGGGGGCGGAAGAGGCTTCGGTCATGAATGTGAATGGTCTGCAGTAAAGCCGCGATTTTCCCCTGAATTGCCACTGCCCCGCCGCGCCGTCCGCGCCGTCCGCGCCGACTGCCCGCCCCGTATCATCGCCCCATGCTTGCCAAGTTGATGAGTGTCTTCCTGCTGGGCCTGGTGCGATTTCTCACCGGGTCGCAGGCACGCTGGTACGGCTGTCCGCCCAAGGCCGAGCAGCGCATCTACTTTGCCAACCACCAAAGCCACGCCGACATGGTGATGATCTGGGCCGCCCTGCCCGAAGAACTGCGCAGCATCACCCGGCCCATCGCCGCGCGCGATTACTGGACCAAGACCCCGCTGCGCGAATGGATCACCACCGCCGTGTTCAACGCGGTGTATGTGGACCGCCAGGCCTCTGTCGCTCGCCCTGCCCCGCAGGCTGCGGCCGGCGACCCGGCGGCTGCGCGGGGCTCTGCGGTGCCGGAGGAGCCTTCCACGTTCTCCCCACCCGCCACGTTCTCCCCACCCG
>NZ_ACQT01000198.1 GCF_000175235.1 Acidovorax delafieldii 2AN | reverse complement strand
TGCCTGTGGCCCTGGCGCCTTGAGCACCCGAACAAACACCCGGTGCATCACCCACCCGGCCACAACGAACAGTGCCGAGACGCCCAGCGCTATCCAGGTGCCCGGGTCGCGCCACATGGATCAGGCCGCCAGCGCGTGCGTGCGCGTGACCAGTTCGGCCAGCTTGGCCTTGGCGGCGCCGCTGTCGATGGCCTGCTGCGCGCGGGCGAGGCCGGCAGCGATGCTGCCCACCACGTTGGCGGCATACAGGGCGGCGCCTGCGTTCAGGCAGACCACATCGCGCGCCGCGCCGGGTTTGCCGTCCAGCACGTCGAGCACGATGGCGCGCGACTGTTCGGGGTTTTCCACGCGCAGCTGGCGCGTGCTGGTCATGGCCAGGCCGAAGTCTTCGGGGTGCACCTCGTACTCGCTGATGGCGCCGTCCCTGAGCTCGCCCACCAGCGTGGAGGCGCCCAGGCTGATCTCGTCCAGGCCATCGCGCCCATAGATGACGAGGGCGTGCTGCGCGCCCAGGCGCTGCAGCGCGCGCACCTGGATGCCCACCAGGTCTTCATGGAACACGCCCATGAGGATGTTGGGGGCGCCGGCCGGGTTGGTCAGCGGCCCGAGGATGTTGAAGATGGTGCGCACGCCCAGCTCCTTGCGCACCGGCGCCACGTTCTTCATGGCCGGATGGTGGTTGGGCGCAAACATGAAGCCGATGCCGACCTCGGCGATGCACTGGGCAATGGCTTCGGGCGACAGGTTGATGTGCACGCCCAGCGCCTCCATGGCGTCGGCGCTGCCGCTCTTGCTGCTCACGCTGCGCCCGCCGTGCTTGCTGACCTTGCCGCCCGCCGCAGCGATCACGAAGGTGGCGCAGGTGGAGATGTTGAAGGTGTTGGCTCCGTCGCCGCCCGTGCCCACGATGTCCACCATGTGCGTGGTGTCTGCGACATGCACCTTGGTGGAGAACTCGCGCATCACCTGCGCGGCGGCGGTGATTTCGCCGATGGTTTCCTTCTTCACGCGCAGGCCGGTCACGATGGCCGCCGTCATGACGGGCGAGAGTTCACCCCGCATGATCATGCGCATGAGGTGCAGCATCTCGTCGTGGAAGATTTCGCGGTGCTCGATGGTGCGCTGCAACGCTTCGGAAGGGGTAATGAGCATGGGGGTTCTCCGCAGAGGAAAGAGGCCGGTCAGGAGGCGGGCCGATCGGTCAGCGCCAGCTTGAGTCCGAAGCCGATGAACATGGCGCCCGCCACGCGATCGAGCCAGTGCAGGCCACGCTGCACGGCGCCCACGCGGCGCGACATCCAGGCGGCCGCCAGCGCCCAGCCGGCATTGACCGGAATGGCGTTGACGTTGAACAGCACGCCCAGCAGCACGAAGGCCAGGGCCTTGTTCCCGGTGCCCGCAGCGATGAACTGCGGCACGAAGGCCAGGAAGAACAGCGCCACCTTGGGGTTGAGCACGTTGGTCCAGAAGCCGCCCAGGAACACGCTGCGCAGCGAAACCACCACGGGCGTGGCCGACTGCGCGGCCGCGATGGCGGCGCCATTGCCCCCTCCGGGGCGGGACAACAGCATGCGCACGCCCATCCACAACAGGTAGGCAGCACCAACCCACTTGAGCACGGTGAACGCCGTGGCCGATGCCGACAGCAACGCGCCCACGCCCACGGCCGCCGCGGCCACATGCACGAAGCAGCCCGCCGTGATGCCCAGGCCCGCCACCAGGCCGGCGCGCGCGCCCGAGCGCAGCGCGTGGGTCACGATGTAGAGCACGTCCGGCCCGGGCGTGAGATTGAGCAGCCAGCCAGCGGCGATGAACAGGAGCAGCTGGTGGGTTTCGATGATCACGCCCGCTGCTCCAGGAAGTTGCGCAGCATGGCGTGGCCGTGCTCGGTGAGGATGCTCTCGGGGTGGAACTGCACGCCTTCGATGGGCATCGTCCGGTGGCGCACGCCCATGATCTCGCCGTCATCGGTCCAAGCGGTGATTTCGAGCTCTTCGGGGCAGGTGGCGCGCTCGATGGCCAGCGAGTGATAGCGGTTGACCGTGAAATGCTCCGGCAGTCCCGCGAACACACCTTTTTGCGTAGTGGTGATGACACTGGTTTTGCCGTGCATCAGTTCTTTGGCCCGCACGATGGTGCCGCCAAAGGCCGCGCCGATGGCCTGGTGCCCCAGGCATACGCCCAGGATGGGCAGCTTGCCTGCAAAGTGCTGGATGGCAGCCACCGAGATGCCGGCCTCTGCGGGCGAGCACGGGCCGGGCGAGATGACCAGCCGGTCGAGTTGCCCGGCCGCGAGCCGCCGGTCGATGTCGGCCAGGGTGATCTCGTCGTTGCGGAACACTTCGACGTCGGCGCCCAGTTCGCCGAAATACTGGACGATGTTGTAGGTGAAGCTGTCGTAGTTGTCGACCATCAGGAGTTTCATGGCTTCACCCTTGCTGTGGCGCGGTCTGGCGCAGGCGCGCAAACTCGCGGTGTTCATGGGCGATGTAGGCTTCCATCATGCTGCGGTAGATGGCCTCCATCACGTCGGGCTCGCCGCCTTCGATCAGGGTGCGCGCGCGCACGCGATCGACGATGGCCTGGATGCGGTCTTCATCGCGCACCTGGGAAGCTTCCTGCTTGATGCGCGCGGCCTGGGTCATGTAGCCGCCCCGCGTCACCAGCAGGGGCACCAGCACGTCGTCCAGCGCGTCGATGTGGCGGCGCACATCGTCCATGGTCGTGCAATGCTGCACGTTGTTGATGGCCTGGCTCATTCCAGCCCCTCCTCGACAAGTTCGGCGGCGCGCAGCAGGGCGCGCGCCTTGTGTTCGGTTTCCTTCCACTCCAGCTCGGGCACCGAATCGGCCACCACGCCGGCGGCGGCCTGCACATACAGCGTGCCATCCTTGATGAGGCCGGTGCGGATCGCGATGGCCACGTCCATGTCGCCCGCGTAGCTGAGATAGCCGCAGGCGCCGCCATAAATGCCGCGCTTGACGGGTTCGAGCTGGTCGATCAGTTCCATGGCATGCACCTTGGGGGCCCCCGTGAGCGTGCCGGCAGGGAAGGTGGCCTTGAGCACGTCCATGCTGGTCATGCCGTCATGGAGGATGCCTTCGACGTTGCTCACGATGTGCATCACGTGGCTGTAGCGCTCGACCACGAAGGCCTCGGTCACCTTGACGGTGCCCGTCTTGGCAATGCGGCCGATGTCGTTGCGCGCCAGATCGATCAGCATCACGTGTTCGGCGCGCTCCTTGGGGTCGTTGACCAGCTCCACCTCGGCCGCCTTGTCCTTCTCGGGCGTGGCGCCGCGCGGGCGCGTGCCTGCCAGGGGACGGATGGTGACTTTGGTGCCCGCGTCGGTCTGCTCCTGCCGCACCAGGATCTCAGGGCTGGCCCCCACCACGTGGAAATCGCCAAAGTTGTAGAAATACATGTAGGGCGAGGGGTTCAGCGAACGCAGCGCACGGTACAGGCTCAGAGGGCTTTCGGTATAGCGCTTGTGGATGCGCTGGCCCACCTGCACCTGCATGAAGTCGCCAGCGGCGATCAGATGCTTGGCACGGTCGACCGCGGCAAGGTAGTCGGCCTTCGCAAAGCTGCGCTGCGCGGGGTGGTTTTCTGTCGCCCTCACCACCGGCGCACTGACCGAGTATTTGAGCTGGTCCTTGAGTTCGCGCAGGCGCTTCTTGGCCTTGCCATACGCTTCGGGCTGGGCCGGGTCGGCATAGACGATGAGGTACAGCTTGCCCGACAGGTTGTCGATGACCGCCAGCTCCTCGCACTGCAGCAGCAGGATGTCGGGGGTGTCGAGGGAATCGGGCGGACAGGTGGCTTCGAGTTTTTTCTCGATGTAGCGCACCGTGTCATAGCCGAAGTAACCCGCCAGACCGCCGCAAAACCGGGGCAGCCCCGGGCGCAAGGCAACCTTGAAGCGCTTCTGGTAGGCCTCGATGAAATCCAGCGGATTGCCCCGGGCGGTTTCCACCACCTGGCCATCGGTCACCACTTCGGTTTTCGCATCTGCACCAAAGCCGCTGGCACGCAGCAAGGTGCGGGCGGGCAGGCCGATGAAGCTGTAGCGCCCAAACCGCTCGCCGCCCACCACCGACTCGAGCAGGAAGCTGTGCTTGCCGCCGTCCTTGCTGTGCGCGAGCTTCAGATACAGCGAGAGCGGGGTTTCCAGATCCGCAAAAGCTTCCGCCATGAGCGGGATGCGGTTATAGCCTTCGCCGGCCAGGCTTTTGAATTCAAGTTCCGTGATCACGGGGAGAGCTCCCTGCTGAGGCGGCGCGGGATACGTTGCGCAATTGCGCCGCTGTTCATTCGATGGGCCCCGGGCGGGGCAGCGGAGGGCACGCTGGGAAGGTTCCCAGATGCCATTCAGGCGTTCAGAAGGACAGGCCTGCGCCAGGGCCAAGCTCCCCGGTCGCTGCAACCTGTGATGAACACGTGATGGATGAACATGGCCAAAGTGTAGCAAAGGTCCATGGCCATCATGCGGCAACGTCGCCGGGACGCGCATAACCGCTCGAAAACCCTGTAGCGGGACGCCGCGAGTGTTGCAACAATTAGAAACGAACGATCGTTCGATTTCAGGAGACCTGTATGACCTTCCTCCGTCGATGCGCAGTGTTTGCCGGCACCCTGGCCAGTGCCTTCATCCTTGCGGCCAGCGCCACAGCCCAACCGGTCACCGTGGCCGACGTGAAATACGAAGACACCAGCGTCCTGAACGGCAGCACGCTGCAGCTCAACGGCGCAGGCGTGCGCTACAAGGCCGTATTCAAGGTCTACACCGCGGGGCTGTACCTGGAAAAGAAGGCCTCGACACCGCAGGAAGTCGCCGCCCAACGCGGTCCCAAGCGCATGAGCATCACCATGCTGCGCGAAATCGATTCGACCGAGCTGGGCAAGCTGTTCTCGCGCGGCATGGAGGACAACATGGACCGCGCCGCGTTCTCCAAGCTCATCCCCGGCGTGCTGCGCATGAGCCAGATCTTTTCTGAGCACAAGAAGCTGCAGGCGGGAGACCAGTTCATGATCGACTGGGTTCCCGGAACAGGAACGGTGATTACCGTGAAGGGCAAGCCCCAGGGCGAGCCTTTCAAAGAGCCGGAATTCTTCAATGCGCTCATGGGCATCTGGCTGGGCAACGTGCCCGCCGATTGGAAGCTCAAGGATGCACTGCTGGGCAAGCCCGCCTAGCCACCCCGACGGCCTGCAGCCTTCCCCCTGGCAAACCCCTATGAAATTGCATCGGCGCCTGTCCCGCGCCCGACAGCCGGGGAAGGTGTGCACACCGTACGCTGTCTCTGCCCCTGCACCCCATTCCCGGGCGGCCCATGGTGGGCAAACCTGCGCTATCTGCCTGCAGGACCACGGCCCGCACTGCCGCGCCACCCGCGCGGACAGCACCCTTGCCTGACTGCCTGCCATTCCTCCGTCTTCCGCGCATGACATCACCATGAAATTCAGCAACCTCTCTGTCGGTCTTCGCCTCGGGCTGTCCTTTGGCGCCCTTCTGTTCATCACGGCGCTCATCGCCGGCACGGGGATGTGGCGTATTGCGAGCCTGAAGCATGCGAGCGACCGGCTCGCCACGCAGGAAATCGAGCAGCAGACCCTGGTCGAGGATTGGGCATCGGACATTCGCCTGAACTGGGTGCGCACCGAGGCTTTTCTCAAGGCGATTGACCGCGACTACATGGACGCACTCACGACCGACACCCAGGCCACGGCCACTGGCATGGAGTCGAAGGTCCAACGCATTGAGGCGCTGGTGCAGAGCGATGCGGGCCGCAACCTGCTGGCCGCCATAACGACGGCGCGCAAAGCCTACAACGACAAGCTTGCAGAGATCCGCGAACTGCACCGGGGCGGCGAGCCGAACGTGCCGTCCATGGTCGACAAGGACTTGCGCCCCCTGGCCCACAAATACCTGGCCTCGCTGGACGACCTGCGCAAGACCATGGCCTCGCAACTGGCCGAAAGCCAGCGCGACACCAGCGCTCTGGCCGGTGCAAGCCAGATGCTGCTGGGGGTGGGTACGCTGCTGGCGGTGGCTTTGGGAGCCACGCTGGCTTGGACCGTCACGCAGTCCATCGTGCGCCCGGTGCGGGCCGGCCGTCAGGCTGCCGAGCGTATTGCCGGTGGAGACCTCACCCAACCCATTGTCCACCGCAACCTGGATGAGACCGGCCAATTGCTGCAGGCCCTCGGCACGATGCAATCGCGCCTGGCGGCCATCGTGGACAACGTGCGCAGCAACGCCGAAGGCGTGGCCTCGGCCAGCGCCCAGATTGCCTCGGGCAACAACGACCTCTCCGCGCGCACCGAGCAGCAGGCCAGCGCGCTCGAAGAAACCGCCGCCTCCATGGAAGAACTGGGCTCCACCGTGCGCCAGAACGCCGACAACGCCCGCCAGGCCAACCAGCTGGCCATGAGCGCCTCCACCGTGGCGGCCCAGGGCGGCGAAGTGGTGGCCGAGGTGGTGGACACCATGAAGGGCATCAACGACAGCAGCCGCCGCATTGCCGACATCATCGGCGTGATCGACGGCATCGCCTTCCAGACCAACATCCTGGCGCTGAACGCCGCCGTGGAGGCCGCGCGTGCCGGTGAGCAGGGCCGC
>NZ_ACQT01000199.1 GCF_000175235.1 Acidovorax delafieldii 2AN | reverse complement strand
CACCGACGACGGCCCGGGCGGCACATCGCTGCCCCGGCGCGCAGCGGCTGCCTTGCCCGGTGCGGCAGATGCCGCATTGAAGATCATGGAGGCCACGGAAGCCAGGCCGGAAATAAGGGGGGACATCGCCGTCAACTCCTGCGGGCGCCATTGCGCTGCGGGCATGGAGATGCGCCCGCCAGTGCTTTGGCCCACGCGGCAAGGGTAGCGCGCGGCCGCCGCCGCAATGGGTGGATAAGCGGGGTGAGCCCGTGCCACCTCCGGGCAAGGGCACGGGTCCACGCCGCTGGAGTGGCCTGTGCCCCTGGCCAGCAGGCGGGCCACGGCGCTTTTCCGCATCCGTCGCATGGCCCCGCCCCGCCCGTACGCCGAGCCAGCAGCGACGGAGCGCGTGCGGGCAGGTTCAGAGCGCAGCGCCGCCTTCTGGCGGCAGCAAGAGCGCCTGCTGGCCCACCACCGCCTCGCGCAAGAACGACCACACCGCCTGCATGCGCGCCACATGCTTGTTTTCCAGCGGCATCGACATCCAGAAGGTGCGGGTGAACCGTGCCAGCCCCGGCAGCACCGGCGCCAGCGAGGCGTCCTGCGCGGCCACGAAGGCGGGCAACACCGCCAGCCCCGCCCCTGCCCTGGCCGCCTCGTACTGCGCCATGATGCTGGTGCTGCGCAGCGCGAAGTGCGTGGGGCGGTGCAGTTCGTCCAGGATCTGCAGCTCCTTGCTGAACAGCAGGTCGTCCACGTAGCTGATGAAGCTGTGGCCGCGCAGGTCGTCGGCCGTGCGGATGGGCGCGTGCCGCGCCAGGTAGCTGCGGGCGCCATAGAGCTGCAGCACGTAGTCGGTGAGCTTGACCACCACCACGGCGCCGCGTGCCGGGCGCTCCAGCGAAATCACGATATCGGCCTCGCGCCGCGACAGGTGCACCAGGCGCGGCAGCGCCAGCAAGTCGATGCCCAGGCCCGGGTGCTCCAGCGCAAAGCGCGCGAGCTGCGGCGCCAGGATCAGGTTGCCGAAGCCCTCGGTGGTGCCGATGCGCGCCAAGCCATGCAAGCCCTGGCGCACGCCGGGCGCGGCGTTCTCCACGGCGAGAAAGGCGGCCTCCATGGCCTCGACCTGGGGCAGCAAGACGCGCCCGGCCTCGGTCAGGCGGTGGCCGCCGGCTTCGCGCGCGAACAGTGCCGAGCCCACCTGTTTCTCCAGCGCCTGGATGCGGCGCGCCACCGTGGTGTGGTCCACCGCCAGCCGGCGGGCAGCCCCCACCAGCGTGCCGGCACGTGCCAGTTCAAGAAAGTAGCGCAGGTTGTCCCAGTCCATGGTGTGTTCCTTCACGCAGGACCTGGCACCCTGGCCGGTCCGGCGATGTGCATTTTTGCAAATCTCGTGCGCATGATTGTCTATTGTCCTGACAATTTCGCACAGCTACCATGGCGGTGCTTCGGGCTGAAAGCCCGTCCATCGGCACCATTTCCAGGAGACACCCGCATGAACGCACCCACCCCCGTGGCCGCACTGGCCCCCACCGTCAAGCTGCTGATCGGCGGCCAATTCGTCGAATCCAAGACCACCGAGTGGCGCGACGTGGTCAACCCCGCCACGCAAGAGGTGCTGGCCCGCGTGCCATTTGCCACCGCCGCTGAGATCGACGCCGCCGTGGCCTCGGCCAAGGAAGCCTTCAAGACCTGGAAGAAGACGCCCATCGGCACGCGCGCCCGCATCTTCCTCAAGCTGCAGCAGCTCATCCGCGAAAACATGGGCGAGCTGGCCGCCCTGCTCACCGCCGAGCAAGGCAAGACTTTGCCCGACGCCGAAGGCGACGTGTTCCGCGGCCTCGAAGTGGTGGAGCATGCCGCCAGCATCGGCAACCTGCAACTGGGCGAACTGGCCAACAACGTGGCCGGCGGCGTGGACACCTACACCCTGCTGCAACCCCTGGGCGTGTGCGCGGGCATCACGCCGTTCAACTTCCCGGCGATGATTCCGCTGTGGATGTTCCCCATGGCCATCGCCACGGGCAACACCTTCGTGCTCAAGCCCTCCGAGCAAGACCCCATGGTCACCATGCGCCTGTGCGAGTTGGCGCTCGAAGCGGGCATCCCGCCCGGCGTGCTGAACGTGATCCATGGCGGCGAGATGGCCGTGAACGCCATCTGCGACCACAAGGACATCAAGGCCGTGTCGTTCGTGGGCTCCACCAAGGTGGGCACCCATGTGTACAACCGCGCCACCCTGGCCGGCAAGCGCGCGCAGTGCATGATGGGCGCCAAGAACCACGCCATCATCCTGCCCGACGCCAACAAGGAGCAGACCCTCAATGCCATCGCCGGCGCCTCGTTCGGCGCCGCTGGCCAGCGCTGCATGGCACTGCCCGTGGTGGTGCTGGTGGGCGAAGCGCAAAAGTGGATTCCTGACCTGGTGGCCAAGGCCAAGACGCTCAAGGTGAGTGCCGGCACCGAAAAGGGCACCGACGTGGGCCCGCTGGTGTCCTGCGCTGCCCTGGCGCGCGTGGAAGGCCTGATCGAGCGCGGCATCGCCGACGGCGCCACGCTGGAACTCGACGGCCGCAAGCCCGTCGTGCCCGGCTTTGAAAAGGGCAACTTCGTGGGCCCGACGATCTTCTCGAACGTCAAGCCCGGCATGGCCATCTACGACCAGGAAATTTTCGGCCCCGTGCTGGCCCTGGTGCCCGCCGCCGACATCGACGAAGCCATCGAGTTCATCAACGCCAACCCCAACGGCAATGGCACGGCCATCTTCACGCAAAGCGGTGCGGCAGCGCGCAAGTTCCAGGAAGAGATCGACGTGGGCCAGGTCGGCATCAACGTGCCAATCCCCGTGCCCGTGCCGCTGTTCTCGTTCACCGGTTCGCGCGCGTCCAAGCTGGGCGACCTGGGCCCCTACGGCAAGCAGGTCATCATGTTCTACACCCAGACCAAGACCGTGACGGCCCGCTGGTTCGACGACAGCACCACGTCGCAGGGCGTGAACACCACGATCAGCTTGAAGTGACATCGCCCTGAGGCGCTGCGCGCCTTTCCCCTTCTCTCGCATTGCTGAGCACTGCAGGAAAGGGGAAGCAGCCAGCGCCTGCACCGGGTCAGTGCGGCCCTTGGCGCGGTGGCACTGGCCTTGGGCCGCGCCGGTTTCGACCGCAGTGGTCGGTGGTAAAAGTGGGCATGCAAATTTTCGAGACGAAAAAGCGGGGATTGGCAATGGCCTTTGGCGTGGCGTGCGTGATGCTGGCGGGAACCCATGCCCACGCGCAGGCCGGCGCCGCCTGCAAGCCCGGCGGCAGCGTGGACGAGACCAATGCCTGTGCAGTGCAGGCTTTTCAGGCGGCCGACACGCAGATGGCCATCCTCTACGGGGATGTGATGCGCGCGCTGTCGGCCCATGAACGCCCCCAGCTGCGCCAGGAGCAAACGGCCTGGCAGCGCGAGCGCACCACACGGTGCAAGCAGGCCACGCGCAACGCAGAATCCGCGCCGCATGGGCCGCGCCTGTACCACGAATGCCTTGCCGCCGAGACGCAGGCCCGGCGCAAGGACCTGATGCGCTGGCTGACGCTCGACCACCCCAGCGCCCAGCCTTGAGAACAACAAAAACGACGAGACCAAGACCATGGACTTTGAACTGACCGAAGAGCAACGCGCCTTTGCCCAGACGGCGCGCGAATTCGCCGAGGGCCAGCTGGCGCCCCACGCCGCGCACTGGGACGAAGAAGGCATCTTCCCGCGCGAGGCGATTGCCAAGGCCGGTGAACTGGGCTTTTGCGGGCTGTATGCGCCCGAGGCCGCTGGCGGCCTGGCCCTGCCCCGGCTCGATGCCACGCTGGTGTTCGAGGAAATGGCGGCCGTGGACCCGTCCACCACCGCCTTCATCACCATCCACAACATGGCCACCTGGATGCTGGGCACCTGGGCCACGCCCGCCGTGCGCGACCACTGGGGGCCGCTGCTCACCACCGGCGAAAAGCTCGCAAGCTATTGCCTCACCGAGCCCGGTGCGGGCTCGGACGCCGCATCGCTCAAGACGCGCGCCGAGCTGGTGGGCCACGAATACGTCATCAACGGCAGCAAGGCCTTCATCAGCGGCGCGGGCAGCACCGACGTGCTGGTGCTCATGGCGCGCACGGGCGATGCCAGCTCTGGCGCCGCCGGCATCAGCGCCTTTGTGGTGCCCGCCGATGCCCCCGGCATCAGCTATGGCAAAAAGGAACAGAAGATGGGCTGGAATAGCCAGCCCACGCGCACCATCAGCTTCGACAACGTGCGCATTCCCGCCGACCACCTGCTCGGCCGCGAGGGCGAAGGCTTCAAGATCGCGATGAAAGGCCTGGACGGCGGGCGCATCAACATCGCCACTTGCTCGGTGGGTGCCGCGCAAGGGGCGCTGCAGCACGCGCAGCGCTACATGCAGGACCGCAAGCAGTTCGGCAAGCCCATTGCCAGCTTTCAGGCGCTGCAGTTCAAGCTGGCGGACATGGCCACCGAACTCGTGGCGGCGCGCCAGATGGTGCGCCTGGCTGCCAGCAAGCTCGACGCCGGCGCCCGCGACGCATCCACCTACTGCGCCATGGCCAAACGCTTCGCCACCGACGCCGGCTTCAACGTGGTCAACGAAGCGCTGCAGCTGCACGGCGGCTACGGCTACATCCGCGAATACCCGCTGGAGCGCCTGCTGCGCGACGCGCGCGTGCACCAGATCCTTGAAGGCACGAACGAAATCATGCGCGTCATCATCGGCCGGCGCATGCTCGACGGCGACGCGCCCCAGACAATCCGCTGACTATCAATTCAATAGCTGCTGGCGCTTGATACACATGCACTATCGGCCATTTTGACCACAAACCCCATGCCCGCCCGCCCCTTGTCCGACGAAGCGCTTCACCTGATCGCCGCCGTGCGCGATGCGCTGGCCGAGCGCCTGGGCGCGCAGGTGGACGTGGACGAGCGCCAGCTCTTCGGCTGCCATGCATTCATGGTCGACGGCAAGCTCTGCCTGGGCGTCAAGGGCGAAGAACTGCTGGTGCGCCTGCCTCCGCAGCAGCACGACACCGTGGCCGAAACGCCGGGCGCACGCCCACTGGACCCGCGCGGCGGCATGGCCGGCTACTTCTGGCTGGAGCCCGCCGCCTACGCCACGCGTGCACAGTGGCAGCACTGGATCGACGCCGCCCTCGCCTACAACCCGCAGGCCAAGGCCACACCCCGGCGAGCCAAGGTGGCGGGCACCACGCGGCGCGGCAAGGGCTCGCCACCGTGATTTCAAGTCTTTTGGGCCTCTTGCGCTCGCCAGTCAAGCGAAAGCAGCTATCAAAACCATAGTTCCCATCCACACACAACAGGAGACACACACCATGCAAATCGCATTCATCGGCCTGGGCAACATGGGCGCCCCCATGGCCATCAACCTGCACAAGGCCGGCCACAGCGTGAAAGCCTTCGACCTGAGCGCGGACGCGCTTGCCAAGGTCAAGGCCGAAGGTCTGCAGGTCGCCACCAGCGCGCAAGACGCTGTGCAAGGCGCCGAAGCCATCGTCACCATGCTGCCCGCCAGCCAGCACGTGGAAGGCCTGTTCCTGGGCAGCGGCAACCTGCTGGCCAGCATCGCCAAGGGCGCGCTGGTGATCGACAGCTCAACCATCGCCGCCGCCACCAGCCAGAAGGTGGCCAAGGCCGCCGAGGCCGCTGGCATCGACTTCATCGATGCACCCGTCTCCGGCGGCACCGGCGGTGCCATCGCTGGCACGCTGACCTTCATGGTGGGCGGCACCGACGCACAACTGCAGCGCGCCCGCCCCCTGCTGGAAAAAATGGGCGCCAACATCTTCCACGCTGGCGCCGTGGGCGCCGGCCAGACCGCCAAGATCTGCAACAACATGCTCTTGGGCATCCTGATGGTGGGCACCAGCGAAGCCATCGCCCTGGGCGTGGCCAATGGCCTCGACCCCAAAGTGCTGTCTGAAATCATGCGCCGCAGCTCGGGCGGCAACTGGGCGCTGGAAAAGTACAACCCCTTCCCCGGCGTGCACGAGAACGCCCCCGCCAGCAAGGGCTACGCCGGCGGCTTCGGCACCGACCTGATGCTCAAGGACCTGGGCCTCGCCCAGGAAAACGCCATCACCACCAAGGCCAGCACCCCCCTGGGCGGCATGGCCCGCGCCATCTACGCGGCGCACAGCATTGCGGGGCATGGCGGCGAGGACTTTTCTAGCGTGATCAAGATGCTGCAGAAGAAGGGGTAAAGCGGGTTTTCCTGCAAGCCTTCTGCAAAAAGGGCGCTGTGGCTTAGGTTACAGCGCCCTTTTTTGTTGAGGTGGAAGGCTTCGCACAACCATTGCAAAATCCAATGGCAATCGGACAACTGTTAACGTCATCTGCGGCGGCTTTGGGCCCGAAGGCGACGTTGAGCGTAACTCTCCAATCCGGTCATTTGTTCTGCTTGCGGCCCAAACTTGAGCGCCGCCACCCCTGCCTTTGCACGTTCGCAGGCTATAGTTTGCTCAGCTGAAGCTTGCGGGGTTTGCAGGAATCTTTATACCTGAATGTTTCCACAGCCCTACGCTTGCAAA
>NZ_ACQT01000200.1 GCF_000175235.1 Acidovorax delafieldii 2AN | reverse complement strand
CCTGCCCCGCCTGCGAGCTTGAACACGCTCACCACCTGCGACAGGTGGCCCGCCTGGCCTTGCAGCGAGTCGGCCGCCGCAGCGGCTTCTTCCACCAGCGCGGCGTTCTGCTGCGTCACCTGGTCCATCTGCGCGATGGCCTGGTTCACCTGTTCGATGCCCGAGGTCTGCTCCTGGCTGGCCGCCGTGATCTCTCCCATGATGTCGGTCACGCGGCGCACGCTGCTGACGATCTCTTCCATGGTCTTGCCCGCTTCGCCCACTTGCTGGCTGCCTTGCTCGACTTTGCTGACCGAGTCGTCGATCAGCACCTTGATTTCCTTGGCCGCCTCGGCCGAGCGCTGCGCCAGGCTGCGCACTTCGCTGGCCACCACCGCAAAGCCGCGTCCTTGTTCGCCTGCACGGGCCGCTTCCACCGCAGCGTTCAGCGCCAGGATGTTGGTCTGGAACGCGATGCCGTCGATCACGCCGATGATGTCCACGATCTTGTGCGAGGAGCTGTTGATGGCGTCCATGGTCTGCACCACTTGCGAGACCACGTCCCCGCCCTTGACCGCCACGCTGGAGGCCGTGAGCGCCAGCTGGTTGGCCTGGCGTGCGTTGTCGGCGTTTTGCCGCACGGTGCTGGTCAGCTCTTCCATCGAGGCCGCGGTTTCTTCCAGCGAGCTGGCCTGCTCTTCCGTGCGCGAGGACAGGTCCTGGTTGCCCGCCGCAATCTGGCTCGTCGCCGTCGCCATGCTGTCCGCTCCGCTGCGCACTTCACCGACCACCTTGGCCAGGCTGTCGTTCATGTGCTGCAACGCCCGCATGAGTTGCCCGGTCTCGTCGGTTGAAACGACGTCGATGCGCGAACTCAGGTCGCCATCGGCCACGGTGCGCGCCACCTCCACGGCGTGGGTGATCGGGCGCGTGATGGAACGCGTGATGTGCCAGGCAATGGCCACGCCGGCCAGGATGGCCAGCAACCCCAGGCCGATCATCCAGTTGCGGGCGGAGCGGTATTCGGCCTCGGCGTCGGCGTTCGCCTGCGAAGACAGGCGGGTTTGAAGGTCCGCCAGATTGTTCAACTGGTCCAGCGCGGCCCGCATGGCGGGGCCTGCCTTGGTCATCAGGTGCTCGGTGGCTTCAGCCGTCATGTTCTTCACGGCCAGGTCGAACAACTGGTTGCTGAGGGGAACGGCCGCCGCCAGGGCAGCATCCACCTTGGCCAAGGCTGCCTTGCCTTGCTCGGAGGCCACCAGCTTTTCGAGCGTGGCCTTTGCCGCGCCGTATTTGGCACGCGCATCAGCCACCTGCTTGAGTTGCGCCTGTTTGCCCGCCTCGTCGGGCACCAGGACCACCATGGCGCCGATGGCGTAGATGTCGCGGATCTGGTCGAGCATGGTGTTGGCGGCGGCCAGCTTCACGTTGTTGCTGTTCACCATCTCTTCCATGCGCGACTGCAGATGGCCCAACGAATACACCCCCATCCCCAGAATCGCGGCCAGAAAGAGCAGCACCACGGAAAAACCCAGCGCGAGGCGGGTGCCTATCTTCAGGTTGAGAAACGACATTTGGAACACTCCTGTTCGATTGCATCTTCTATTCGGCAGAAGCGGGGGCACGGCTTCCGGGCCTTGTCTACCGGTGCCCGACCTGCCAACGGCCATGGCAGGCCAGTGCCGCCTCAGAGCAGACGGAACGTGATTCACGGCGGAGCTAATGGCCCCACGCATCAACAGGCAAGCCCTAATATCAAGGGTTAACCCTTATTTTACGCAATTTGTTACTTTTGCCCCGCATTCGACGCGTTTTGGAGCGGGGTGTGGGTTTGCCGCCACGAGTGTGCTGTGCGGCGGCGCTGACAGAAGAAAGCCGCGCGCCCTGGCGCGAAAGGAAGGGTTTTGCTACACTTTACAGAGCACATTGCGCCCGAGCAGCAAGCGCCAGGGACCGATGGGGCATGAAAATGGGGCCGCCACTCACCCCGACGCACCCCAACGCCTCAGGTGAGCGACACCCCGATCAGCGCGCCCGTGGCGTAGGTCACGCCCGCAGCGGCTGCGCCGATCACGATCTGCCGCACCACCGAGTACAGCGGCCCGCGCCCGCTGAACAGCGAGGTGCCCAGGCCGATGGCGCCGAGCGCAGCCACGCTGAGGGCCGCGCTCCAGGCCATGCCGGGCAGTCCGCCCAGAAAAAAGAACGGCACCACCGGGAACAGCGCCCCCAGCGCAAACAACAGGAAGGAAAACCCGGCCGCGCTCCACGGGTTGCCGCCCATCTCGGCGGGGTCGATGCCCAGCTCTTCACGCGCCAGCGTCTCCAGGGCCGTCTTCTTGTCACGCATCAGCTCGCGTGCCACGCGCTGCGCGTCTTGCCGGGGCAGGCCCTTGGCCTGGAAGATCAGGGCCAGTTCCTTGCTCTCGGCCTCGGGGGTCTCCTCGACCTCGCGGGCTTCCTGCGCCATCTGGGCGCGCGCGAACTCACGCGAATTGGTGACCGACAGCCATTCACCCAGTGCCATCGACACGGCGCCCGCAATCAACCCCGCCAACCCCGTGAGCAGGATGGTCTGCACCGGCGCCCCGGCACCCGCCACGCCCATCACCAGGCACAGGTTCGACACCAGGCCATCGTTGGCGCCCAGCACCGCGGCGCGCAGTTCGTTGCCGGAACCCCTGCGGTGCCAGCGCTCGGCCTGGGCAATGTCTGCACCCACCATGCCGCCACGCTGCTGCACGGCCGCTTCCAGTACGGCGGCATGCGAGCGCTCATCGCCCGACAGGGCCGAGGCATCGGGCTGGGCCGCGTATTTGTCGCGGTCGGCAAACTCGGTGACGGCCAGCGCCGGCAACACGAAACGGGGGCCGAAGTGCCGGGCCAGCCGCGCCAGCATCCGCGTGCGAAAGCTCGGCGTGAAACGCGCGGGCTCCACACCCGCAGCCAGCAGTTTGTCGCGCCACAAGGCCGCGTGCTCGGTCTCGGCCTGCGAAAGCTGCAGGAAGAGGTCCTTGCGCACCGGATCGGATTCGGCCCGGGCCAGCCCGGCGTACAGCGCGGCCCCATCGAGTTCGTCGCGCAAGTTAGCCTGGTAGCGCTGGATGTCGTTCGGCATGGCAAAAGAGGGGTTCAGGGCTCGGCCACCACGGCCACGGACGCAAACCGCAGGTGGTGCATGCATTCGCGCAGGATCAGCAGCGCGGCGGCAAAGCCGGGGTCTTGCGGCAGGCCTTCACGCACGACCGGCCGCCCTTCAGCCACGGCGGCCAGCCGCTCGAAGACGCGCTCCATGGCGTCGAGTGGCATCGCCATGGAGGGGCTGGGTGCCAACCCCGCCAGCACCGCGATCTCGCGCACCACGGCATCGGAACACAGCAGTGCAGATCCGGGCGCCAGCAACGGCACGGCACGGATCACCTCGTCTTCCACGGTGGCAATGGCGTTTTCCATCTCCAGCGGCGTGGGCGGGCTGCGGCGGAAGAACTGCCGAGCCGTTTTGCGCGCGCCGATGTCCAGCACCAGCACAGCGGCAGCCTCAAGCCCCGGCCCTGAGGCCACCGCCGTGTGATCGGCGCCGATGTGCAGCACGGTGAGTGCACCGGCCGGGCAGGCCCCCGTGCGCAAGGCACGGAAGCGGGCCCGGATATCGGCATCGGCGCCCGAGCCTGCCGCTTCGGGCGCAGACGAAGAGAGAGCGGGTGGCGTGTCTTTCATGAAGCTTCCTTGCGCTGTGGGCCCGGCGGCCGCAAACCATGCGGGAGAATCCCGAGTATGCAAGACAGCGCCTTTCGCCAGTCCATCGCCCTGCTGGGAACACGCCGTTTTGGCACGTTCTGGTTTGCCAGTTTGCTGGCCAATATCGGCACCTGGGCCCAGCAGGTGGCGCAGCCGTGGCTGCTGCTGAGCCTGGGCGCATCGCCCTTTTTGCTGGGGCTTGATGCCTTTGCGCTGAGTGCACCGGTGCTGCTGCTCACGGTGGTGGGCGGCGCACTGGCCGACCGGGCGGACCGCCGGCGCACCATCGCATACTTCCAGTCCATCCAGATGCTGTGCCCGGTATTGCTGGTGCTGCTCCTGGTCACGGGCGCGGTGCAGCCGTGGGTGGTGATCGTGCTGTCGCTGGTGGTGGGCATCACCGATGCGCTGTCGATGCCGTCGTTCCAGTCGATCGTGCCCTCGATCGTCGAGCGCGAGCAGATTCCCTCGGGCATCGCGCTGAACACCACGCAGTTCAATCTCTCGCGCATCCTCGGACCCGCGCTGGCGGGGGTGCTGATGGCCAGCGCTGGCCTGGCCGGAGCGTTCGCCGTGAGTGCGTTGTCGTATGTGCCGTTCATCCTGGTGGCGCTGTGGGTGCTGCCGCGCACGGCGCGCGCCGCCCCCGGTGCCCGCCTGCTGGACCACCACCAGCTGTGGGCCGGCGTGCGCGAGGTGCTGCACGAACCCGGGCTGCGCGGCGGGCTGACCACGGTGCTGGCAACGGCCACGCTGTCCGCACCGCTGCTCACCTTTTGCCCGGTGCTGGTCAAGGAGGTGTTCCAGGGAAGCGCTGGCGACTTCAGCACCGCCCTGGGCGCGTTCGGCGTGGGGGGCCTGATTGGCGCCATCGGCCTGCTGGCCCTCGATCCGCACCGCGACCGGCGCCCCCTGAGCACCTGGTTTGCCACGGCCTATGGCGCCATCGTGGTGCTGGCGGCGCTCAACCGCTGGGCCTGGGTGCTGCCGGCGCTGCTGGTGCTGGCCGGCGTGGCCATGACGGCCAGCAACGCCTCGGTGAATGCGCTGCTGCAAAGCAGTGCTCCACCCCATATCCGAGGCCAGACCGTCAGCCTGTTCATGCTGGCCATGCGGGGCGGCATGGCGCTGGGCAGCTTGGTGACGGGCGCCACAGTGTACTGGTGGGGCGTGCGCGATGCCCTGCTGATCAACGGTGTGGCGGCCGTGGCGGTGCACCTGGTGATCGGGCGCTTCTGGTTGCGGGCCCCCTTGCCGCGCCAGGCCAGCTGATCTGGCCCGCAGCAGCCGTCATTTCATGCGGGACGGCAGCCGGATCGTTTCGCCTGCCACCATGAAGGCGCCCCAGCCCCGGTGGTGCAGCGTGCGCGGTTCCTGGCGGGCCGGGTCAGCCCAGGCCTTGAGCACCTCCAGCACGAAGAAGCTGTAGCGGTTCACAAAGCGCGTATCCACGACTTTGCATTCAAGGCTGGCATGGCACTCGGCAATCAACGGCGCACCCACCAGCGACGCCGGCTGGGGGGTCAGGCCGAACGCGGCGAACTTATCCACGCTGCGGCCGGAATGGTTGCCGCAGTCCACCACCTTCTGCGCCAAGTCCACGGTGGGGATGTTCAACACGCACTCGCGCGTGGCTTTCAGGGCCGTGAAGCTGAAATCGCGATCGCTGACAACACAGCCCACCAGCGGTGGCTCGAACTCCATCATGGTGTGCCAGGACAGGGCCATGGCGTTGACACGACCTTTGTGCGCCGTGCTCAGCAGCAGCACCGGGCCGGGTTCGAGCAGTCCATAAACCTTGGACAGGGGATAGGGGCGCTTGACCATGGTGAAAGCCTTTCTCCTACGGCCTGCCGGCAGACGGTGGCGGGAGCCACAGGCGCGGCAAGCACACAACACTGCCGCATCGCCGCAGTGTAGAACGCGCAAGCGCCGCCCTTCTCCCACCGCCGCCATGGACCGCAACGAGCCTCCGGCTCAGTGCGCCTGCTCGAAGTCGATGAACCCCCGCTCCACGTTGGTGCCCACCAGCTTCACACGGATCTTCTGTCCCACTTCAAGGTTGAACTCGCCCGCCACCAGCAAGCCTTCGGCCGGCGGGGTGAAGATGCGCACCCAGGTGGCGCTTTCGGTGCGCCCGGTGACGACGGCGTCGAACTTCTGCCCGACCATTCCCTGCAGGTACAGCGCAGCCTCGGACTTGCGCACGCTGCGCTCCACCTTTTGCGCCGCATCTTCTTGCCGGGTGCAATGCTCGGCCAGCGTGGCCAGTTCGGTCAGGCCATAGGGCGGGTGGTCGCCCGACAGCAGCGCCTTGACCATGCGCAGGCTCACCAGATCCGGGTAGCGGCGGTTGGGCGCCGTGGAATGCGTGTAGTCGCGCACCGCCAGGCCAAAGTGCCCGATGGGCTCGCCCCGGGCGTGCTCGACCACATATTCGCCCGAGCCCATCAGCTTGACGATGACCAGTGACAGGTCCGGGAAACGCAGCGGATCGGCCTTGCGCTGGCGCGCGAGAAACCCCTCCAGCGCACGTGAATCGGGCGTCTTGGGCAGCGCCTCGCCATATTTGCTGGCCACTTCCACGATGCGCATCCAGCGCTCGGGCGAACGCACCACCCGCCGCAAGGCGCTGCCCCCATGCTGCGCCAGAAACTGCGCCGTGCAGGTGTTGGTGGCGATCATGAATTCCTCGATGAGCTGGCGCGCCCGGTTCTGCACCTGCTGGCGGATGTCCACCACGCGCTCGCCCTCAAACACGGCCCGCGGCTGGAAGGTCTCCAGGTCCAGCGACCCCTGCTGGCGCCGGCGTGCACGCATGCGCTGGGCCACCGCGTCCTGCGTG
>NZ_ACQT01000201.1 GCF_000175235.1 Acidovorax delafieldii 2AN | reverse complement strand
TGCTGCCCAGGCCTGCCAGGCGCGCCTGCGCCTGGCGCTCGGAAGCCGTGGCCTGCGCCAGTGCGGCGCGCAATTCGTCCGATTCGAGCTGGGCCAGCACATCACCTTGGCGCACCTGCGCGACTTCTCTCACGCGCACCTGAACCACCCGCCCTGTGAGGGTGCTGCCCACATCCACCCGCGACAGGGTGGCCACGCGGGCAGAGAACTGCAGGGTGCGCACCAGCGGCGCAAAGCGCAGCGTGACGGCATCGAACTGCGGCCCCCGCAGCACCCACACCGCGGTGGCGACGCCAGCCAGGGCCACCAAGGCGATGGCCACGCCAGCAACCCACCAGCGGCGCTTCAATGAGGGCAGCATGGGCGGTGCTTCATTCGGAAAACAGCCCGCCAGCAGCTTGAGGGGGTGTAACGCCCAGGTGGCGGTAGGCGGCCAGCGTGGCGATGCGCCCGCGCGGCGTGCGCTGCAGGTAGCCCTGCTGAATGAGATAGGGCTCGATCACATCCTCGATGGTGCCGGCTTCTTCACCGATGCTGGCGGCGATGTTGTCCAGGCCCACCGGACCGCCGTCGAAGCGATGGATCAGCGCCTCGAGCAACTTGCGGTCCATCACATCGAACCCCTGCGGGTCGACATCGAGCATGGCGAGGGCTCGGTTGGCAATGTCGCGCGTGATGCGTCCAGAGCCCTTCACCTCGGCATAGTCGCGCACCCGGCGCAGCAGGCGATTGGCGATGCGTGGCGTGCCGCGCGAGCGCCGCGCCAGCTCAAACCCGCCCTCGTCGTCCATGGGAGTGCCCAGCAGGCCGGCACTGCGCGTGACGATGCGCGCCAGCTCCTCGGGCGTGTAGAACTCCAGCCGCGCGACGATACCGAAGCGGTCGCGCAGCGGGTTGGTGAGCATGCCCGCGCGCGTGGTGGCGCCCACCAGCGTGAAGGGCTGCAGGTCGAGCTTGATGCTGCGCGCGGCCGGACCCTCGCCGATCATGATGTCGATCTGGTAGTCCTCCAGCGCGGGGTAGAGGATCTCCTCCACCACGGGGGAGAGGCGGTGGATCTCGTCGATGAACAGAACGTCGTTCTTTTCCAGGTTGGTCAGCAACGCCGCCAGGTCCTTGGGTTTTTCCAGCACGGGGCCACTGGTCTGGCGCAGGTTCACGCCGAGTTCGGCCGCAATGATGTGGCTGAGCGTGGTCTTGCCCAGCCCAGGCGGGCCGAACAGCAGTACGTGATCGAGGGCCTCGCCGCGCTTTCTCGCCGCGCCAATGAAGATCTCCAACTGCTCGCGCGCTTTGGCCTGGCCCACGTATTCCTGCAGCAGCTTGGGGCGCAGCGCACGCTCGATGGCCTCTTCCTGGGGCGATGCAGGCGCCGCAGAAACCACCCGCTTTGGCGGCGCCGGCGCGAAATCATCCGTCTGAATGCTCATGGGGCTGCGTCAGTTGCCCGTCCATGCGTAGTAGGCGACACCTTCATAGTTGTAATCCTTGTAGGTGGCGATAACAAAATCCCGCTCGGCGGCACTGATGGTGTAGAAGTGCGTGCCCGTACTGGGCTTATAAAACCGGAAGATGCCCGTGGCACTGCCGCCCGCTGCCGCCTGGGCCGACCAAGCCGGGCCCTCGTACTTGAACGCGGGATAGGTCATCTGCACATAGTTGCGCTCGGCTGCGCTGATCGTATAGAAGTGCGCACCGGTCGTGGTGTTGTAGAAGCGGTAAACCACATCCTGCCCTGCAGCACTGGCGTCATAGGCATAGAAGGCAACGCCTTCATAGGAGAACGCTGGGTAGGTGGCGATGACGTAATCACGCTCCTGGGCACTGGGGGTGAAGAAGTGCGCGCCCGTGGTGGCGTTATAGAAACGATAAATGGGGCGGCGCGCACCTGCACTCGCCGTGCCCAGCCATTGCTTGAGCGCGGTGTTGTAGGCCACGTCAAAGCGGCCATAGAAATCGGCCGAGGTTGTCACACCGCACACAGCGTTGCCTGCGTACAGCGTACCCATGACGTAACGTCCGTCGCTCGAGAACAGGGCCGAACCGCTGCTGCCCCCTTGCGTCGTGCCCTGGCTCCAGCCAACGCGGTAGAAATTGCCGCTCGTGCCGCTGCAGGTGACCTGCGTGCCCCCCGCGCTGGTGCAGGAGGATTGCCCCACCACGCTTCCGAAGCTGATCTTCAGCAGATCGGCCTGTGGGTGGTGCAGGCCGACCACGGGAGTTCCCGTGGCAGCGGCGCCTGCCGAAGCATCCCAGCCGGCGAAGAACGTCCCGGCCGGCGGTGCGTCGTTCAATCGCAGGAAGGAGGTATCGGTGCTGCTGCTCGCATACAGCAGCGTCGCTCCGTTGTAGCGTTTGGTGGTGGCGCTGGACAGCGTGCGGCTGTTGCAGGTAGGCGAGCGGTAGAACCAGTCGGTCTGCAGGGTGGAGGCCGCTGTCTGCGACGAAATGCAGTGATTGGCGCTCAAGAAATACGGCGTGCCCGAGCCGCTCGCATCGCTGAGCAGCGTGCCCGTACAAGCGTAGGTGAGGCCATCATCATTGACAAACAGCATGCGCGCCACGGCATTGCGCTGGTTGGCGTAGGCGTCGTAGCAGGTCGCGTCCAGGTTGCAGGGGTCGGATTCATTGATCTTGGAAACCACCTCCTGCTCCTGCGGAATCTCGAGCGCCGCGAAGATGTGCGACACGCGCGGCACCGCGATGTCCAGCGCCCCGGCCGGCACGCCGGCGGGCAATTCGATTTCGAGCGTGACTTCGGCAGAGCCGATGTCGGGTGTCCACCAGGTTCGGCCGGCATCGCTGTGATCGCCGGCATTGCGGTTGCGCTCGATGCGCTGCAGCACTTCCTGGCCGGAAATCTGGAACACCGTGTCCGGCCGCGCCTGGCTGTAGACGCGCAGCATGGCGCTGCCCGGCAGCGCCCCGACACGCACCCCCAGGCGAAGGCCATGCGCCTCTTCAGCGGTGAAGCTGATGGCGGCCACCTGTGCGCCAGCTTCGCCAGCACGCCAGTTGAGTTGCTGGAGGGTCCGCTCGCGGGTGCCCGTGGCGGTCACGTCCCGCCCCGCGCCCACCAGCATGGGCCCCGTGGTGTCGCCCAACTGCTTGGATTGGGCCAACGGGCCCAGCGCAACGCGCGCGGGTACCGGGGCCAGCGCGGCCGAGCGCGACTTGACGCTCGAAATGAGCAGATCGTCCGCCTGCGGTGCCGCCCGCCCTTCCACGCGCAGTACCGGCGCGGGGGCCGTGGCGGCAGTGACCACCTCGCCGCCGCCACCACAGGCCGCCAGCGCCGCCACCCCCAGGGCCAGCGCCGCGCGCACAGCCGTTTGCATGTTCCAGACCATTCATCGACTCCCGTATCTACCTGTCACTACTTTGCCAGCGCCTTGAGCGCCAGCTTGATCCCGTCGCTCACGCCCACGTCGGCTGGCAACGCCTTCAGCGCCGCCGCAGCCTCTTTGTCGTTGTACCCCAGCGCCACAAGCGCCTGCAGGATATCGGCCTGGGCATCGCTCGTCACCTGGGCGTGCGTTCCCATTTCGGCACCCAGTTTGCCCTTGAGTTCGAGCAGCAGGCGTTCAGCGGTCTTTTTTCCGATGCCCGGCACCTTGACGAGGCGCCCAGCCTCCTGCAGCGTGATCGCCTGCGCAAGATCACCCACGCCCATGCCCGACAGAATCGACAGCGCCGTGCGCGGCCCCACCCCGGATATCTTGATGAGTTCGCGAAACGCCTGTCGTTCCGTTGCCGTGCCAAAACCGTACAGCAGCTGCGCATCCTCGCGCACGATGAACTGGGTGAGCAGGCTCACCCGCTCGCCCACAGCGGGCAGGTTGTAGAAGGTGCTCATGGGCACATTCACCTCGTAGCCCACGCCGTGGCAGTCCAACAGCACCTCGGGCGGGTTCTTCTCCAGCAGGGTGCCGGTCAATTTGCCTATCATTGATGTCCTTTGCCGGCCACCGGCCCTGCCGTCGTGCCGTCTTTTCCCATGTTTTCGGTTGCCTGACTGGAATTATCCGCGTGATCCTGCGCCACACCTTCACTCCCCACAACAACACCCGGCTTACCCACCTGTGCGGCCCAGCCGACGTGCACCTGCGCACCATCGAGGTGGCACTGCAGGTCGGCATTGCGCATCGGCACGAGCAGTTCAAGGTCGAGGGCCCCAAAGCCAAGGCCACGCAGGCGATGGAGTTGCTGCAGGCGCTGTACGAAATGGCCGAGCGCCCCATCACCGAGGACTACCTGCAGCTCATGCTGGCGGGCGACACCGCCCTGGTGGAAGCCCCCGAGGGCGCCATTGTCCTCAACACGCGCCGCGCCGACCTGCGGGGCCGCACGCCCACGCAGAACCTCTACCTTGAAAACATCGCCACGCACGACATCACTTTCGGCATCGGCCCCGCGGGCACCGGCAAGACCTACCTGGCCGTGGCAAGCGCGGTGGACGCGCTGGAGCGCAGTGCCGTGCAGCGGATCGTGCTGACCCGCCCCGCCGTCGAGGCGGGAGAGCGCCTCGGCTTTCTGCCCGGGGATCTGGCTCAGAAGGTGGACCCCTACCTGCGCCCGCTGTACGACGCGCTGTACGAGCTGATGGGCTACGACAAGGTGCAGAAGGCCTTCGAGCGCAATGCGCTCGAGATCGCCCCCCTGGCCTTCATGCGCGGGCGCACACTGAACAACGCCTTCGTGATCCTGGACGAAGCGCAGAACACCACGCCCGAGCAGATGAAGATGTTCCTCACCCGCATCGGCTTCGGCGCCAAGGCCGTGGTGACCGGCGACGTGAGCCAGATCGACCTGCCCAAGGGCGCCATGAGCGGGCTGATCGACGCCGAGCGCGTGCTCAAGCGCGTCAAGGGCATCGCCGTCACCCGCTTCACCAGTGCCGACGTGGTGCGCCACCCGCTGGTGGCACGCATCGTGGACGCCTATGACGCCCCGCGCCGAGCGGCGGCCGTGCGCGGCCGCGCCGACTGAAATGCTCTGTTTTTCATAGCTATTGACGCTTGCAGAACAAGCGCAACAGACCAAAATGACCTTGAATCACCTCTCCCTGTCCCTGCAGTTCGGCCGTTTCGAGGATGCCGCCGCCCACCGCGCCGTCCTGCCACGGCACAAGGTCACCCGCTGGATTCGGCACGCGCTGGCCGCCGACGCCGAAATCACCGTGCGCATCGTCGATGCCGACGAGGGCCAGGCCTTGAACCGCGATTACCGCCACAAGGACTACGCCACCAACGTGCTCACCTTCGACTACGCGCAGGAGCCCGTGGTGATGGCCGATCTGGTGCTCTGCGCCCCAGTGGTCGAGCGCGAGGCGCGCGAGCAGAACAAGACGCTTGAAGAGCACTATGCCCACCTGCTGGTGCATGGCACCCTGCATGCCCAGGGCTGGGACCACGAGACCAGCGCCACCGACGCCGAGGAGATGGAAGCCTACGAAACCGACATCCTGCAAGCACTGGGGTTTGCCGACCCCTATGCGCGCTAGTGCGCGGCACCGCAACGCCCCGCCGCAAAGCAATTCCACCTTTTTTGCATGTAATAATCCGCAGATACCGGCTTGTCTCCACCTAAGATCGCCACAATGATCCGGCGCTCGCGCCCCATCCACCAGGAGACAAGTTGGAAACCGTCCTGCTGCTCGGCGCCGCCTTCGTGGCCGGGGCCCTCAATGCCGTCGCCGGGGGCGGCAGCTTCCTGACCCTGCCGGCCCTGGTCTTCACCGGCGTGCCCCCCGTGGTGGCCAACGCCACCGGCACGGTGGCCCTGCTGCCGGGCTACATGGCAGGCGCCTGGGGGTTTCGGGAAGACACCGCCCCGCCGCCCGGCCTGACGATGCGCCTGCTGGTGGTGCTTTCGCTGCTGGGCGGAGCGGCTGGGGCGGCGCTGTTGCTGGTCACACCCGACGCCACCTTCCGCCGGGTGGTGCCGTGGCTGCTGCTGGCCGCCACGGCGTTGTTCGCTGTGGGCCCGCAACTGCGCCAGCGGCTGGCGGGCGGCAAGCCCTCCGTGGGCAAGGCCATCATCGGCGTGCTGGCAGTGGCGGCCTATGGCGGTTACTTCAACGGTGGCCTGGGCATCCTGCTGCTGGCCCTGTTCGGGCTGCTGGGCCAGACGCAGCTAAACGCCATGAACGGCCTCAAGAACTGGGTGTCGGCCCTGCTCACGGCGATCGCCGTGGCCATCTATGCGGCTGGCGGCGTGGTGCTATGGCCGCAGGCGCTGATGATGATGCTGGCGGCCACGGCCGGCGGCTACGGCGGTGCCCGCGTGGCACGGCGGATTCCAGCCCACTGGCTGCGCGCCGGCATCGTGCTGACAGGGTTGGTGATGGCCGGGCTGTTCTTCTGGCGCCAGTGAGTGCTGCAGCGGCGCCCTGCTGTCATCACGCGCCGCGCCTCCATTCATACCCTTTCCGATCATCAAGCGGGCGGATGAAAAAGCACCCGCCACGCCTTCGTGCAGAGCGTGTTGCTCCCGGGGCTGCGCGGTGCG
>NZ_ACQT01000202.1 GCF_000175235.1 Acidovorax delafieldii 2AN | reverse complement strand
CCCGAGGCGTTCGAGAGCCAGGCTGGTGCCCACGACCTGTTCGCCACGCTGCTGGTGGGCGTGGTGTTTTTCTTCCTGCTCGACAAGGCCGAGCTGTGGCACCACGGACACGAGCACAGCCACGGCACCCCGGGCACCTCCGGCAGCCCGGCGGACGCGGGCGGCCCCAGCACTTCGGTGCCCGCCGCACATGCCCACGATCACGGCCATGACGACCACCATGGGCACGGCCACAGCCACCACGACCAAGGCGCACACGCACACCACCACGGCCCGCAGGGCGGCGGCTGGGCCGTGCTCACGGGCGACAGCGTGCACTGCTTTGGCGACGGCATCCTCATTGCATCGGCCTTCATGGCCGATATGCGCCTGGGGGTGATCGCCGCGTTTTCAGTGCTGGCCCATGAGGTGCCCCACCACATGGGCGACCTGGTGGTGCTGCGCCAGGCCAGCCCCAACCGGCGCATGGCACTGGTGAAAGTCTCGCTGGCCGGTGCTGTGACGGCACTCGGTGGCCTGGTGGGCTATTTCCTGGTCGGGCAGCTGCACGACTGGCTGCCGTACTTTCTGGCGGTGGCGTCGAGCAGCTTCGTGTATGTGGCCCTGGCCGATCTCATCCCCCAGCTGCAAAAGCGCCTCTCGGCACGCGAGACCCTGGCCCAGATCGCCTGGCTGCTGGTGGGCATGGGGCTGGTCATGCTGGTGAGCGGGGCTGCGCACGCCCACTGAGCGCCGTCGTGCCCGGCCGGGGCTGGCCTGCGGATCGGGCTCAGCTTCCCTGCGCGCAATGCCCTGGCGCGGCAACGGCCTGTGCGGGCGGGTCGAACAGCGCGGTGGGCCCGGTGTGCAGCGGGTCATGCGTGAGGTCGGCGTGGTCCACCGCATACTTCATGAGCGCGGCTTGCCCCTCGATGCGCAGCTTGCGTCGCAGGTGGAGGCGATGGGTCTCGACAGTGCGCACCGAGGTGCCCATCAATGCGGCGATTTCCTTGTTCGAGCGCCCCTCCGACACCCATTGCAGCACGCTCGCCTCGCGCGGCGTGAGCGAGCGGTTGGAGCGCGCCACGCTGCCCGCGTCGTCCAGCAACTGTTCCAGGCCCGGGCTGAAGTAGCACCCACCCTGGTGCACGGCCTCGATGGCCTCGATGAGTTGTTGCGCGGGCGCATCCTTGAGCACGTAGCCGCGCGCGCCCAGCGACACCGCGCGGCGCACGTACTCGGCGTCGTCGTGCATCGACAGCACCAGCACGCGCACGCGCGGAAACTGCTCGCGGAACACGGCCGCGAGGTGGATGCCGCTGGCGGCGGGCATGCGGATGTCGGTCAGCACGATATCGGGAGCAAGGGCATGCGCCAGCGGCAGCGATTCGCCCACGCTGGCCGCCTCGCCGGCAACGCAGATGTGTTCGGTGGCCTCCAGCCGCATGCGCACGCCGTCGCGCACCAGGGGGTGGTCATCCACGAGAAGGATGCGGATCGGAGGGGTCATGCGGCCATCTGCGAAGCGTCGAAATCTTCAGCGGGCGCTGGCGCGGGGTGGACCTGCGCGGCCAGGTCGAGCACGGCCACGATGCGGGTTCCGCCCGGGTCAGAAACAATGGAAAACTGGCCGCCCAGGCCCTCGATGCGCTCGCGCATGTTGCGCAGGCCGATGCCGCCCTGGCCGTCGCGCTGCACGCGCCGCATGTCAAAGCCCCGGCCATCGTCGCGCACCTGCAGCGTCACGCGGCGGCGCTGGAATTGCAGCACCACCTCCACCCGGGTCGCTTGCGCGTGGATTTGTGCATTCATGACGGCCTCCTGCACTACGCGAAACAGCGCCGTGCTGTGGCTGGTGGGCAATGGCAGGGCCTGGCCGTGCGATGTGAAGCGCATGTCGAACACGCCCTGGCCTTGCACCTGCTCGCTCATGAGCGCAAGCGCGGGGGCCAGGCCCAGGTCGTCGAGCAAGGCAGGGCGCAGGGCGTGCGACACGCGCCGGATCTCGAGCAGGGCATGGTTGAGCCGCTCGAGGCCCTGGTCCAGCATGCGGCGAGGGGCTGGCGGATCCTGTGTGCCTGGCGTGGGCAACTGCGATTGGGCTGTTTCCAGCATGAATTTTGACGACACCAGCACCTGCACCACGCCGTCATGCAGCTCGCGCGCCACGCGCACGCGCTCCTCTTCCTGCGAATGCACCACCCGCTGGGCCAGCCGGCGCAGCTTGGCGCTGGAGACGCGGTGGTCGCTCAGGTTCAGCGCCAGCCCGGCCACGCCGATGAGCACGATGCACAGGGCTGCGATGGCGTAGATGCGCCGGCGTGTGCTGGCGATGTTTTCCTGGGCGCCTTCGTCGATCTTGCGCAGGGCGTTGTGCACATCGTCGAGGTACAGGCCCGTGCCCACGGCCCAGTCCCACCCCGGCACCGACGCCACGTAGCCCAGCTTGGGCACCATCAGCTGGGACGAAGGCTTTTGCCAGCTGTAGCGCACCAGGCCCCCGCCATTGCGGGCCGTGTCAAGGATGAGCCGCGCGGGCAATGCGCCGTTGGGGCTGTTGGGGTCGCACAGGTCCACGCCCTGCAGGCCCATCTGCTGGGCGTCGAGCAGCACCTTGCCGTCCTTGTCGTAGACGAAGAAATAGCCGTCCTGCCCGAACTGCATCTGCGCCAGCATGGCCAGTGCCTGCCGCTGCTGGGCCTGCGGGTCGTCGCCATTGTTCCTGATGCGTGCCAGCGCGCTGTGGGCCAGTTGCACGTAGTGCCGCAGCTCGGTTTCCTTGCTGTGCAGATAGGCCGACTCCACCAGTTCCCGCTCCTGGTGCGCCAGCTTCAGGGTCTGGTGCTGCACCGTCACGGCGACCAGGCCCAGCGCGACCACGATGGGCACCACAGACAGGAGAGCGAGTTTCAGCCGGAGTTGCATGGGAGTGAAGAGGTGACCTCCCACTATCTGTCGGTCTTGACTTTTGTCAATGGGATTTGTTCCCATGGCCAGGCGCCGGGGACGGGTGGAATACACCGCACACTGGGTGCTTGACGGAATTCCGGCGCAGGTTGTGGTTGTGGTTTGACGATTATTTATTCACACGGGCAATAGCGGATTGAAAGGCTGAATGTAAAAACCTGTGCGGCATTTTTGTGATGAAGCGCCTGCTTTTTGAAAGCTATTCACATTAATCGGTGGATTCATGGGGTGAAGCGCTGCAGCGGTGCGGGGGAACGATTGCAGGGGCGCGGCCGGCTACCTGTCGATGGTCCCCTGTTTTGGCCGGCTGGGGCGGTGCAGATGAAGCAGTGGGCCGCCAGTGGCGCGCTACATGGGGTTGCCTGTGGGTGGGTGGCGACGGCTGAGCGCGTTGTCAGAGGCCATTGGTCCGTGCGATCCGGTCCGCAAGGGCGGCCGTCTGCGTAGTGTTGCGTAGGGGAAAAAGCGATTATCTTTTCATGAGAACGCTTCCTAGAATTTCTCCGTGCAGCGACTTTGGCAGAGCACCGATGGTGCAAGCGAATAGCGAGGTCGTTTTGGGTGCTGCGGCATTTTGAATGGCCGGATTGGAATTCAATTTCGGGTATTTGGAGTATTCGCAGGTGTTTGGTTCTTTCGGAGGAATAAACCATGGATATTCGAAAAATGCGGGGCCTGGCGGGGGCTGTTGGCGGGGGGGTGCTGGCGGTGGCCCTGGTGGGTTGCGCTGCGCCGGGCAAGCGCGAAGTGCTTTCCACCACGCAGATCTATCCGGCGATCGGGCCGTATTCGCAGATGGTCTCGCATGGCAACACCATCTATTTCTCGGGGGTGCTGCCGTTGAACGCCGCGGGCACGGCCGTGAATGGCACCACCATCGAGGAACAGACCCGCGCCGTGCTGGACTTCATTGGCGCCAAGCTCCGCTCGCAGGGGCTGTCGTATGAGGACGTGCTGGCCACGTCGGTCTATATGAAAGACCTCAACGAATTCGCCGCCATGAACAAGGTGTATGGCGAATATTTCCGCAGCGCGGCACCGGCCCGCGCCACCGTGGAAGTCGCGCGTTTGCCCCGCGACGTGAAGATCGAAATCGCTGCCATCGTCGGCCGCCGCTGAACCCCCACCTCGACAGGAGTCACCGTGAAAGACAACACCTCACTGATGGCGGCCCCCTCGGCCGCAGGCATGCCCCTCGACGGGTGGGATGATTCCCGCCGCTGGACATCCAAGCGGCGCGATTTCCTGCGCATTCTCGGCTATGGCGCCGGGGCGGCCGCCCTGGGTCCGCTGGCGGCCTGCGGCAGCAGTGGTGCCGCCACGGCGTCCGAGGCCCTGCGCGAGCAGCTCATGAAGGACGAAGCCTTCTGGACCGGCGTGCAGAACATGTTCACGCTCAAGCCCGAGAAGACCTACATGAACATCGGCACCGCCGGCTCCATGCCCAAGCTGGTGCTGGACGTTTTCGATACCGAGAACCGCAAGAAGGCCGCCGATTCGGGCAACGGCTACAGCAACCTGCTCGATCTGCGCAAGCAGGTGGCGCCCGGCTTTGGCGTGGACCCCGACGAACTGGCCTTGTCGGCCAACACGTCCTCGGGCATGTGCCACGCCATCCTGGGCATCGACTGGAAGGCGGGCGACGTGGTCGTGACCACCAACCATGAGCATGGCGGCGGCGACACGCCGCTCAAGATCGCCCAGGACCGCTATGGCATCGAAGTCTCGCGCATTGCGCTGCCCGTGGGCAACAAGCAGACCGCCGCCACCTATGTGAACCTGTTCGACGAGCGTATCCGTGCCCTGAAAACCGCCGGCAAGCGCGTGCGCGCCATGATGTGGTCTTCTCCCACCTACAAGACCGGCACCATGCTGCCCATTGCCGACCTCATGGAAGTGGTGAAGACGCACGGGCTCATCAGCATCGTCGATGGCGCCCACCTGCCGGGCATGATGGCCTACAACTACGGCGAGCTGGGCATGGACTTCATGTCGGGTGCCGGCCACAAGTGGCAGTGCGGGCCGGGCTCGACGGGCATTCTGATCGTGCGCAACAAGATTCGCGCCTCCAACCCGCTGCCGCTGCCCAAGTGGTACCCGGTCCACACCAGCGCCTACCCGGCGCTCGAGCGCACGACCACAAGCAAGGAAACCTACGATGTTGCGGCGTCCGTCACCTCGTGCGGCAGCGTGCACACGCCCATGTTCCAGGCGCTGGTGCAGGCCTGCGCGCAGTGGGACAGCATCGGCCGCAAGAAGATCGAAACCTACGACCTCACGCTGGCTTCTTACTTGAAGGAGAAAATCACCGAGCGCTGGGGAGTGGATGCGCTGTATTCCCCCAAGGACGATCCCAAGCTGCTCTCGGCCCTCACCTCGTTCAATCCGTTCCAGAACAAGGACGATGTGATGAACGCGCAGAAGTCCAGCACCTTCGTGGCCCGCATGCTCAGCGACTACCCGCAGGGCTTCGTGATCCGCAATGCGAACTTCTCCGTGATCGGCGCGGCGGCCGATCATTACGGCGTGCGCGTCTCGACGCACCTGTGGCACGACGCGCGCGACGTTGACCTGCTGGTCGACGCCATGTGGGACCTGTCGCGCAAGATGTGATGCAGCACCGGCTGCGGCCGGATGGGTTGGACTGCGCCCATCCGGCGCCAGCGCCAGGCGGCGCGCCCACAAGGCGCCCGGCCTGGCGCATCTGCGTTCAGCCTGCAAGCTCCTCGCGCACCGCGCCCACCTGGCGCCGCGACACCATGAGCAGCTCGGCCAGCCCTTGCAGGCGCACGGCCCAGCCTTCACCTTCTTCGGGGTCGTAGTGTTTCTCCAGCGCGCGCACGGCGCGGCGCGCGACCAGCGCGTTGCGGTGGATGCGCAGGAAGCGCGGTGTGTAGCGGGCTTCCAGATCGCTCAGCGCGCCGTCCATGACGTAGCTGCGGGTGGCAGTGCGCACCGTGACGTATTTCAGCTCGGCCTTGAAGTACAGCACCTCGGCCAGCGGCAGGCGCTCGGTCCTGCCGCGGTCCTGGATGACCAGGCTTTCGCTGTCGGCAGCGGCAGGGGCGGCGGGGCCGGCCGGTTGGCGGCCATTGCGCTGCACCTTGGTCAGGGCCTGCTGCAGCCGCTCGCGCCGCACGGGCTTGGTGAGGTAATCCACGGCATCGAGCTCGAACGCACTCACCGCATGGTCGGCATGGGCGGTGACGAACACGATGGCGGGGGGCTGGGGCAGGGCGTGGAGGGCATGGGCCAGCGAGAGGCCGTCCTGGCCGGGCATGTGGATGTCGAGCAGCACCAGGTCGATGGTGCGGCCGCCCGTGGCGGAGAGCAGCGCCAGGGCCTCGCCCGCATTGGAGGCTTCGGTCACCGTGCTGCGCACGGTGTTGTGGCAATCGGCCAGCAGCGTGCGCAGGCGGCTGCGGGCCAGGGCTTCGTCGTCAACGATGAGGATGTTCATGGGAAAGAGCGTCGCGTGGTCGGGCTGCGGGAGGCGGTCGAGGAAGCCGGGCGCGGCGGCGCTTCTTCGGCCGGCAGGGTGATGCG
>NZ_ACQT01000203.1 GCF_000175235.1 Acidovorax delafieldii 2AN | reverse complement strand
TGACGCAGGGCCACGGTGTCGCCGCTGCGCAGGTCGCGCGCGGCCTTGGCGGGCTGCCCGTTGACGGTGACGCGGCCCTTGGCGATTTCCTCGGTGGCGAGGCTGCGGGTCTTGTAGAACCGGGCACACCACAGCCACTTGTCCAGTCGCATCGTTTCGGGAGGAGTCATGGGGAGGATTGTGCCGTGGCGGGCAGGGGTGCGGCCTGGGCGGCCGGGGCGAGGGGCAGGAGCACGCAGGCGTCCAGTCCGGCCACCTGGTCTGCCACCATGTGGTTGGTCAGCGCAATGCTGCCGCCCAGGGCCTGCACGATCTCGTGGCATATGGCCAGGCCCAGGCCGCTGCCGGTACGGACGTCGCCCGCGGAAAAGGGCTGGAACAAACGTGCGGCCAGCTCCGCGTCGATGCCTTTGCCCTGGTCGCGGATGGTCAGCACGGCCTGTTCCTGGTCCAGGTGCAGGTCAACGGCCAGTTCGCTGCCCTCAGGCGCGTGGCGGATGGCGTTGTGCAGCAGGTTGCGGCCCAGCTCGCGCAGCATCCACTCGTGGGCCGCCACCGCCGCGGGTTCGGTGTGGATGCCGAAGTCGAGGTTGCGCTGGGCGATCAGCGGCGAGAGTTCCAGCGCCACGGCGCGCAGGATGTCGTCGAAGCGCGTGGTCGGAGGCGTGCTTTGCTGGCGCAGCTGCTCGACCTTGGCCAGCGCCAGCATCTGGTTGGCCAGCTGGGTGGCGCGGTCCACGGTGTGGCTGATTTCCAGCAGCGCCTCGCGCGGCGCAAGGTCCCCGCGCAGTGCCGACTGCACCTGCGTCTTGAGCACAGCCAACGGCGTGCGCAGCTGGTGCGATGTGTCGCGCACGAACCTTTTTTGGTGCTGCAACAGGTGGTGCAGACGCTGCATGACCTGGTTGGTGCTGTCGATCAACGGATGCAGCTCGCGCAGGGCCTCGGTGGCCGCGATGGGGCTCAGGTCCCCGTCGGCACGGGCCTGCAACTGCTGGCTCAGCTGGCGCACCGGCCGTGTGGCGCGTTGCACCACGATGACCACGGTGAGCGCGATCACGGCGATCAGCAGCGTCTGGCGGGCCAGCGTGTTCCAGAGGATCTGCAGCGCAAGGCCCTCCCTCACCTCCAGCGTCTCGGCCACCTGGATGACGGCCATGCCGCGGCCGGTGGCGCTGGCCACGGGTTGCAGCAAGACGGCCACACGCACGTTCTGGCCGCGGAAGCGGTCGTCGTAGAAGTCCACCAGGGCCGCATAGGGCGGGCGGTCGGGTATGTGGCCATGCCAGGCCGGCAGCTCCGCGAACCCCGACACCATCTCGCCCTGCAGGGTGGAGACACGGTAGAACATGCGGCTCTGGTTGTCGGTCTCGAAGGCCTCCAGGGCCGAGTAGGGCACCGTGGCGCGCAACTGGGCCGCGTCGTCGTAGCCCGACACATCGAGCTGTTCGCTGATGGTCTTGGCCGACGCCAGCAAGGTGCGGTCGTAGGCCGTGTTCAGCGATGCCAGTGTCTGCCGGTACAGGCTGAACGTGTTGAAGCCGATGAAGACCGCCACCGGCAGCAGGATGCCCAGCAGCAGCCGCCTGCGCAGCGACGGGGCGCGCGATGCCGCGGGTTTTGTCATGGATCGGCCCTGAGCAGATAGCCCAGTCCGCGCAGCGTCATGAGGGTCAGGCCCGTGCCGGCCAGCTTCTTGCGCAGGCGGTACACCACCACTTCGATGGCCTCGTACTGCACGTCCAGCTGGCCCGGGAACACCAGCTCATACAGGCGCTCCTTGGTGACGGCATGGCCCGGCTGTACCAGCAGGGCGTGCATCAGTGCCAGCTCGCGCGGCGTGAGCTCCATGACCTCGCCGTTGCGGTACAGCGCGCCGCTGTCCTTGTCGTAGCGGATGGCCCCGATCTGGACCGAATGCTCTGCCGAAGGTGTCGCATCGCTGCTGCGCCGCAGCAGGGCACGCAGCCGGGCTTCCAGTTCGTCCAGATCGAAGGGCTTGGGCAGGTAGTCGTCGGCACCGGCGTTCAGGCCCAGCACCCGGTCGCCCACGGTGCCGCGTGCGGTGAGGATCAGCACCGGCGTGCGCAGCCCGCGCGCACGGGCCTGCTGCAGCACCTGCAGACCATCCAGGCCGGGCAGGGTGAGGTCGAGCACCACGGCATCGGGTGGCCGCGCCACCCACTGGTTGAGTGCCGCGGGGCCGTCGCCCACGGCGGTGATTTCCATGCCCCGGCGCGCCAGAGCGCGCTGGAGCGTGACCTGCATGGTGGGGTCGTCTTCGACAAGGAGCAATTGCATGCGCGGCACCATAGCACCGACCGCGCCCGGTCGCGGCATGGGTGTTTTCCCTGAGTCTGCGGACAGCCGTTTGACAGGCAGCGCGCGCATCATCAAGTGGTTCGCCAACCCTGCAAGGAGACATTGATGCGCCGCGACACCTTCCTCAAATCCCTGGCCGCGCTGGCTGCTGCGGGGGCTCTGCCCCTGTCGGCCCATGCCGCCAGCGCCGTCAAGATGATGCTGCCCGCCAACCCCGGCGGCGGGTGGGACTCCACGGGCCGCGCCCTGGGCAAAGCGCTGCTCGAATCGGGGGCCGCATCCTCGGTCACGTACGACAACAAGGGTGGTGCCGCAGGCGCGATCGGCCTGGCGCAGTTCGTCAATTCCAGCAAGGGCGACCCGAACGCCCTGATGGTGATGGGGGCTGTCATGCTGGGCGGCATCATCACCGGCAAGCCGCCCGTGAACCTGTCGCAGGCCACCCCGATCGCACGGCTCACCAGCGAATACAACGTGTTCGTGCTGCCCGCGAATTCGCCCTACAAGAGCATGGCCGAAGTGATCGCCCAGCTCAAGAAGGACCCCGGCAGCGTGAAGTGGGGCGGCGGTTCGCGCGGCTCCACCGAGCACATCGCCGCCGCAATGATTGCCCGCGAGGTGGGCGTGGACCCGGCCAAGATCAACTACGTGGCGTTCCGCGGGGGCGGCGAGGCGATTGCGGCCATCCTGGGGGGCAACGTGACGATCGGTGGCGGCGGTTACAGCGAGATGGCCGAGTACATCGCCACCAAGAAGATGACGCCGATCGCCGTGACCTCGGGCCAGCGCCTCAAGAATTCAACCGTGCCCACGCTGAAAGAGCAGGGCATCAACGTCGAGATCGGCAACTGGCGCGGCGTGTATGCCGCTCCGGGCATCACGGCCGAGCAGCGCAAGGCACTGACCGAGATGGTTGCCAAGGCCGTCAAGAGCAAGAGCTGGGCTGAATCGCTGGAGAAGAACGACTGGACCCCGGCCTGGATGGCAGGCGAGCAGTTCGCGAACTTCGTGGACAGTGAATTCGCCAGCCTGCGCGCCACCATGGTCAAGGCAGGCATGGTGTAAGCCATCGTGCCTGCGCCGTGCGAACGCCCCCGGCGGGCGTACGGCGCATTTTTTTCGCGTGTGCATTGCCGTGGGCGCCGCAGGGCCCCGCGCGGTTGATGCATGCCGCAGTGTGTAGCTTGGGCTGTGGGCCCAAGGGCTTGAGAAGGACATGGCATGTCTGATCCGATAACCCCTCTTTCTTCCGATCCGGGCCCGGCGCCCGGCGTCGCCAGCAACGTGCCCGCCGTGGGCATGCAGACCGTGGTGGGCGCCGGTGTGCTGCTCACCGCCGGGGCGCTGGCGGTGGGTGCGCTGGATATTCCGTCGAACGCGGGCTATGGCGGCGTGGGCCCCAACTTCCTGCCGTGGCTGGTGGCGGCCGTGCTGGCGCTGTGCGGCTGCGTGCTGCTGTGGGAGGCGCGCTCTGGTGGATTCCGTGCCATGGAAGAACCCAATGGCTCGGCGCGTGCCCACAAACCGGCCTTTGTCTGGGTGTCGGCTGGCCTGCTGTTGAATGCGTCCCTCATCACCACGGTGGGCTTCATCCTGAGCTCCACCCTGTGCTACCTGCTGGCCGTTCAGGGGCTGCGCCGGGCCGCGGGGCAGAACGCCGGCGCCCTGCGCACCTGGGTGGTGGACGGGGTGACGGGTGTGCTGATCTCGGCGCCCGTCTATTGGACTTTCACGCAGTTCCTGGCCATCAATCTGCCAGGGCTCACGCAAACCGGGTGGTTGTGATGGAAATCTTTGATGCATTGATGGCGGGCTTTGTCACCGCCGCCACGCCCGCCAACCTGCTGTGGGCCTTGTTTGGCTGTGCGCTGGGAACGGCCGTGGGTGTGCTGCCGGGCATCGGTCCTGCGGTGGCCGTGGCCATGCTGCTGCCGATCACGGCCAAGGTCGAGGTCACGGCGTCGATGATTTTCTTTGCCGGCATCTACTACGGCGCGATGTATGGCGGCTCCACCACCTCCATCCTGCTGAACACGCCGGGCGAGACCGCGAGCATGGTCACGGCCATGGAGGGCAACAAGATGGCCAAGAGCGGCCGTGCCGGGGCGGCGCTGGCCACATCGGCCATCGGCTCGTTCGTGGCGGGCACCATCGCCACCGTGGTCGTGACGCTGTTTGCCCCTTACGTGGCCGACTTCGCCGTCAAGCTGGGCCCCCCCGAATACTTCATGCTGATGGTGCTGGCCTTCACCACCGTGAGTGCGGTGCTGGGCAAGAGCACGGTGCGCGGCATGACGGCGCTGTTTGTGGGGCTGGCGGCCGGCTGCATCGGCATGGACCAGATTTCCGGCGCGGCGCGCTACACCGGCGGCAAGCCCGAGCTGCTTGACGGCATCGACATCGTGCTGGTGGCCGTGGGCCTGTTTGCGGTGGCCGAGGTGCTGTATGCGGCCATGTACGAGGGCCGCGTCCAGGAAACCCGCAACACCATGAGCCGCGTGCACATGACCGGGCGTGACTGGAAGCGCTCCGTTCCCGCGTGGCTGCGCGGCACGCTGATCGGCACGCCGTTTGGCTGCATCCCGGCCGGCGGCACCGAGATTCCGACCTTTCTGAGCTACGCCACCGAAAAGAAGCTGGCCAAGGGCAGCGACCAGGCCGAGTTCGGCACCGTGGGCGCGATCGAAGGGGTGGCCGGCCCCGAGGCGGCCAACAACGCCACCGTGACGGCGGCCATGATTCCGCTGCTCACGCTGGGCATTCCCACCTCCAACACCACGGCGGTGCTGCTGGGCGCTTTCCAGAACTACGGCATCAACCCCGGCCCGCAACTGTTCACCACCTCGGCCACGCTGGTGTGGGCGCTGATTGCGTCGCTGTACATCGGCAACGTGATGCTGCTGGTGCTCAACCTGCCGCTGGTGGGCCTGTGGGTCAAGCTGCTGAAGATTCCGAAGCCGCAGCTGTATGCGGGCATCCTGATTTTTGCCACGGTGGGTGCCTACGGCATGCGCCAGAGCACGTTCGATCTGTTCCTGCTGTACGGCATTGGCATGCTGGGCGTGCTGATGCGGCGGTTTGACTTCCCCACGGCGCCTGTCGTGGTGGGCATGATCCTCGGGCCACTGGCCGAGGCGCAGATGCGCAACGCGGTGTCGATCGGCGAGGGCAGCTGGCTCATCTTCCTGCAGCGCCCCATGTCGCTCACGCTGATCATCATCGTGCTGGCGGTGCTGGTGCTGCCGCGCCTGTTCAAGCACATGGCGCAACGCAAGCTGGCGCGCCTGCAGCAGCTCGATGCCTGAGCCAGGCGCCTGGCTGGGCGGGCACTTCGCTCCACATTGCGCATGCAATCGGGTGGGTGCGCTTGATGGATAAGCGCAGGCAGCTATTGAATCAATAGCATTTTCACACGCGGTGCGGCTTGCGCTCCGGCGGGCCGCGGCGCGCTACCATCGCGGCCATGCCCTTGCACCATGAAGAAGCCCCCGCACTGCCGCTGGATGCCCAGGGCATTCTGGAACTGGCGGCGCGCTCCATGTTCCAGCTGTTCTCCTGCGTCAGCCAGGGCATGTTCCTGGTGGACCGCAGCGGGCGCATCGTCTGGGTGAACGAGGGCTACCAGCGCTTCCTGCCCGACCTGGGGTTTTCATCGGTGGACCAGTTTGTCGGCCGCACGGTGGAAGAGGTCATCCCCAACACCCAGATGCGCCGGGTGCTCGAAACCGGCCAGCCGGTGCTGATCGACCTGCTCACCAACAAGGCGGGCACTTTCGTGGTCAGCCGCATCCCGCTGCGCGACGAGGCCGAACGGGTGATCGGCGCCATCGGCATCGTGCTGTTCGACCATCCCGAGACCACGCTGCAGCCCCTGATCGGCAAGTTTGCCCTGCTGCAGCGCGACCTGGATGATGCGCGGCGCGAGCTGGCCAGCCAGCGCAGCCGTTCGCTGGCCGTGGCGGGCGACGGCGAGCGGCGCGCCAAATACACCTTTGCCAGCTTTGTCGGGTCGAGCCCCGCCGCGTCCGAGGTCAAGCGCCAGGCGCGCCGCGCCGCGCAGTCGTCCAGCCCCCGTGCTGCTGCTGGGCGAGACCGGCACCGGCAAGGAGCTGCTGGCCCATGCCATCCATGCCGCATCCAAGCCGCGCCAGCGGCCCGTTC
>NZ_ACQT01000204.1 GCF_000175235.1 Acidovorax delafieldii 2AN | reverse complement strand
CTGGCGACCTCGGGCGCGGCCAAGCGCCACCGCGTGGTGACCGACGCGGTGCACGGCGCGGGCGGCAAGATCGCGCTGCAGATCCTGCACACGGGCCGCTACGCCTACCACCCGCTGGCGGTGGCGCCGTCGCGCCTGCAGTCGCCCATTTCGCCGTTCACGCCGTTTGCACTGTCAGCACGGGGGGTGGAGCGCCAGATCCGCGCCTTCGTCAATTGCGCGATGAAGGCACGCGAAGCCGGGTACGACGGCGTGGAGGTGATGGGCTCCGAGGGCTACTTCATCAACCAGTTCCTGTCGCAATCCACCAACCTGCGCCGTGACGAATGGGGTGGCGACTACAGCCACCGCATGCGCCTGCCGGTAGAGATACTGGCCCGCATGCGCGAGGCCGTGGGGCCCGACTTCATCATCATCTATCGCCTGTCCATGATCGACCTGGTGCCTGGCGGCAGCGCGTGGGACGAGATCGTCACGCTGGGCAAGGCCGTGGCCACGGGCGGTGCCACCATCGTCAACACCGGCATCGGCTGGCACGAGGCGCGGGTGCCGACGATCGCCACCAGCGTGCCGCGCGCAGCGTTCGCGTGGGTCACGCAGAAGATGAAGGCCGAGTTTGCGGCGGCAGGCATCACCACGCCGCTGGTCACGTCCAACCGCATCAACACGCCCGAGGTGGCCGAGCAGGTGCTGGCCGATGGCTGTGCCGACATGGTGTCCATGGCGCGGCCGCTGCTGGCCGATGCGGCGTTTGTGAAGAAGGCCGCCCAGGGCCGCGCCGACCGCATCAACACCTGCATCGCCTGCAATCAGGCCTGCCTGGACCATGTGTTCCAGAACAAGACCAGCAGCTGCCTCGTCAACCCGCGCGCCTGCCATGAGACCGAGCTGGTCTATCGCCCCGTCGCATCGCGCAAGCGCATCGCCGTGGTGGGTGCCGGGCCAGCGGGGCTCACAGCGGCGACAGTGGCTGCTGAGCGTGGGCACGAGGTTCATCTGTTCGACGCTGCACCCGCTATCGGCGGCCAGCTCAATATGGCCAAGGTGATTCCGGGCAAGGAAGAGTTCCACGAAATGCTGCGCTACCTGGCGACGCGGGTGGAGGAAACGGGCGTGCAACTGCACCTGAACCAGCGCGTGCAGGCCGCCGATCTGGACGGGTTTGACGAGGTGGTGATCGCCACCGGCGTGCTGCCGCGCGACCCGCAGATCCCCGGACAGGACCACCCCAAGGTGCTGAGCTACATCGACGTGTTGCGCCACGGCAAGCCCGTGGGTGAGCGCGTGGCCATCGTCGGCGCGGGTGGCATCGGCTTCGACGTGGCCGAGTTTCTGACACACGGCGAGCATCCGTCCACCACGCTGGATCTGCCCGCGTGGCAGGCCGAATGGGGCATCACCGATCCGGCAAAGGCGCGCGGCGGCCTGGCACCCGACGGGCCACACGCCACGCCGCCCGCGCGGCAGGTGACGCTGCTGCAGCGCAAGAAGGGCAAGCTCGGCGGCGGCCTGGGCAAGACCACGGGCTGGATTCACCGCACCGTGCTCAAGATGAAGCGGGTGCAGATGGTGGGCGGCGTCAACTACGAGCGCATTGGCAACGAGGGCCTGCTGGTGTCTTACGGCGAGAAACGCGAAGACCCCACCTGGATCCCCTGCGACACCGTGGTGCTGTGCGCGGGGCAGGTGCCTCTGCGCAGCCTCGCACAAGCACTGGAGGGCCAGGGCCGCAAGCCGCACCTCATCGGTGGCGCGCTGGAGGCGGGCGAACTCGATGCCAAGCGCGCCATCGATCAGGCGGCACGGCTGGCGGCACGGCTTTAGTGGCAGGCGCAGTCGGGGCGGCCACCGCAGTACCATGCGGTGCCGCTCTGCACATGGGGTGCCGGGCCGGTGTTCTCCGCTGTTCCCGTACTTCAGGTCTGTTCCATGCAATACCGCAATCTTGGCAAAAGCAACCTCCAGGTCTCCCGCCTGTGCCTGGGCACCATGATGTTTGGTGACCAGACTTCCCGCGAAGAAGCTGCCGCCATCGTGTCCGATGCCCATGCCCAGGGCGTCAACTACATCGACACGGCCGACGTGTATACCAAGGGCGCTTCCGAATCCATGCTGGGCGAGCTGCTGCGTGGTCAACGCCACGACTGGGTGCTGGCCACCAAGCTGGGCAACCCCATGTCGGATCGCAAGAATGAGGGGCACTACTCGCGCAGCTGGATGCTGCGCGAAGTCGAGGCCAGCCTGGCGCGGCTGCAGACCGACCATGTGGACATCCTGTACCTGCACCGGGACTACAACGGCATGAGCCTCGAGGAGCCGCTGTGGGCGCTCGACGCCCTGCTGCGCGCGGGCAAGATCCGCTATTGGGGGGTGTCCAATTTCCGGGGCTGGCGCATCACCGAACTCGTGCATCTGGCCCGGCAGATGGGCATGCCCGGCCCCGTGGTGTGCCAGCCGTACTACAACCTGCTCAACCGCATGCCCGAGGTGGAGATCCTGCCGGCCTGCGCCCACCATGGCCTGGGCGTCACGCCCTACAGCCCGGTGGCGCGGGGCGTGCTCACAGGCAAGTACCTGCCCGGACAGCCGCCTGTGGAGGGCTCGCGTGCCGCGCGGGGTGACCGGCGCATCGCGCAGACCGAATTCCGCGAAGAGTCGCTGCAGATCGCCCAGACCCTGCGCCAGCACCTGCACGAGCGTGGCATCACATTGGCCCAGTTTGCCACCGCCTGGGTGCTTGCGCACCCGGCCGTGAGTTCGGTGATCGCGGGGCCGCGCACATTGGCGCAGTGGCAGGACTACGCGCCCGCACTTGGCTACACGCTGACGGCGGACGATGAGGCATTGGTGGGCTCGCTGGTGGCACCCGGCCATCCGTCCACGCCCGGTTATACCGATCCGGCGTACCCACTGGAAGGGCGCTAGGCCGAGGCCATGGTTGCAGCATTGGCGTGGACGGTGCTGCAGCCGTCTGCGGGGGGTGGCTTGTTCTTCTGCGCACGCCAGGGCAGTGCTGTCCAAGCGGAGCCCGCGTGCCGGCCGGTGAGGCGGTGCGCGCATCCGACGCATCGCGCGCCTGCCATGCCGGCACGCTTCCGCACGCATGGTCTGGCCTCGGTAGGGGCTTCGGCAAGTTTGCGTTCCAATAGCGGCATGCAAGAAATCTCTTTCACCGAGCAGCGACTGAACGATCTGGAGATCAAGGCCAGCTACACCGAAGACCTGCTCGACCAGCTCAACCTCACCATCTACCGCCAGCAGCAGCAAATCGACGATCTCGCCCGCGAACTGGTGCGGCTGCGCCAGCAAGCGCCCGAGGGGGGCGCCGCTGCCGCGCGCAACCCGCGTGACGAATTACCGCCCCATTACTGACGTGGGGCCGGCGCGCCGCCGGCCTGCGGATCGAGAGGTGTGGTGGGGGGCGCAAAGATTCGTTTTGGTGGCATCGGCATGCCCCTGCCCGGCGTGGTGCCGATGCGGCAGGCGGTACGATCGCCCATGAGAAAAACTTTCCAGCTTCATATCGAAGGCAAGAATAATGACCGCGTCCTGGATGCCGTCAAGCATGAAATCCGCAAGTACATCAAGCGTGAGCGTGGCCGCCCCGTCCCGGCGGGCGCCGATTTCTGGGACTTTGACTGCAAATTCGGCCGCACGGCCGAGACCGCCGAGGTGGCCCACTTGTCTGCACTGATCGGCCTGGTGGACGCCGTGGCCCGCGAAGGCGGAGCGCAGTTCTACCTCGAAATACTGGCCAAGGGCGGCCACCGGCAGGCCCGCCCGCGGGGCGAGGATCAGAGCGAGGTGCTGCGCGAAGAGACGGACGCCACCGGCAAGGCCTGAGCGCACCTCGCCGCGCTATTCGCGCGCCGCGGCCGCCTGCGCCGCAGCGCGCAACTTGTCTTTCTTGCTGGGCCGCTTGCCCTTGATGCCGCCAGTGCCTGCGGGTGCGGCCTCGGGTGCGGTCTCGGTGGGTTCGAAGCCCGGCACCACTTCGCGCGGCAGGCTCAGGTGTTGGCGCTTTTCGATCAGGCGAAAATGCGCTTCGGTGGCCGCGCTGACAAAGCTCACCGCCACCCCGCTTTCGCCGGCCCGCCCGGTGCGGCCGATGCGGTGTACGTAGTCGTCGGCCGAACGTGGCAGATCGTAGTTCACCACCGCAGGCAACTGGGCGATGTCGATACCGCGCGCCGCCAGATCGGTGGTCACCACGACCTGCCAGCGATCGTCCTTGAATTCCTGCAGCACCTGGGTGCGCGCCCCCTGGCTCAGGCCTCCATGGAAGGGGGTGGCAAAGATGCCGGCCTTGTAGAGCTTTTCAGCCACATGCTCTGCGGCGTATTGCGTGGCCACGAACACCATGACCCGGCTCCATTGGTGCTCCTGCACCAGGTGGCGCAGCAGCTGCGTGCGGCGCTGGGCGTCCACCGCAAAGGCGCGCTGGGCGATGGCGGGCACGTTCGCGGGTGCGTCGTCCACGGTCACGCGGACGGGCTCGTGCAGCATGCCTTCGGCCAGTGCCTGCACCGCGGGCGCGAAGGTGGCCGAGAAGAGCAGGTTTTGCCGGCGCACGGGCAGCAGCTGCAGGATGCGCTGGAGCTCTTCCGCAAACCCCAGGTCGAGCAGGCGGTCTGCCTCGTCCAGCACCAGATGTTCCACGCTGCCAAGCCGCAGGGCGTTGTGCTCGACCAGATCGAGCAGGCGCCCGGGCGTGGCAACCACTACGTCCGCGCCGCCGCGCAGCCCCATCATCTGCGGATTGATGGAGACGCCGCCAAACACCACCGCTACCTTCACGGGCTGGGGCAGACCTCGGCCCAGACTGCGGATGACTTCACCCACCTGGGCGGCCAGCTCGCGTGTGGGCACCAGGATGAGCGCCCTCACGTGGCGTGGCGCATTTTGCGCGTCCGCCTGAAGCCGCTGCAGCAGGGGCAGGGCAAAAGCTGCTGTCTTGCCCGAGCCCGTCTGGGCCGACCCCAGTACGTCGGCACCCCGAAGAACGGCCGGAATGGCTGCGGACTGTACGGGCGTGGGCGCAGAAAATCCCATCGCCGTGGCGGCTTGGACGAGGGCGGGTGAGAGGCCGAGGGCTGAGAAAGGCATGTTGTGCGAAACCGGTGTTCGGGCCATGGCCCTGCATTTGCGCGGGCCTGGCTGAGGGAAAAGATTGTGCGGCAGCGGCGGTACTGGTCGACGCCCCTGGGCCGGTGCACGGCGTGCGCGCCAGGGCCGCTGCCCTGCGTTAGCCGCCGGGCGCGCGCCAATGCTGTTCGGGGCTCGCCATGGGCACGGCCGGGGTGAGCATTGTGCGCCAGTCGGCGCGGGGTGGCGATAATCTTCGTCCGCGCAGCACGCCGTGCTTCAACGCCCTTTTTCGACACCATGAACCTTGCTCTTGATTCGTCCACCATCACCCACAGCATCCAGCTGGCCGTGGCGCCGGTGTTTTTGCTGACCGCCGTGGCCGGCATGATTGGCGCGGTGGCCGGCCGGCTTGCGCGCATCATCGATCGCGCCCGTGTGGTGGAAGACCGCGCCCGACATACGGACGACGCCGATTTTCTGGAGCGTGCGATGCTGGAATTGGGTTACCTGCGCACCCGCGGGCGCATGGCCAATGGCTGCATCGGCCTGCTGACCCTGTGCGGTTTTCTGATCGGCGTGACCATCATTCTGCTGTTTCTGGGGGAGACCACGAGCTTTCGGGGCCATTCCTGGGCCCTGGGGAGCTTTCTGAGCGGCGTGCTCTCGTTCCTGATGGCCCTGGTACTTTTTTTGTGGAGACAGTGATGGCCACGCGCATTCTCAATTTCCACATGCTGCGCCCACCGGTGCCTGCATCAGCGTCGGCGCCCAAGCCCCTCACCCCGCAGCCCTGAGGCCCGCACCATGAAATCCTTGCGTGATCTGGCAAGCCTGGGCGGCCTCGTGTATTCCACCGACCATGGCCGCATGTGCCCCGACTGCCGGCAGCCGCAGGCGCAGTGCGTGTGCAAGCGGGCTGCGGCCATTCCCGCAGGCGACGGCATTGTGCGTGTTTCGCGCGAGACCAAGGGGCGCGGCGGCAAGGCCGTCACGCTGGTGAAGGGCGTGGCGCTCGATGCCGACGCGCTCGCGTTGCTCGGCAAGGAACTCAAGGCCGCATGCGGAAGCGGCGGCACCGTCAAGGACGGTGTGATCGAAGTGCAGGGCGACCACGTGGAGCGCGTGATGGAGGCCCTGAAAAAGCGCGGCCATCAGGTCAAGCGCGCGGGGGGCTGATGGACCCGGCCCAGCTCCAGCGCCTGGTTTCGGTCACCATGCCTTACGGCAAGTACAAGGGCCGCGTTCTGGCCGATCTGCCGGGCAATTACTTGAATTGGTTTGCGCGGGAGGGCTTTCCCCGAGGCGACCTGGGGCGGTTGCTGGCGCTCATGCACGAGATCGACCACAACGGCCTGGCGCAACTGCTTGAGCCC
>NZ_ACQT01000205.1 GCF_000175235.1 Acidovorax delafieldii 2AN | reverse complement strand
CCTGGTGCACGCCGTGCATGGGGTGGCGGCCCAGGCGCCTTTCCGGCGCCTCGTCACCCCGGGCGGGCTGCGCATGTCGGTGGCCATGACCAACTGCGGCCGGCTTGGCTGGGTCAGCGACCGCAGCGGCTACCGTTACGACCCCATCGACCCCGAGAGCGGGCAGGCGTGGCCAGCCATGCCTGCGCTGCTGCGCGACCTGGCACGGGACGCGGCCGCGGCAGCGGGCTATGCCGGTTTCGCACCCGATGCCTGCCTCATCAACCGCTATGCCCCGGGCACGCGGCTCTCGCTGCACCAGGACAAGGACGAGGGCAACTACGCCCACCCCATCGTGTCGGTGTCGCTGGGCGTTTCGGCACTGTTTCTGTGGGGCGGCGCCCAGCGCGGCGACAGGGCGCGGCGCATTCCGCTGGCGCACGGCGATGTGGTGGTGTGGGGCGGCCCGGCGCGGCTGCGTTTTCATGGCGTGCTGCCCCTGCCCGAAGCCAGCCACTCGCTGACGGGCGCGTTGCGCATCAACCTGACCTTTCGCAAGGCGGGGTGAACGGGCGCCAAGGCTGGGCTGGGCTGGGCTGGGGTACGCAGTGTGGCTGATGGCGATTTGCGCCCAGTCACCGCCGGATCCGCAGGTCCGCAGGTCCGCAGGTCCGCAGGTCCGCAGGTCCGCAGGTCCGCAGGTCCGCAGGTCCGCAGGTCCGCAGGTCCGCAGGTCCGCAGGTCCGCAGGTCCGCAGGTTCATTTTTAAGCCAAATTGCCCTCTAGCGCTTGTGTGGCATGCGCAGTTCGCTATCGAAATAAAAGCAAAAATGAGCGCCTGCCCACGAAAAGCCGTTGCTCGCGCTGCGGTGTTTGCCACAATCGCGCCATGCCCACACCCCTTGCCACCGCCCACCACAGGCCACAGTACTGGCTCATGAAGTCGGAGCCCAATGAGTGTTCGATCGACGATGCGCTAGCGGCGCCCGATGCCACCGTGCCCTGGACCGGGGTGCGCAATTACCAGGCCCGCAACTTCATGCGCGACGCGATGCAGGTGGGCGACAGCGTGCTGTTCTACCACTCCAGCTGCCCGCAGCCTGGCATTGCAGGCATCGCGCGCGTGGCCAGCGGCACGCGGCCCGACCCCACGCAGTTCGATCCCGCATCGCCCTACTTCGACCCCCGTTCCGCCCCGGAAAAGCCGCGCTGGCTGCTGCTGGACGTGCAGGCCCTGCGCAAGACCCGGCTCTTGGCCCTGGCCGAGTTGCGCGCACACCCGGCGCTGGCGCAGATGCGCGTGCTGCAACGCGCCAACCGCCTGTCCATCACCCCGGTGGAGCCCGCCGAGTGGGACGCCATTCTGGCGGCGCTGGCAGATCCGGCATCCGCGGTTGCGTAGGACACGGCTGACGGCCGATGTGCGCCGCCTCTTGCAGGCGTGGGCCCGTCAGCGGTACAACGTGGCGCTTTCTGTGCCACGGAGGAATGCGCCATGGGACCCGCCCGCGAAGAGATCATCCAGTTGGAAAACCGGTTCTGGCAATCAATGGTGGGCCAGCACACCGAAGTGGCGATTGCCATGCTGGACGAACCTGCCGTCATCGTCAGCACCCATGGGGCCCTGCAGTTTGACCGCGCCACCTATCGCCAGATGGCCCAGCAGGACGCGATGGCCGTCAAGGCATTCGAGTTGAGCAACATGAACGTGCTCTTTCCCAACGAAAACACCGCCGTGGTGACGTACCACGCCCGGCAGACGCTGTCCGTGCGCGGGCAAAGCGCGCCGCTGGAGCAGGACATGACCGACTCGTCCGTCTGGCTGCGCAAGGACGGGCGCTGGCTCTGCGCGTTGCACACCGAAACGCCTCTTGAGAAGGCCAACCCCTGACCCCGCACAGGGGCGTTTTCGCGGTATGGCAGGAGAGCGACAGCGAACGGCGCGCTCTATGCCTTCTCCAGCCCCGGCGCGGCGTACACCAGCACCTTGAGGGCCCTGTCGTCCTGCACATCGGCAAAGATGGCGGGGTTGGCCACGCGCTCCTGCAGCACAAGATCGGGGGCCAGTTCGCGCATCTGGTCCTGGAGAAATTCCACCCCCAGTTCGGGCGCATTCAGGCACAGCAGCGCACGGCCATCGGGCGCCAGCAGATCGGGCAGGCGGCGCATGAGGCGGGCATAGTCCTTGGTGGCCACGAAGCTGCCTTTCTGGTAGCTGGGCGGATCGACAATCACCAGCCCGTAGGGCCCGCCGCGCGTGATATTTCCCCAGCTACTGAAGATGTCGTGCGCCAGGAAGCTGGCGCCGGCGGTGATGCCGTTGAGCTGGTGGTTCTGCTGACCGATGGCGATGGCGCCATGGCTCATGTCCACGTTCACGACCTGGCGCGCGCCGGCCTGGAGGGCCACCACAGAGAAAGCGCAGGTATAGGCAAAGAGATTGAGTACCTTCAGACCATAGCGGTCCTGACTGCGCGCCGCAGCGTACGCGTGCACCCAGCGCCGGCCTTCGGCCATGTCCAGAAAAAGACCGTGGTTCTGTCCCCTGAGCACATGCACGCGGAATTTCGCGCCCTGCTCGGTGACTGTGTGCGGCTCAGGCACTGTACCGGCCATCAGCCGTGTCTCGGTGCGGCCCTGCGTGCGCAGCAGCTCATTGCGGCACTGGAACACCCAGTTCAGCGGCTCGCCCGGCGCCAGATGGCTCCAGCGCTGCGCCAGCGCATCGCCAATGGCAGCAAGCTCATGCTCGGTGGTTGCGTCGGCGGGTGCGAAACGCGTGAGCACGAACACGGGAGGAAACACGTCCAGCACCCAATGCTCGCACCCCGGATAAAGGCCACCGCGGCCATGGAAGATGCGCTGGGCATCCACGGGGAACGGCATCTGGGCAATGGCATCGAGCAGGGCTTGCATGGGCAGAGAATGTGCGCGGGTGCACCGCAGGGAACAGGGACGCGAGCGTAACCCAGGCGGGCAGCGTCTCTGGGGTGAAGGCGGGCGGAGCGCTGGCCGACTCCTGCGGCGCGGCGGCTTCACGAACCGAAAAGAATACGCCGCCCGGCAGGTGGGCGTGGTGGGCGTGGTGGGCCATCGAAGGACACCATTGCGGCGACAGAGGGCGATGGTTGCCGCGTGGTGTGCGCTGCCCGGGCCGGGTGCCTTTGTGCATCGCCCACGCCACGCCACTACCACGCATTCCCACGCCATGGCCGCAGCCATCATGTGCCATAGCCCTTCCTCCTGGCACCATGCGCCCTGACGCGATGGAAAGCCGCCACGCGGGCTGCAGGCGTAGTCCCCGGGACAGCGCCATGTTGCCGCAACGCCAGGTTGGCGGCGCTGGGCCGCGGTCAACGCGACGGCGGCGCGATCAACGCGCTGGCGGGACGGGGGCTTCGGGCGAGGCCTCAGGCGCCTGTGCGGCCTCACCCCACTCGGCCCAATCTTCGCCAAAAAGCTCCACGGGATGGGGCGTGCGGTCGGATCCGTTACCGCAGCGCATGTCCTTGGCGGGGCAGTAAAGATCGCAGCCCCAGCACACCCGCTCGGGGTGCTGCGGTGCGTTGGGGAACTTCTTCGTTGCCATGGACCGCCTCCAGTACAAACGCGCGCCTATTTGCGCTGCGGGGGAACGTCGGTGCAACTCCCGTGCGCAATCTCCGCCGCCATGCCGATGCTCTCGCCCAGTGTGGGGTGTGGGTGGATGGTCTTGCCGATGTCCACCGCGTCGGCCCCCATCTCGATGGCCAGGGCGATCTCGCCGATCATGTCGCCCGCATGGGTGCCCACGATGCCGCCGCCCAGGATCTTGCCGTGGCCATGGGCCTCTGGCGAGTCGTCGAACAGCAGTTTGGTGTAGCCCTCGTCGCGGCCATTGGCGATGGCGCGGCCCGAGGCCGTCCAGGGGAAGAGGCCCTTCTTGACCTTGATGCCCTGGGCCTTGGCCTGGTCTTCGGTGAGACCCACCCAGGCCACCTCGGGGTCGGTGTAGGCCACCGAAGGGATCACGCGGGCGTTGAAGGCGGCGGATGCCAGCTCCTGGTTGCCCTGCAGTTCACCGGCGATGACTTCCGCCGCCACATGCGCTTCGTGCACCGCCTTGTGCGCCAGCATGGGCTGGCCCACGATGTCGCCGATGGCGAAGATGTGCGGCACGTTGGTGCGCATCTGGATGTCGACGTTGATGAAGCCACGGTCCGTCACGGCCACGCCGGCCTTCTCGGCGGCGATCTTCTTGCCGTTGGGCGTGCGGCCCACGGCCTGCAGCACCAGGTCGTACACCTGTGGCGCGGGGGCGGTTCCACCCTCTTCCGCGGGCGCAAACGTCACCTCGATGCCTTCGGGCGTGACCTTGGCCCCCACCGTCTTGGTCTTGAGCATGATGTTGTCGAAGCGGTGGGCGTTCATCTTCTGCCACACCTTGACCAGGTCGCGGTCGGCGCCTTGCATGAGGCCGTCCATCATCTCGACCACATCCAGGCGGGCGCCCAGCGTGCTGTACACGGTGCCCATTTCCAGGCCGATGATGCCGCCGCCCAGAATGAGCATGCGCTTCGGAACACCCTGGAGCGCCAGCGCGCCGGTGGAGTCGACCACGCGCGGATCGTCGGGCATGAAAGGCAGGCGCACGGCCTGGCTGCCGGCGGCGATGATGGCCTTCTTGAAGGCGATGACCTTCTTGGTGCCGGTTTTCTCCTGGCCCGTCCCGGTGGTTTCTTCGACCTCGACATGGTTGGCACCCACGAAGGCACCGTAGCCGCGCACGGTGGTCACCTTGCGCATCTTGGCCATGGCGGCCAAGCCGCCGGTGAGCTTGCCAACGACCTTTTCCTTGTGGCCGCGCAACGTGTCGACGTTGACCTTGGGCGCACCAAAGTCAATGCCGGCTGCAGACAGGTGGCTGACCTCGTCCATCACGGCGGCCACATGCAGCAGCGCCTTGGACGGGATGCAGCCCACGTTCAGGCATACGCCACCCAGGGTGGCGTAGCGCTCGACGATGACGACCTTGAGGCCCAGGTCGGCCGCGCGGAACGCAGCGGAGTAACCGCCGGGGCCACCGCCGAGCACGAGCACATCGCATTCCATATCGGCCGTCCCGGCAAAGCTGGATGCTACTGAATTGATAGCTGCTTGCGAAGGCACGCTCTGCGCAGGCGCCTGTTTTGGTTCCAAAACTGCCGGCGCGGGCGCGGCAGCGGGTGCAGGCACGGCGGCGCCTGCCGTTTCCAGCGTCAGCACCACCGAGCCTTCGGCCACCTTGTCGCCGAGCTTGACCTTGAGTTCCTTGACCACGCCCGCATGGCTGGACGGAATCTCCATCGAGGCCTTGTCGGATTCCACCGTGATCAGGCTCTGCTCAACCCGGATGGTGTCGCCCGGTTTCACCAGCACCTCGATCACACCGACCTCGGCGAAATCGCCGATGTCGGGCACTTTCACATCAATCACTGCCATCTCGGGTTCTCCTCACAGCAGGATGCGGCGGTAGTCCGCCAGCACCTGGCCCAGATAGGCGTTGAAACGTGCGGCCAGCGCACCGTCGATGACGCGGTGGTCGTACGACAGCGACAACGGCAGCGTGAGCCGGGGAACGAACTGCTTGCCATCCCACACCGGCTTCATCGCACTCTTCGAAAGGCCGAGGATGGCCACTTCGGGGGCGTTGATGATGGGGGTGAAATGCGTGCCGCCGATGCCGCCCAGCGAACTGATGGACATCGAGCCGCCCTGCATGTCGGCCGCACCCAGCTTGCCTTCGCGCGCCTTGGCGGCGAGTTCTCCCATTTCCTTGCTGATCTGCAGGATGCCCTTCTTGTCGGCATCTCTGAGCACCGGCACCACCAGCCCATTGGGGGTGTCGGCGGCAAAACCGATGTGGAAATACTGCTTGTAGACCAGGGCATCGCCGTCCAGGCTGGCGTTGAACTCTGGGAATTTCTTCAGCGCCGCCACCACGGCCTTGATGACAAAGGCCAACATCGTCACCTTCACGCCGCTCTTCTCGTTTTCCTTGTTGGTGGAAACGCGGAAGGCCTCGAGTTCGGTGATGTCGGCCTCGTCGTTGTTGGTGACGTGGGGAATCATCACCCAGTTGCGGTGCAGGTTGGCGCCGCTGATCTTCTTGATGCGCGAGAGATCCTTGCGTTCGACGGGGCCGAACTTGGCGAAATCGACCTTGGGCCAGGGCAGCACGTCCAGCCCTGCGCCCGAGCCGCCCGCATTGCTGCTGGCGGGAGCCTTGGCGGCCTGCGCACGGGTCTGGGCAGTACCAGCCATCACGGCCTTGGAGAAGCCCTGCACGTCTTCCAGCGTGATGCGGCCCTTGGGGCCCGTGCCCTTGATTTCATCCAGCGGCACGCCGAGTTCGCGGGCGAACTTGCGCACCGAAGGACTGGCGTGCGGCAGGCCCGCCGTGGAAGCGC
>NZ_ACQT01000206.1 GCF_000175235.1 Acidovorax delafieldii 2AN | reverse complement strand
GCCTGCAGTGCGGAGGGCACAACGCTGGTGCTGGTGCTTGCCGCCGTCGTGTCCACGGGCCCGCACAGCAGGTGGGCCCAGCGCTGTTCGCGGGCCCCCGGTGCGCGCGGCAGCTGCACCACCAGGGGGCCGCCTTTGTCGGCGCTGCGCTCCTGCAGCTCTTCCAGAAACGCCTCTACCGAGGAAATGTCTGCAAACCGGTACCAGCGCTCGGCGTTGATGCGCAGTTCGCCCGCCGTCTGCGGGCCCCGCAGCATCAAAAGGCCCAGCAGCACGGCCGACTGCTCGGGCACGCCCACGCCGCGCTGGAAGTTGTGCTCCCAGCGCGTGGCGCGGTTGCCGCTGCTCTCGCACGCCAGCGAAAGGTGCCGCAGCCCGTCGAGCGCTTCCTGGGCCTCGGCCTCGGTGAGTGCCATCACGGGTTCACGGCTTGTTTTCTGGTTGCAGCCCGTCAGCAGGCCGTTGAGCGTCATGGGATAGCTGTCCGGCACGGTGCGCGCTTTCTCCATGAGCGTGGCGAGCACGCGGGCTTCGAAGGGCGTGAGGGGGCGGGTGGTGGGGTCGAAAGGCATGGCAGGGATAATCCGGGCGATGAAGAACATCGTGATTTTGATCTCCGGCGGCGGCTCCAACATGGCAGCCATCGTCAGAACCGCGCAGCAGGAGCATTGGGAGCAGCGCCTGGGCGCGCGCGTGGCGGCCGTCGTGAGCAACAAGGCCGACGCAAAGGGGCTGGCCTTTGCCCGCGAGCACGGCATTGCCACCGCCGTGCTCGACCACCGGCAGTTCCCCACCCGCGAAGCATTCGATGCCGAACTGGCGACCACCATCGACAGCCACCAGCCCGACCTGGTGGTGCTGGCCGGCTTCATGCGCATCCTCACGCCCGGCTTCGTGGCGCGGTACGCAGGGCGCCTGATCAACATCCATCCTTCGCTGCTGCCGGCGTTCACCGGCCTGCACACGCACCAGCGCGCCATCGATGCCGGCTGCAAGTTCGCCGGCGTGACGGTGCACCAGGTGACGGCAGAACTCGACGTGGGACCGATCCTCGACCAGGCCGTCGTGCCGGTATTGCCCAATGACACGGCCGACACCCTGGCGGCGCGGGTGCTGACGCAGGAGCACGTGATCTACCCGCGCGCTGTGGCTCGGATGCTTCAGAAATAATAGCTGTCTGCGCTTTCTTGATAAGCGCTGGAAGCTGTTTTGTACTGACTTTCCCGAACCCGGGAGCGATTGAGAAACAGAACAAGACGGGCTGAATCACGATGAGCCTGCCGACCCCCACACATGCGCTTTTTGTTGATCGATGACCACGCCTTGTTTCGTTTTGGCTTGCGGGCACTGCTCATGTCACTGCCCGACGGACATGAGGTAGTGGAAGCCCCATCCTGCGAGGCCGCGCTGGCGCTGGATGCGGCGGTGGTGGCGCCAGATGTCGTGGTGCTGGACTTGACGCTGCCTGGGATCCAGGGTCTGGAGGGCCTGGAGCGTTTGCGGGCCTGGCATCCGCCAGCAACGATCGTGGTGATGTCGGCCGCAGAGGGGCCCGAGTGGGCGGTGGAAGGCCTGCGGCGCGGTGCGAGGGGGTTTATTCCCAAGTCGCTGTCGCCGGCAGCCATGGTGCAGGCGCTGGAGCAGGTCATGCGTGGCGGTGTGCATGTGCACGCGCTGGACACCCTTGGCGTCGCACGCCGGACCGGGATTGAACTCACTCCACGCCAGCGCCAGGTACTGGGCCTGCTGACCCAGAATTACTCGAACAAGGCGATCGCCCGTACCCTTGACATGAGCGTCAACACCGTGCGGGTGCATGTGGCTGCGATTTTTGGCGCCCTGGAAGTCGACAACCGGGTGGATGCCGCACGCATGGCCATCACGCAGGGGCTGATCAATGGCGTCTGAGGGCGCAGGTACTGACAGCCTGCTGCAGCGGGTGGAGGTTGAGCGCATCGACATGCTGTACCGCCACACCCGCACCACATTGGCCACCAATGTCCTGCTGGCGAGCGCCGTGGTGGGCGTCTTGTGGACCATGTTCCCACCCGCCCTTCTGCTGGGATGGTGGGGCGCCATCGTGGCGCTGGTGCTTGTGCGGCTGGGTCTGGTGCGGGGATACCGGCACCGGGAGCCTGCCCAGGCACGGCGGTGGGCGCACTACCTGACCTGGGCGACCCTGCTGTCAGGCGCGGCCTGGGGTGCGTCGGGGGTGGCGTTCTTTGCACCCCAATCAGTGGTCGCGCTGAGCTTCGTGACGATCATCCTGGCGGGGATCGCCGCCGGATCGGTGCCGGCATATGCCTCGTGGCCGCAGGCCCAGTATTCGGCGATCCCAACGGTCTTGCCGATGGCCGGGCGCTTTCTGGTGGAGGGTGGCGAGTGGGTCGTGATGGGGCTGATCGGCGTTCTCTACCTCTACAACGTGCAGTCTTCGGCCCGTCAACTCGCCAAGGTCATCGAAGAGTCGATTCGCCTGCGCCTGGAAAAGCAGGCACTGGCACAGCGCCTGGGCGAAGAAAAGCAGGTGGTGGAGGCGGCCCACCGGGCCAAGACCCAGTTTCTCGCGGCCGCCAGCCATGACCTGCGCCAGCCACTGCAAGCGGTGCACCTGCTGATCGAAGTCCTGCGGCGTACCCCTGATCCAGCGCAGTCGGCTTTGCTGATCGAACGCCTGGCCGAAGCAGCCGGGGCGCTGGACGAAGTCCTGGACGAATTGCTGGACATGTCGCGGCTGCAAGCGGGGCTGATGATGCCCCACAAAATCGCCTTCCCATTGAACGACCTGTTGTCCCGGCTGGACGGGGAAATGCGGCTGCTGGCCGACAAGAAAGGTCTGGAGCTGTGCTTCGTGCCCACCCGGGCGTGGGTGTACAGCGACCCGCAAATGCTGCTGCGGATGTTGCGCAACCTGGTCAGCAATGCCGTGCACCACACGGCGCAGGGCAGGGTGCTGGTGGGCTGTCGCCAGCGCGGCGGCGAGATTGGCGTCATGGTGTGCGACACCGGCCCCGGCATCGCGCCGGAACACCACACCGCGATTTTTCGTGAGTTCTACCAACTGGACAACCCCGAGCGGGACCGGCGCAAAGGCCTGGGCCTGGGGCTGGCGATCGTGGCCGGCCTGTGCCGCCTGCTGGAGCACAGGGTGCTCTTGAAGTCCGTTCTGGGGCGGGGTTCCTGCTTCGAGCTGCGGGTACCCCAAGTGCAGCCCGCCGCACTGCCTGAAGCCGCCCATCTGCAGGGCGACACGGCGCTGGCGGGGTGCGTGGTGCTGGTCATCGATGACGACCCTGGCCTGCGTGAAACCCTGGGCAGTGCGCTTGAGGTTTGGGGCTGCACGGCAGTGGCGGCGGACGGAGTGCAGGCCGCGCTGGCAACGTTGGCGTCCCGGAGGCTGGCGCCGGATCTGATCGTTGCCGACTACCGCCTGCGCAACCAGGCCACCGGCATTGAAGCCATCGCCGCAGTGCGCCAGGCTCTGGGCCGGCAGGTGCCCGCAGCCATCCTGACGGGCGACACCGCGCCGCAGCGGCTCAAGGAAGCCGCAGGCGCAGGCCATTTGCTGCTGCACAAGCCCGTGCAACCGGCCAGCCTGCGCGCGGCGCTGGCCAAACTGCGCCAAGGCGCTTCTTGAGGCCGGGCGGTTCCAGGCCCCGGTCGATGGGGAAGTGGAATCGCCGGAGCCAGATTTCATGGCCTCAAAGTCCTTATGCGGCAAGCATTGCGTGCTATTAAAAACGCAGCGTCGCAAGCGCTTCTAGTCCTGCTGCGTTATTGACGCTTACAGGCGCGTCTTTCTAGACTGCGCCCCGCTTCGTGACCTTGCCGGCAGGCTGAGTCCATTGCCAGGGCGCGCATTTCTCGCCACCCCCTGCAAACCACGTCAGCGCCCCCATGGCCCTGCCGGTGACGCAGAGGAAACCCCCGCCTGCAATGGGCTGCCGAGCCGTCCGCGGTCTGTGCTTCATCAGGTTTCATCGGCCTCCAGCGCCTGATGGGCCTTTGTCAACAGCTATTCAAAAAAGAGCATAAAGAGGGAATTCCCGTGGCCTTGAAAAACACCCTGGGCCTGCTGGCCCTGTGCGCCGCGCCGTTGCTGGCGCAGGCGCAAAGCTGCACCAGCCCGAATGCCAATGGCGACTACATCCTGGGCGAAGCGCAAGGCGAAGCCAGTGCCATGCATTGGTCCACGGGTCTGGTGTGGAAGCGCTGCAGCGAGGGCCAGGCGTTCAGCAATGGCCAGTGCACGGGCACGGCGTTGCAAAAGGGCTGGAACGCATGGGCCGATACAGAGCGCCAGCTTCTGCCGCAGTCCTTCGCTGGTCAGAACAGCTGGGGCATCAACGCCAGCCTCAGCCAGAACCTGCTGGTAAGCGGCGCTTGGCGCATGGCCTACCTCGTCGAGTCGCTGGGAGTCGCGTACAACTGTTCCAGCGCTCCCTTTGTCAACCCAACGGTATTCCCTGATGCACCGTCTTCTGTGGTCTGGTCGGGCTCGCCCGTGAGCTGGAGTCAGAGCGGCGCATGGAGAGCGAGTCTGTCGGGCACAGCAGGCGTATACGGTACCCGCAGTGACAGTTACCACGTCCGGCTGGTGCGTGCGGGCCAGCCTTTCGCCGGGGTGCCTTCCCCGCCCGCGCAGACGGCCGCGCCCAACATGCTGGCCACCTTTCCCGCCGTCACGCTCGCGCCCAGCTCTGGCGCAGGCCAGGCCTGGGGCGGCGCGCGCATCAGTGGCTTGGGCAATCCCGAGTTCCAGCTCAATGGGGCGGGCGGCTGGATGACCGAGGCCATCGTCAAAAGCGGCGACCAGATCACCGTGCGCCTGACGGCACCGGCCACCGTGGGTAGCAGCTACAGCGCCACCCTCACCCTGCGCAGCGGCCAGACCACCGGCACCAGCGCCAACGGCGTCAATGGCGGCAGCGAATCCACGGTTCCGCAAACCACCACCGCCAGTTTCACCGCCAAGGCCTTGCCACCCGCGCCCGGCGGCGCCCGGGCCATTCCTACCCTGGGCGAATGGGGCGTGCTGCTGCTGTCGCTGCTGGTGGGCCTGATGGGCCGGCGGAAGTTGCGGGCCAAAGCGGCCGCCGTGGCTTGATGAGAAGCCGCTGGCAGCTATCAAAAAAGAGAGGAGCCTTCCCATGTCTTCAGCCCTTGCGCGCCGAACTTCCAGGCGCCTGCTGCACTGGCTCGCCCTGCTGAGCGCCTGCGCCGCGCCAATGCTGGCGCAGGCGCAGAACTGTCGCACCCCCAGCCCCAACACCGATGACGACTACATCCTGGGCGAAGCGGACGGCGAAGCCAGTGCTATGCACTGGCCCACCGGCCTGGTGTGGAAGCGCTGCAGCGAGGGCCAGGCGTTCAGCGGTGGTCAGTGCACAGGTGCGACGGCGTCCACCAACTGGCAAAGTTGGGCGGCAACGTATCTGCCCAAATCCTTCACCAACCAAGCCAACTGGGGCGTAAGCGCCAGTGTCAGCCAGAACCTGCTGGTAAGCGGCGCCTGGCGCATGGCTTACGAGAAGGAGTTGAAGAAGATCACCGAAGGCTGCGGCATGGGCCCCAAGATCAACCGTGCCGTGTTTCCCAATACCCCGGAGTCTTCGTATGTTTGGTCGGGTTCGCCCCTGGCCGTTGGTGCAAGCTACGCCAGGGTCGTCGATTTCTACAGTGGCTATGCCTACACCGACCCTCGCTACTACAGTTCTGACGCACGTCTCGTGCGCGCCGGACAGCCTTTTGCTGCTTTGTCTTTCTCCACTGAGGACGGAATCGCAGTGCCAGGTGCTACCGTCACCTTCCTCGCCTTCACCCTCGCAGCCAGCGACCCCACTGGCCAGGCATGGGGCGGTGCGCGCATCAGTGGCGATGGCAATCCGCAATTCCAGGTGAACGGGGGCGCCTGGGTGGACAAAGCCATCGTCAAGAGCGGCGACCAGATCATCGTGCGCCTCACGGCCCCGGCCACGGGCAGCCGCTACGCCACCTTCACACTGCGCAGCGGCCAGACCACCGGCACCAGCGACTACGCCACGAATGGCGGTGATGAGTTCACAGCCATGCAGGAAACCTTCGCCCTCTTTGCCGCCACCGTTCTCGCCGTGGATGGCACCTGTGGCAGCGCCAGCGGCCCAGCCAGCGCCACCGCGCCCTCGGGCGGCCTGTTGTGCGCCACCGGCACGGCCACCCCCGTCACTGGTAGCAACGGCCAGTGGGCCTGGGGCTGCAACGGCAGTGGCGGCGGCAGCAGCACCGCTGCCAATGCCTGTGCCGCCCCCTACGCCAGCCAGACCCTGAGCCTCAGCGCCAGCCCCACCAGCATCACCGT
>NZ_ACQT01000207.1 GCF_000175235.1 Acidovorax delafieldii 2AN | reverse complement strand
TAGCGGCGCAGGCGCAGGGGCACATCGAGGTCGTGCATGGCCAGCGCGCGCTGCAGCTCGGCCGCATCTTCGATGGCCATGCCGGCGCCCTGCGCCAGATACGGGCGCATGGGGTGGGCGGCATCGCCCAGCAAGGCAACCACGCCCTGGGCCATCTCGGCCGGGCCGCGCACGGGGGGGCGGTCGCACAGGGGCCACAGGCGCCAGCCGCTGCCGGCATCGACGACGCCACGCACCGCTTGCTGCAGCGCCGTGCAGGTGCCTGCAAGGGCCGCCTCCAGATCGGCACCGTTGGCCGCGTGGTCCCAGTTTTCCAGATCCTGCGGCGCGGGGCCCTGCACGATGACCACGAGGTTCTGCAGCTCGCCCCGGCGCACCGGGTACTGCACTACATGCAGGCGCGGCCCCAGCCAGGCCGTGACTTCGGTGGTGCGCAGTGCCTGCGGCAGCGCATCCTGCGGCACCCAGGGCACGGTAGGCCAGATGCCCCGTCACACGCGGGCGCTGCGCGCCGAGCAGCTGGGTGCGGGTGCGGCTCCACAGGCCATCGGCCCCGATCAGCGCGTCGCCCTCCACTTCCTTGCCGCGGCTGGTGCGCACCGTAACCACGCCGTCGGCATCGGTGAAGCGGTCGATGGCGTGGTCGAGATGGAATTGCGTGTCGGTGTACTTGCCGACGGCCGCCAGCAGCAGGCCATGCAGATCGGCGCGGTGGATGGTGGCGTACGCCGCACCGTAGCGCTCGACGGTGGTGGTGCCCAGGGGCATCATGGCCAGCTGCTGGCCCGTGAGGGCACTGCGCACCTGCAGCCGCCCCGGAAATGCCGCCACGTCCTGCAGCGCACGCTGCAGGCCCCAGGCCTGCAGGCGGCGCACCACGTTGGGCCCGAGCTGCACCCCTGCGCCCACCTCGCTGAATGCCGCAGCGCGCTCATACAGACGCACTTCCCACCCCGCGCGCGAGGCCCCCAGGGCCGCAGCCAAACCACCAATGCCGCCGCCTGCAATCAACACCTGTTTTCTCATGCCCGCATTGTGCCGCGCAGCGCAGGCAGGGAGCCGGGCCGTACACAAGGCGCCCGCCAGAGGCGCCCGGTCTGGCTTGCTTGCTACTTGGTCTGGTCTGGTCTGGTCTGGTCTGGTCTGGTCTGGTCTGGCAAAGGTACGCAAAATGCGCAGAGCGTCGCCCGCTTGGCGGCGATCAGCCTCTTTCTAGCGCAGCGGGTAGTGGCTCCGAAGCGCTTTCACGCCGTCGGATCGACCCCCGCATCTCCTCCCGCTCACCGTCCATGGGGCCTGCTTTCCAACCCGCACGCCCAGCCCGCCGGCGGAAGACGCAGCGGTGCCTGGCGGGCCGGCCCACGAAGTGGATGCAGCCCCCCTTCCGGGCGAACGCACGGGGCGCGCCAGCCGCCGCGCGCAGGCCCGCGCCAGCGCAGCCTCAGCCCGCCAGCAACTGGCGCAGCACGAACGGAAGAATGCCGCCGGCCTGGTAGTAGTCCACTTCGATGGGGGTATCGATGCGCAGCGTGACCACCACTTCCTGGCGGGAGCCATCGGCGCGGTGGATGACCAGCGTGGCGTCACTCTGGGGAGCCAGGGCGGGATCAGGCAGCACGTCGATCACCTCGCTGCCCGTGAGGCCCAGCGACTGCCATGAATCGTCGCCCTTGAACTGCAGCGGCAGCACGCCCATGCCCACAAGATTGGAGCGGTGGATGCGCTCGAAACTGCGCGCCACCACGGCCTTGATGCCCAGGAGCTGCGTGCCCTTGGCGGCCCAGTCGCGGCTCGAGCCGGTGCCGTATTCCTCGCCGGCGAACACCACGGTGGGCGTGTTCCGCGCCATGTACTGCATGGCCGCGTCGAAGATGAACATCTTCTCGCCCTGCAGCGGCCCCTCGTTCTGGAACACCGTGACGCCGCCCTCCTCGCGCGAGCCGTCCGCCGTGGGCGGAATCATGAGGTTCTTGATGCGCACGTTGGCGAAAGTGCCGCGCATCATCACGTCGTGGTTGCCCCGGCGCGCGCCGTAGCTGTTGAAGTCAACCTTCTGCACGCCGTGCTGCACCAGCCACTGCCCGGCGGGCGAGCTGGCCTTGATGGAGCCGGCGGGCGAGATGTGGTCGGTGGTGATGGAGTCGCCAAACAGCGCCATGATGCGCGCCCCGAGCACGGAGGGAAGTTTCACCTCATTCACGCCTGCAGCGCCCGTTTCTTCTACGCCAGCAGCTACATTTTCAAGAGCAAAATGCGCAAAGAAGGGCGGCTCGGCGATGTAGGTGCTGGCGGGCCAGGCGTAGGTGGTGCCGCTGCCGCCCTTGATCTGGCCCCAGAGCTTGCCGGGGTCGCTGGCCACCTTGGCGTAGTTCTCGCGGAAGGCCTTGCCGTTCATGGCGAACTTCATGAGCTGGTGCACTTCCTCGCTGCTGGGCCAGATATCGCCCAGGTAGATGTCCTTGCCGCCCCGGCCCTTGCCCACCGGCTCGGTCATGAGGTCCTTGAGCACGGTGCCGGCAATGGCGTAGGCCACCACCAAGGGCGGGCTGGCCAGGAAGTTGGCCTTGAGGTTGGGATGGATGCGCGCCTCGAAGTTGCGGTTGCCCGACAGCACGGCGGCGCACACCAGGTCGTTGCTGGTGATGACCTCGTTGAGTTCGGGCGTGAGGTCACCGGCGTTGCCGATGCAGGTGGTGCAGCCATAGCCCGCCAGCGCAAAACCGAGCTTTTCAAGGTAGGGCAGCAGGCCTGTCTGCGTGAGGTATTCGGTGACGATGCGCGAGCCAGGGGCCAGCGACGTCTTGATGTGCGGCTTCACCTTGAGGCCCGCCTCCACGGCCTTCTTGGCCAGCAGGCCAGCGGCGAGCAACACGCTCGGGTTGCTGGTGTTGGTGCAACTGGTGATGGCGGCGATCAGCACATCGCCATTGCCCACGGTGACGTCACCGGTACGGCTGGCCTGCTGTGCCGGCACTTCGGCGTGCGCGGCGGCAAGCGTGGACCTGTTCTGCTCCATCTCCACGAGAAAGCGGGGGCCGCCCGCCGGCGCGGACTTCTCGGCCGGCGCCTCCACATGCACGGCCGCATCGGCCGGCCGCACATGGTGGCGCGTGTGCAGCAGCTCGGCCGGGCGGTTGAAGCCGTTTTGCGCGTTGGCCATGCTGAACAGGTCGGCAAACTGGCTGCTGACCTTGCCCAGCTCGATGCGGTCCTGCGGGCGCTTGGGGCCCGCGAGGCTGGGGGTGACGCTGCCGAGGTCCAGCTTCACCACCTGCGAGTAGTCCACCTCGCCGGCCAGCGGCACGCCAAACAGGCCCTGCGCCTTGAAGTAGGCCTCGAAGGCCTCGATCTCGCCCTTGGTGCGGCCCGTGCCCTTGAAGTAGTCGATGGTTTTTTCATCGACCGGGAAGAAGCCCATGGTGGCCCCGTATTCGGGCGCCATGTTGCCGATGGTGGCACGGTCGGGCAGCGCCAGCGTGCGCGTGCCTTCGCCAAAGAATTCCACGAACTTGCCCACCACCTTGTGCTGGCGCAGCAGCTCGGTCACGGTGAGCACCAGGTCGGTGGCCGTGACGCCTTCGCGCAGCTGGCCGGTGAGTTCCATGCCCACCACATCGGGCGTGAGGAAGTACACAGGCTGGCCGAGCATGGCGGCTTCGGCCTCGATGCCGCCCACGCCCCAGCCCACCACGCCGATGCCGTTGATCATGGTGGTGTGGCTGTCGGTGCCCACCAGGGTATCGGGGTAGTACACACCACCCTTGGTCTTGTGCACGCCGCGCGCCAGGTATTCGAGGTTCACCTGGTGCACGATGCCGAAGCCTGGGGGCACCACGCCAAAGGTGTCGAAGGCCTGCATGCCCCACTTCATGAACTCATAGCGCTCGCGATTGCGCTGGAATTCGAGCTTCATGTTGAGGTCGAGCGAATTCTTCTTGCCGTAGTAGTCGACCATGATGGAGTGGTCCACCACCAGGTCCACCGGCACCAGCGGTTCGATCTTCTTGGGGTTCTTGCCCAGGCGCGCAGCCACGCTGCGCATGGCGGCCAGGTCGGCCAGCAGCGGCACGCCGGTGAAGTCCTGCAGCACGACGCGCGAGACGACGAACGGAATCTCGTCCTTGCGCTCGGCCTGGGGCATCCACTGCGCCAACTGGCGCACATGCTCTTGCGTGACCTTGCGGCCATCGCAGTTGCGCAACACCGATTCGAGCACGATGCGGATCGACACGGGCAGGCGGCTGACCTGAGGGAACTGCCGCGCCAGAGCAGGCAGCGAATAGAACTGGCCCGACTTGCCGGACGCTGTCTTGAAACTCTTGAGCGTGCCGGCAAAAGCGTGGCGAACGGGCTGGGACGAGGCCATGGCGAACTCCTGTGGGGATGACAAGGTCTATTCTGGCAGCCCCGTGTGGCGGCGCAACGGTGGGGGTATGCCGCAGGCCGCCGTCGCCACCGACCGGGGCGTGCGCACACTGGGCGACGAGGGTCTGCCAGCTTGCCATCGGCGGCACCGTTTGATGCAGAAATGCGCTGCAGCGCTCATTCATGCTGCCAATCATGCTATATATAAAATAGCAATCACCATGGCATGTGGCTTGCTTCCGCCGTGCTGCAATGTTCGGGCGGCTTTGCACAGCGCAACATCCCTGCGCTGGGGCACCGGCCTGCAGAGGCCGCAACTTCTAACGCCTGTGTTCCGAAGCCACCGCCCGTCCTCACGCAGCGCAGTGCCGCCGGGGCGGGCGGGGTGCACCACGCCGCTGCGATGCCGATCAGGCTTTGTCACGAGTTAACCCAAGCCATCACCCACCGTGGGCGCAGCCGCCAACGCGCTCGCGCCAACTCAGGCGGCAGCCATGCCCGTGGGGCGCCGCGCGGCCCACCATTGCAGCTCGGCCAGGCCCGCCACCGCCACGGCGTGGACGAGAAGGTAGCCCTGCCCCAGCAAGGTCGGCGCAAGCAGGGGCCCGGCCCAGAGCGCCAGGCTGGCCGCCGCCCACAGCACATTTCCGCCTACCAGGCACCACAGCAGCCCGCGCGGCAGGGGCTGCCCCCGGGCAATGGTGATCGCCAGCCCGGCAAATCCCAGCAGCAGCAGGCCCGAAGCCTGCAGCAGCGCTGCAGGCAAGCCGAACCAGACCGCCAGACGATCTGGCAGCGCCAGATGCAGGGTGCCCAGCAAAAGGCCCGTGGCGGCGTCCAGCCACACCATCGAACGCAAGAACCGGGGAGAAGACAGATTGAGCATCACAGACTCCTTGGGTTGAAAGAGCCTGCATCGTGGCCGCCACGGTGCAGCGCGTCGATGACCTGCCAGGTAATGGCGCACGCCTGCATTGCACCTAGGATGACGGCATGACCGCCACCTCCTCGCACCGCCGCCCACCGCGCCCCACGCTGCCCCACCGAACGGGCGTTGCCGCGCCCTCATCGTTCGGTGAACACCTGCGCACCTGGCGCCAGCAACGCCACCTGAGCCAGCTCGATCTGGCCCACGAGGCCGACATTTCCACCCGGCACGTGAGCTTCATGGAAACAGGGCGCACCAACCCGAGCCGCGACATGGTGCTGCGCCTGTGTGATCGCCTCTGCATCCCGCTGCGTGAGCGCAATGCCCTGCTGATGGCGGCCGGCTACGCGCCCATGTACCGCGAGCGGGCGCTGGACGACCCGGCCCTGGCAGCGGCACGCCAGGCGGTCGCCCTGGTTCTGAAGGGGCACGAGCCCTGGCCGGCCCTGGCACTCGACCGGCAGTGGAACGTGGTGCTGGCCAACGACGCCGCCCAGGCGCTGCTGGCTCGCCAGGTGCCCCCCGACATGCTTGCCACGCCCCTGAATGTGCTGCGGCTGAGCCTGCACCCTCGCGGCCTTGCGCCGCTCATTGTCAACCTGGCGCAATGGCGCGCCCACCTGTTGGAACGCCTGCACCACCAAATCCAGGCCACGGCCGACCCGGCGCTGCAGGCTTTGCAAGCCGAACTGGCGCAATATCCCGCGCCAGCGTACCCGTCTTCGCCGGTTCTTGACGGCGAAATGCCCGGGGTGGTAATTCCCTTGCGCCTGCAAACCGATTTGGGTGTGCTCTCATTCATCAGCACCACCACGATATTCGGCACGCCGGTCGATGTCACACTGCAGGAGCTGGCGGTGGAATCGTTCTTCCCGGCCGATGAGTTCACCAGCACGGCATTGCGGGAGGCGGCTCCACCACCAACGCATTGGCCTTTGCCCATACCCATGGGCACGAAAGGGTAAAACAGCCATAAAAAANANANA
>NZ_ACQT01000208.1 GCF_000175235.1 Acidovorax delafieldii 2AN | reverse complement strand
CGTGCGCACCTGCTGCAGCATCTGCACATAGCGCTGGCGCATGCCCTCCACCTCGTGCACCAGAGCGCCAATCTCGTCGCGCCGCGTGGTGTGGAAGGCCTCGGTGAGGTCGCCCTGCGCCACCAGCGTGATGGCCTGGGTGAGCCCCTGCAGCGGCCGGCTCACGCCGCGGCGCAGCATCACGAACAGTCCCACCGCCAGCAGCCCCACCGCCACCGCCATCAGCCCCCACACGGCCAGCGTGACGCGGCGCTGGCCGCCCATGGCTTCGGCATCGGGCACTTCGGCCACCACCCACCAGCCATCCGCCCGGGTCTTGCGCACCAGCGCCCACGCGTCGGACGATGACTCGCCCAGCACCGGCGCCGCGGTGCGCACATAGCCGCCCTCGGCCGTCGCCAGCGCCTCGAAGAACCCACGGGCCTGCGGATAGGCCTCGAGCACCTTCTTGCCGCGCGCCGTGGGGTGGGCCACAAACACCGCATCCGCCAATGATTTGCCAGGGTCGATGACGTAGGTGCCGCCATGGTCGAAGAAGCGCGTCTGGGCCACCTGCTTTTCCAGCATGGCCTCGAACACGCTCACGTCGGTGCCGATGAACAGCAGGGCCACCACCTTGCCGGCGCTGTCCTTGGACGGCACGTAATAGCCCATGTAGGGCTTGCCGTTGACCACGGTGCGGCCCACGTAGGGCTCGCCCGTTTTCACGCGCTGGTAGGCCGCACTGTCACGCGCGAGCAGGGTGCCTTGGTCGCGCTCGCCCTTGTCGTTCTTGATGGAAGTCGTCACGCGCACGAAATCGTCCCCCTTGCGGGCGAACACCGTGGCGATGCCGCCGGTTTCGTTGGCGAACTTGTCCACCGAGCCATGGTCGTCATTGACCAGGGCGCCAAAGCTGCGCAGCTCGCCCGTGCCTTCGTCGAGCTGCATGTTGGCCTCGAAATAGCGCTGAAAGCCCCGCATGGTGAGCTGCACCAGCTCGCGGTTGGTGGCGTCGGCCGCGTCGATCGACTGGGCCACGCTTTGCGCCGTGTTGCCCACGCTGCTGACCACTTCGGCGCGCGTGCTGCGCTCGGTCAACACGGCAATCGCCAGTCCCACCAGCACCAGCACCAGCGCCACCAGGCCGATGGCCATCAAGGTGACTTGGCGCGCCACGGAGCGGTTGTTGGCAAGGGATGCGGCCATGGGGTTTGTCTCCAGAGAAATGCAAAAAGCCGGCTGTGCCGGTCTGCTGCCACTCTAAGACAGGGATCAAGTTACATTTATTAACGCATTCCCTTACGCAGTCTCGCGTACCGCCCGGACAACGCGCACAGCGGGCCACCACACGTTCCATGCCGGCGCCAACCTGTGGGGATAAGCCACTGCCGCAGCGCAGCGTCACGCATGAAGGGCGATACAGCCAGGGGCCGTCCCGCGCAGCGGGTAACTCAGGCCGCCAGTGCGCGGTCGCGCCAGCCCAGGCCCTGCGAGGTGCCTGCGGCGGGGCGGTATTCGCAGCCAATCCAGCCGCTGTACCCCAGCGCATCGATCAGGTCGAACAGGTAGGGGTAGTTCAATTCGCCACGGTCCGGCTCGTGCCGCTCTGGCACGCCCGCGATCTGCAGATGCGCCACGCGGCCCGTGGGCAGGTATTGGCGCAGCTTGGTGGCCACATCGCCCTCGACGATCTGGCAGTGGTACAGATCCATCTGCACCTTGACGCTGGGCATCTGCACGGCATCGAGCAACTCGTGCGCATGGTCCTGCCGGTTCAGGAAATAGCGCGGCATGTCGCGCAGGTTGATGGGCTCGATGAGCACTTCGCGCCCGGCGCGGGCGGCCTCCGCCCCGGCCCAGCGCAGGTTCTCCACGCACAGGTCCTTGAGCGATTCACGCTCCACCCCCGGCGGCACGATGCCCGACAGCAGGTGGATGCGCGGGCAGTCGAGCACTTCGGCATAGCGCAGGGCGGCCTGCACGCCCGCCATGAACTCGGACTGCCGCCCCGGCAAAGCCGCCGTACCGCGCGCACCCTTGTCCCATGCGCCCGCCATGTCGGCCAGCGTGCTGCCTCCCGGCGGCGCATTGAACAGCACCTGCTGCAAACCGTTGCCGCGCAGCCGGGCAGCGAGTTCGTGCGCATCGAAAGCGTAGGGGAAGAGATATTCCACGGCCGTGAACCCATCGCGCGCCGCCGCCGCAAAGCGGTCGAGGAAGGGCAGCTCGTTGTACATGAGGCTCAGGTTGGCGGCAAATCGGGGCATGGTGATCGAAGGCGATACGGGCGAAGACTGTCCGGCCGCGCAGCTTACCGCGAGCGGCTGGGGCGCGGCGCGCGACCATTTTTTGAACAAATCGCGCCATTGCGCTTATGCAGCAAGCGCAAGAAGCTCTATTTTTAATAGCAAATCACCATCGTCCCCGGCAGACGGCGGCCTCAGGCGTGCTCGAAATGGAACACCGCAGTACCCGCCCGCGCGTTGGGGCACCAGCGGATGGCGCGCCCATCCTGCAGGCCGAACGAGTCGATCACGCGCAGCCGGTTCTTGAGCGCAAGCACCTCGAAATCCTTGTAGGTGCCCACGCGGATATTGGGCGTGTCGTACCACTGGTAGGGCAGGCGGCGCGTGACGGGCATGCGCCCGCGCAGCACCGAGAGGCGGTTGGGCCAGTGCGCGAAGTTGGGAAACGCCACCACCCCCGTGCGCCCCACGCGGGCGGTTTCGCGCAGCATGACCTCGGCATTGCGCAGGTGCTGCAGGGTGTCGATCTGCAGCACCACGTCGAACGAGTTGTCGCCAAACATGGCCAGGCCTTCGTCGAGGTTGAGCTGGATCACATCCACCCCGCGCTGCACGCAGGCCAGCACGTTGGCATCGTCAATCTCGATGCCGTAGCCGCTGCACCCACGCTCGCGCTGCAGGTAGGACAGCAGGGCGCCATCACCGCAGCCCAGGTCCAGCACGCGCGAGCCGGGGGGCACCATGCGGGCAATGGCCTGCATTGTGGTTTTCTCGGTCATGCCAACTCCTTCGCGATGCTGTTGAAGTAAGAGCGCATGACGTTCATGTAACGGGCGTCATCGAGCAAAAAGGCGTCATGCCCATGGGGGGCGTCGATTTCGGCATAACTGACGTGACGGCGGTTGTCGAGCAGGGCCTTGACGATCTCGCGGCTGCGGCGCGGCGAAAAGCGCCAGTCGGTGGTGAAGCTGATGAGCAGGAACTTTGCCGTGGCGCGCGCCAGGGCGCGGGTCAGGTCGCCGCCGTGTCCGCGCGCCGGGTCGAAATAGTCGAGCGCGCGCGTGATCAGCAAGTAGGTGTTGGCATCGAAATACTCGCTGAACTTGTCGCCCTGGTAGCGCAGGTAGCTTTCAATCTGGAACTCGATGTCCTGGGTGGAGTATTTGAGGTCCAGTCCCTCGCGCAACTGGCGGCCGAATTTTTCATTCATCACGTCGTCGGAGAGGTACGTGATGTGGCCGATCATGCGGGCAATGCGCAAGCCGCGCTTGGGCACCACGCCGTGGCGGTAGAAGTGGCCGCCGTGGAAATCCGGGTCGGTAACGATGGCGCGGCGCGCCACCTCGTTGAACGCAATGTTCTCGGCCGTGAGATTGGGTGCGCTGGCCACCACCACCGCGTGGCGCACGCGCTCGGGGTACTGCAGCGTCCAGGACAGGGCCTGCATGCCGCCCAGGCTGCCGCCGAGCACGGCGGCCAGCTGCGTGATGCCCAGCCGGTCCAGCAGCCGGGCCTGGGCGTTGACCCAGTCTTCCACGGTGACCACCGGAAAGTCGGCGCCGTAGACCTCGCCCGTGTCCGGGTGCAGGTGCATGGGGCCTGTGGAGCCAAAGCACGAGCCCAGGTTGTTCACCCCGATCACGAAGAGCCGGTTGGTATCGACCGGCTTGCCCGGGCCGATCATGTTGTCCCACCAGCCTTCGCTCTTGTCCTGGCCGGCGTAAACGCCCGCCACATGGTGCGAGGCGTTGAGGGCATGGCAGACCAGCACGGCGTTGGAAGCATCGGCATTGAGCGTGCCGTAGGTCTCGAAGGCCAGGTGGTAATCACGGAGCGATGCGCCGCTTTGCAGCGGCAGCACCTCCGGAAAATGCATGGTCTGGGGCGTGGCAATGAACGACATAAAAAAACCCGGCGTCGCTAAAAACGAGGCCGGGATGTGTCGGACGGGTCTTTAGCAGAATTTATTAAGCGCCCGCAAGCTGTGGCAAATCGGCGCGTTCGGCAAATATACCAAAAGGGCCGCCCCGCGGCGACCCTTGTCCATCAGGCTGGCGCAAAAATCGCCACCAACCCGAGGATCACGAAAATCACCGCCGACACAATGTGCACGATGCGGATGGGCACCAGGCGCGTGATGCGGTCACCCAGCCAGACCACGGGCGCGTTGGCGAGCATCATGCCCAGCGTGGTCCCGGCCACTACCCACAGGTAAGCGTTGTATTGCGCCGCCAGCATGACGGTGGCGATCTGCGTCTTGTCGCCCATCTCGGCAAGGAAAAAGGCCACCAGCGTGGTGCCGAACACGCCCCAGCGCGGTGAACCGTCGGCATCGCCTTCGTCGAGCTTGTCGGGGATCAGCATCCACACCGCCATGGCAATGAACGAGGCTCCCAGAATCCAGCGCAGCAACTGGGGCCCCACGAACGTGGTGACCCAGGCACCGACGGCACCGGCGAGCCCGTGGTTGGCCAGGGTGGCGACCAGAATGCCGAGCACGATCGGCCAGGGTTTTCGGAACCGAGCGGCCAATACCAGCGCCAGCAACTGGGTCTTGTCGCCCATCTCGGCCAGGGCGACGATGGCGGTAGAAACAAAAAAGGCTTCCATGGGGAGGGGGTCCAATCCGGCCGGATGGGTGGTGAACGCATTGACCGCACGCCGACTCCGGCCAATGGATCGGCATGCAGTCAATGGTCTCGCCCAGCTCATCACAAGCCGCGTGCGCCATAGGTTGTGGGAACCCAAGTGTGTTGACGCAAGCCCCCGGCGCCGTGTGCGGCCGGGCGGGCTACTCCCCAGAGACGGGCGCTATTCTAGTGCACAGTGACCGCGCCCTACGGGCCCGTGCTGCCGCTCTTTTTCTATCCGGGAAATCCCTTGCGGAAATAAATATCCGCGCCGCCCATAAAAGTGATTAATAATGGCTTTGCTTTTCTGCACAGCAGGAAGGCGGCTAAGTTAGCGGTGATCGGTCAGTTTCGCGTCTTTGAAGTCGTCACAGGTTTGTTGATTGCGTAGGACTCCCATCGCGTTTTCATGTTTTTTCAGGAGTCCTTCATGGGCAACAAACTCTACGTGGGCAACCTGCCCTATTCTTTCCGCGACGAAGATCTGCAGCAGACTTTCAGCCAGTACGGCTCGGTCGGCAGCGCCAAGGTCATGATGGAGCGCGACACCGGCCGCTCCAAGGGTTTTGGTTTTGTCGAAATGGGCAGCGATGCCGAAGCCCAAGCCGCCATTCAAGGCGTGCATGGCCAGAATTTCGGCGGCCGTGACCTCGTGGTCAACGAAGCCCGCCCCATGGAGCCCCGCGCTCCCCGTAGCGGCGGCTTCGGTGGTGGCAACGGCGGCGGCGGTGGCTACGGCGGTGGTGGCCGCAGCGGTGGCGGCGGCTACGGCGGTGGTGGCTACGGCGGTGGCCGCAGCAGCTACTAAGACGTTGAAGCAGGAATTCATTCCTGCCTCCAGTCAGCAAAAGGAGCCCCAGGGCTCCTTTTTTCATGGCTGCAGCATTGCCGCCACACCCCCTTCAGGTGCTTGCATTTTCGTAAAAACTGTGAGACATAATGCGGTTGCGGGGGTTTTCTCGCCTAAAAGTTTGCGGTGATCCGTCGGTTTCGCGCATAGAGCGTCATTGAGATTAGCTGGCTGCGTTTTCGGGCTCCATCGCTTTATCAATGTGTTTTAGAGGAGTCCCGTGATGGGCAACAAACTGTATGTGGGCAACCTGCCGTACTCGGTGCGCGACAGTGATCTGGAGCAGGCCTTCGGCCAATTCGGCGCTGTGACGAGCGCCAAGGTCATGATGGAGCGCGACACCGGCCGTTCCAAGGGCTTTGGTTTTGTCGAGATGGGCAGCGATGCCGAGGCCCAGGCCGCCATCAATGGCATGAACGGCCAGCCCCTGGGCGGCCGCAGCATCGTCGTGAACGAAGCACGTCCCATGGAGCCCCGCCCTCCCCGCAGTGGCGGTTTTGGCGGTGGAAGTGGCGGCGGCTACGGTGGCGGCGGTGGCCGCAGCGGTGGCGGCTTTGGCGGCGGCGGGCG
>NZ_ACQT01000209.1 GCF_000175235.1 Acidovorax delafieldii 2AN | reverse complement strand
CTCGACGGCCTGCTGGGTGGTGCGCTCGGCCTGCTTGAGCGCATCGAGCGCCTGGGTGCGCGACAGCAGCTCGGGGTCGTGCTCGGAGCGCTGGGTGGCGTTGCGCGTGGCCAGCCAGTTGTTGAAGGTTTCGCGCTCGGCCTGCGTCTCGCTGCGGGCCTTGCTGCGCTGCAGCTGGGCCTGCTCGAGCGCGGTCTGGGCGTCGCGCTCGGCCTGGCGCGCGGCCTGTACCTGGCTGCGCAGGGCCTGCGCCGCCGGCTTGTCGAGGAAGTCATCCAGCCTGAGCGGTGCCTCGACCTTGGGCAGATCACCCACGATGGTGCTGCCCAGGCCAATGAGGAAGCTGGCGAACACCAGCGCCACGAGCCACAGGCCGCGGCGGAACCATTTTTCGGAAAGGCGCAGGGATTTGTTCATGGTTGTCTTTCTTCAAACACTATGCATTTGATAGCTGCTTGCGCTTACCCGTCAAGCGCTACAGGCCTTTTTCGCTTAATCCTTCACGGAAAGGACCACCGGAGCGGCGGCAAGCTGTGCCCGTTGCAGCCACGCCAGGGCCGAATCCACCGTCACGGTTTCAATGCGGTCCGAAAAGCGCTTTTCGCCCGGATGGTCGTCAAACGCGATGTTGGCCGAGCCCACGCGCCCGCCCATGCGGGTGAGCGGCCCGATGCGCAGCGTGGTGGGCTCGTAGCCCTTGAACTGCAGCCAGGCCTGCGCCTGGTCGCGCGTGCGCACGGCGGCGGGCTCCATGGCGGCGGCCAGGGTTTCGAGTGCCCACTGGTTGGATTGCTGGTATTTGCGCCCCCACACGTAGCTGACCATGCTGTAGGGCCTGTGGTGCAGCACGCGCGCGCGGGCGCCGTCCTGCAGCAGGGGCAGCAATGCACGTTGCACCTCGGGCACGGGCACCGCCCACACGGCTTCGTGGCGCCACAGGTCGTCCAGAAAGAACTCGCCCAGCCCCTGGCGGTAGAGGTGGCCCACGGCGGTGCCGCAGTCGTTGAGCTTGTGCACCACGCGCCAGGCGCCCTGGGGCGTGCGGTAGGCCCAGCCCAGGTGTGAATAGCGCAGGCCGTATTTGCGCAGGTCCTGCCCCGCACGGCCCAGCACCACCACCTGGGCGCCGGTGCGGGCATGTTCGGCGTCCAGCGCGGCGGCGGTGTGCTCGGCCAGCTGCATGCCGCGCTCGATGGTCTGCGCCGTGGGCTTGCCCGCCTCGCACGAGCGGCCCGCGTGGGCCGGCGCGGCGGCCATTGCCATGGCGGCCACCAGCGCCACGCACCACCCACGGCGCATGACACCGGCACTGCACCCGGCCAGCGGACGCCGAGGAACTGGCTTTGCCAGGCCACCGGCGTCGTCCCTCTTCCCGCGCGCAGCGCGAGAGACGGGGGAAGCCGCGTAGCGGCTCAGGGGGATGTTCTTCATATTTTTCACAGGCGTTCGTTGTGCAGCAGCGCGCGGCCCAGGGCGTTGGGCACGAAGGCCAGGGCTTCGCCCGCCACCGACAGCACCACGCCGGTGCTGATCACGCTGCACGCCACCACCGTGCCCACCGCGTAGGCCGAGGCCCCCCACGCCACGCCCCGCCACCTCCACGCTGGCCTGCGCGCCATCCGACGCGCGCTCCAACACATAGACGGTGCCCACCGCAGAGGCTTCCACCGCCCGGATGGTGACGCACCGCGCCCCCCACCGACAGCGCCGCCGGCAAGGCCACCACCGCCCCGGCGGCGGCAGAGCCCGCAGAGGCCGCCCCCACCACGGACGCCACCGGCAACATCGACAGCGCGGCCGAAGCCTCGCTTTGCGCATGGACGGACGCTGCGGCGGCGCAGCAGATTCCCAGGGCCAGCAGGATGGAGGCCAGTGGCCTTGGCATGGATATCTTCATGGTTCACTCCTGAATGGGGGGTGTGCCGCAGGGGATGCGGCACACCGGAAAAGAGAAGGGGAAATGCCGCTGCGCGGCGATCAGTGCGCGCTGCCGGCCGGTGCCGAGGCGGCCTCGCGGCGGCCCTGCAGGCGGGCTTCGAGCAAGTCGGCCTCATGGCGGTCGCGCAGCATCTTGGCCAGCGTGAAGGCGGTGGTGATGAGGTAGAGCCAGCTCACGCCCAAAAACGCCTTGTAGGTCACGTTGATCTCCATGCCCAGCAGGCCCCAGCCCGTGAGGCCCATGGCGACGGCGAAGCCGCCCCAGACCACCAGCTTCCACAGCGGCGTGTCGCCAGCACCACGGCGGGCGGCGCTGTCCTGGTCCCGCACGAACTTGGCCAGCACGAAGGCGGCCGAGAGGCAGAAGACATAGCCCATCACCATGAAGGCCTGCTCCAGCTGCGCGCCGGGCAGCCAGGCCAGGCCCACGCCGCACAGGAACACGGCGATGCCAAACGAAACCCACACCTGGAACTGCCAGGCCGGGGTGTCACGCTGAACGACGATGGGAGAGTGCGACATATGCAGTGGGTTGCCCTGTGGGCTTTGGTTGAACACGGAGCGAATGGTGCAGGGGCAGAGCGCCGGCGTCCGCAAGCCGGTATCACAGTGGCCCGGGGCAGGCTTCCGGGTATTGTTTTTCGATACTTTTTGCCATCAAAGCGCCGATGGCTTAGCGCCGCCGCGGCGCGTGGGCGACAGCCATCGGCCCGCACGCCTCCCACAATCGGGCCCTTTCAGGGCAACTCCCTCACTGCACCCCGAACCCATGCGGAGACACCATGGCCACCACCAAATCCTTTGACATCGTCGTACATGGCGCCACCGGCTTCACGGGCCGGCTGGTGGTCGAATACCTGCTGCAGCGCTACCCTGCCGGCAGCGGCCCACGTTGGGCCATGGGTGGGCGCAATGCTGAAAAACTCGCCGCCGTGCGCGATGAGTTGGGCGCCCCCGCCGACACGCCGCTGGTGGTAACCGATACCAGCAACCCCGCCAGCCTGCAGGCGCTGATGGATGCCACGCGCCTGGTGCTGACCACCGTGGGCCCCTACCAGCTGTATGGCAATGAACTGGTGGCAGCTTGCGCGAAGGCCGGCGTGGACTACGTGGACCTGTGCGGCGAGCCCGCCTGGATGCGCCAGATGATCGACGCGCACCAAGATGCCGCCCAGGCCAGCGGCGCGCGCATCGTGTTCTCGTGCGGATTCGACTCGGTCCCGTTCGACCTGGGCGTGTTCAAGCTGCAAGGCGAGATGCAGGCGCGCTTCGGCCACCCTGCCAGCCGCGTGCGCGGCCGGGTGCGCAAGATGAAAGGCACCTTCTCGGGCGGCACGGCCGCGAGCCTCAAGGCCACCATGGCCGCTGCCGCCGCCACGCCGGGCGTGCTCGACCTGCTGAAGAACCCGTTCTCACTCACGCCCGGCTTCGAGGGCCCGCGCCAGCCGTCGGGCAACAAGCCCCTGGTGGACGAGGCGCTGGGCGAGGGCATCTGGGTGGCGCCCTTCGTGATGGCCGCCATCAACACGCGCAACGTGCACCGCTCCAACTTCCTGCTGGGCCACGCCTACGGACCGGATTTTGTCTACGACGAGATGCTGGTCACCGGCCCTGGCGCGAAGGGCGAGGCCATCGCCAACGCCGTGGCCGGCGACAAATCGCTGGGCTCGGATACCGGCCCCAAGCCCGGCGAAGGCCCCTCGCGCGAAGAACGCGAAGCCGGTTTCTATGACGTTCTGTTCCTCGGCGAAGACGCCGAAGGCCACCGCCTGCGCGTGGCCGTCACGGGGGACCGCGACCCGGGCTACGGCTCGACCTCGAAGATGATCTCCGAGGCCGCCGTGTGCCTGCTGGAGAACCACAGCACCCCCGGCGGCATCTGGACCACCGCCCCGGCGCTGGGCCAGGCGCTGATCGACCGGTTGCAGGCGAACGCCGGGCTGACGTTCACCGTCGAAACCGAATAGGCCCGGCCAGAGGCTGCCGGCTCAGGCCTGCAGCAGGCGCGCCACGCGCTCGCGCAGCAGCGCGGGCTGCACCTCGCGGGCATCCACGGGGGTGCCCACATTGAGCCCCACGCGGCTGAACATGCCGCGCCGGAACGGCCGCACCATGGCGCCGCCGCGCTCGATGCGGCTGAAGAACGAGCCCCACAGGTTGGTCAGCGCCATCGGGATCACCGGGGCTTCGACACCCTCTTGGCGCGCGCGCTCGATGATCTTCATGATGCCGCCCCTGAACTCCTGCAGCTGCCCGTCGCGGGTGATGCCGCCTTCGGGGAATATGGCCAGCAAATCGCCTTCGCGCAGCACCTGGGCGGCGCGCTCGAATGCCGCTTCGTAGACGCGCGGATCTTCCTTCTGCGGCGCGATCGGAATCGCCTTGGCCAGGCGGAACATCCAGCCCAGCACCGGCACACGGAAGATGCGGTGGTCCATGACGAAGTAGATGGGGCGCGGGCTGGCGGCCATGAGCAGCACGGCATCGACAAAGCTCACGTGGTTGCAGGCCAGGATGGCGGCGCCCGCGGTGGGCAGGTGCTCGTCGCCCTGCACCTTGAAGCGGTACACCAGGCGCGAAATCACCCAGGCCACGAAACGCAGCAAGTATTCGGGCACCAGCATGAAGATGTAGAACGCCACCACCGCGTTGGCGATGCCGGTGAACAGAAATATCTGCGGCACCGTGAAGCCCGCGCCCAGCAGCGCACCCGCGATGACCGAGCTGCCGATCATGAACAGCGCGTTCAGGATGTTGTTGGCCGCGATGATGCGCGCGCGGTGCGTGGGCTGCGCGCGCATCTGGATCAGTGCGTACATGGGCACGCTGTACAGGCCGGCAAACAGGCTCAGCAGCGCCAGATCGAGCATCACGCGCCAGTGGGCGGGCTGCGCCACGAAGGCGGCCAGCGACATCACGTCGGACGGCGGCAGCCCGCGCGAGGCGAAATACAGGTCGATGGCAAACACGCTCATGCCGATGGCGCCCAGCGGCACCAGGCCAATCTCGACATGGCGGCGCGAGAGCACCTCGCACAGCAGCGAGCCCACGCCGATGCCGATGGAGAACACCACCAGCAGCAGCGACGCCACCTGCTCGTTGCCATGCAGCACGTTCTTGGCCAGGCTGGGGAACTGGCTGAGAAACACCGCGCCGAAGAACCACATCCAGCTGATGCCCAGCAGCGAGCGGAACACCACGGGGTTGCCATGCGCCAGGCGCAGGTTGCGCCAGGTTTCGGTCACCGGGTTCCAGTTGATGGCAAGGTGCGGATCGGTGGCGGGCGCGGCCGGAATGAACTGCGCAACGGCCCGCCCCAACAGCGCCAGCGCCACGCAGGCCACCGCCACCAGCGTGTGCCCCACGCCCGGCACGGCCACCAGCAGGCCCCCGGCTACGTTGCCCAGCAGGATGGCCACGAAGGTGCCCATTTCCACCATGCCATTGCCACCGGTGAGCTCGCGCTCGGACAGCACCTGGGGCAGGTAGGCAAACTTGACCGGACCGAACAGCGTGGAGTGCACGCCCATCAGGAACGTGCACAGCAGCAGCACCGGCACGCTGCCCCCGAAAAACCCGGCCGCCGCCACGAGCATGATGGCGATCTCAAGGTTCTTCACGAAGCGGATCATGCGCGTCTTGTCGTACTTGTCGGTCAGCTGCCCGGCCGTGGCCGAGAACAGCAGGAACGGCAGGATGAACAGCGCCCCGATCACCAGTCCGGCCATGGCCGGCTGCAGCCACGACACGCTGAGCTGGTAGGTCACCATCACCGTGAAGGCGAACTTGAACAGGTTGTCGTTGGCGGCCCCGGAAAACTGCGTCCAGAAGAACGGCGCGAAGCGGCGTTGGCGCAACAGGGCGAACTGGTTCGGGTGTTCGTGCGCGCCAGCGGGGGCCGCCGTGGCGCGGGGGACGCTGGCGGTAAGGGTCTCGGGCTCCATGTGTTTCTCCTCGGTTCCGTCACGGGTTATTGGGTTCGGGGCCGGCGGCTGCGCGCCGGGAAGGCCTCTGTTGTGGCGCCGCTGCCCCGGCACACCGGGTGCGCCGGGCCACCGGGGTGACTTGGGGCGTCATTCTGCCCGCACACGGTGACCGCGCCGCCCCTGCGCCCCCTGCCCCCGCCCGCGTTGCATCCAGGGCCGCCAGCACCGGCAGGGCCGCCCCCGCCGCCAGCAGGTGCTTGAGGCTGTGGCCTGACACCCACTGGCCCGTGGCCTCGAAGACCGCATGGTCGGCGGCCTCGAACAGCTTGGCCGCGCCATACCAGGCCAACACCGCGCCCCACTGCACCGCCAGCGCGCCGTGCCGCCCCGGCAGCAGGGCC
>NZ_ACQT01000210.1 GCF_000175235.1 Acidovorax delafieldii 2AN | reverse complement strand
GCCGGGCATACGGATCAGCGAGGCCGGCGTTGGGCGTGTCAGCGCCGTAGAGGATGCGCAGCCATGCGCGGTGGCTCGCCGCGACCAGGGCGGCGCGGTCCAGCGCATGCTCGGCTGCGGCAGAGAAATCGGTGATGGCGACAATGGTGTTCAGGTGCATGGAATTTCCCGATCAGCGTGAAACGGCCGGCGCAGGGCGCCGCATTGGAAACGCCATCGGCGCACCCACGCACAGAAAATTTCTCCAGCGCAGGCGGCGAAAACCAGGGTCCGGCACCGGGGCGCAACCTGCGGCCCGCGTGCCATGGCATGGCGAGCGGCCCGGCGGTTGGTCGATGACGCTTGAAGGGGAAAGGAAGAACCGCCGGGCCTAGACGTCTGCGGCCGGCGCAGCTGGTTTCGAAACACCCATCCTTTGCACGGCGCGCGCAAGCACGGGCCCGCTCCGCAAGGGACGGCCGGCAGGGGCGCAAGGGTGGGCGGCGAGGAAACGCATGGCCCATTCTAGGAAGCCCCCGTGCGCACGACAACCAAGCCCCCACGGCCCATGCCAGATAAGCAGGCGCTCACCTGCGGGCCCGCCCCGGCGCGGGCGGGAGCAAAAAAAGCCCGCACGCGGCGGGCTTATCGGGTCTGGCAGCGACCGGGGCACACCCCGGCCAAGCCCGGGTCAACGAAAACGCGATTGCGGCACCGTGTGCAGGTCGCCATCAAGCGAACCCACGTAGCTGGCCAGCGCCTTCAACTCGGCATTGGTGAACTGCTTGGCCACGCCGCCCATGATGGCGTTGCCGCGGCCCACCATGGCGTTCTTTTCCACCTTGTAGGACTTGAGTGCGACGAACAGGTAATCGGGGTGCTGGCCCGCGATCTTGGGGTAGGAGGGATCAATGGGCTTGGCGAAGTTGTCGCCATGGCACGAAACGCAGGCACCCTTCTTCAACAATTCGGCCACTTGCACGCTGGGCTCGCGGCCGGGCTTGGCGGGCAGTTCGGCGCCGGTCTTGCCGTGCTGCTCGTAATAGGCGGCCACGTCGGCGATGTCCTGCTCGGACAGCGAATCGGCAATGCCGCGCATGGTGGGATGCTTGCGCTCGCCCTTCTTGTAGGCGGTGAGCGCCGCTGCAATGTACTTGCCGCTCTGGCCCGAAATCATGGGCACCTTGTGAACTTCGGGGAAGCTGGCCTGGTAGCCCTGGATGCCGTGGCAGCCAATGCACATCGCAATCTTTTGCTTGCCGGCTTCGACATCACCCTTGACCTCCTGGGCGTGGGACAACGCCGTCACGGAAGCGACAGCCAGGGCAAATATCGTGGTCAACGTCTTGTTCATTTTGCGCGCACAATCGTGTGAAGGTTCAGCTCAGGGCTCTGATCAGCGGATGATTATAGCCAGCGCCTGTCAAGCCCATTCATCAACGTTTCGGTGATTTCCCTCATGAAATTCCAAGGTTCCCAGAACTACGTCGCCACCCAGGACCTGATGCTTGCCGTGAATGCGGCCATCACGCTGCAGCGCCCCCTGCTCATCAAGGGTGAGCCCGGCACCGGCAAGACCATGCTCGCCGAGGAAGTGGCCCAGGCGCTCGATATGCCGCTGCTGCAGTGGCACATCAAGTCCACCACCAAGGCGCAGCAGGGCCTGTATGAATATGACGCCGTGAGCCGCCTGCGCGACAGCCAGCTCAATGACGGCGACAGCGCCGAGCGCGTGAAGAACATCCGCAACTACATCATCCAGGGCGTGCTGTGGCAGGCCTTCACGGCCGATCAGCCCGTGGCGCTGCTGATCGACGAGATCGACAAGGCCGACATCGAATTCCCGAACGACCTGCTGCGCGAGATCGACCGCATGGAGTTCTACTGCTACGAAACGCGCGAACTCATCAAGGCCAAGCACCGGCCGCTGGTGTTCATCACCTCGAACAACGAGAAAGAGCTGCCCGACGCGTTTTTGCGCCGCTGCTTCTTCCACTTCATCAAGTTCCCCGAAGCCGACACGATGCGCCAGATCGTCAACGTGCACTTCCCTACGCTCAAGAGCGAGCTGCTCGGGGTGGCGATGAAAACGTTCTATGACGTGCGCAACCTGCCCGGCCTCAAAAAGAAACCCTCGACCAGCGAGCTGCTCGACTGGCTCAAGCTGCTGGTGGCCGAGGACATTCCGCTCACGGCCCTGCAAAGCGCCGACAACAAGGTGGCGGTGCCGCCGCTGGTGGGCGCGCTGCTCAAGAACGAGCAGGACGTGAGCCTGTTCGAGAAACTGGTCTTCATGAACCAGCGGAACCGATGACCGCTGCGCCATGCCGTCTGCTGGTGGGTTCGACCCATGCGGCACACAGGCGCGGCATCCGCCAACTTTTTTGAACGCACGGCATGACTGACACCAACCGGTTGCTGATGGAAGGCATCTCCGACGCCGTGGGCTTCGTCGGTGGCGCGCTGGCAGGGTTCTGGCTGGGCCAGCTTCTGGGCTTCGACATCTTTGACACAGGCTATGGCACCGCCAGCCTGCTGGGCATTGCACTGGTCGGCCTGGGGGGCGGACTGGGTCTGCACGGGGCCCGGCGCTGGCGCGCCGGCCGCCGGCCCCCACAGGAGCAATGAGCATGGCATTTGTAGAACCCGTCACGCTGCGCGAACGCGGTGTGCGCCTGGAGCCCCTGGCGCTTTCCCACGAAGACGGCTTGCGCGCCGCCGCCGCCGATGGCGAACTCTGGAAGCTGCGCATCACCTCGGTGCCCGAGCCCGAGGGCACGCGCGCCTACATCGAAAGCGCGCTGGCCATGCGCGAGCAGGGCCAGCGCTTTGCCTTTGCCGTGGTGGAAGAAGCCACAGGCAAGGTCTTGGGCACCACCAGCTACCACGACATCGTGCCCGCCGTGCGCCGCGTGGAGATTGGCTACACCTGGTATGCGGCCAGCGTGCAGCGCACCCACGTCAACACCACCTGCAAGCTGCTGATGATGGGCCACGCCTTCGACACGCTGGCCTGTCACGTGGTGGGCTGGCGCACCGACAACTACAACTTTGCCTCGCAGCGTGCCATCGAGCGCCTGGGCGCCAAAAAAGACGGCGTGCTGCGCGGGCACGCGCTGCGCCGCGACGGCACCATCCGAGACACCGTCATGTACAGCATGCGCGCGGGTGAATGGCCCGAGGCCCGAGCACAGTTGCTATATCTTTTAGAGCGTTACTCGCCCGCCGCATAAGCGCCAGAGGCCAAAATCATGCTGATCGACTTCTTCTACACCCTGCGCGCGGCCAAGCTGCCCGTGTCCGTGAAGGAATACCTCACCCTGCTCGAAGCACTGCAGGCCGGCGTGGTGGGCCCCAAGTCGGATGACGCGTGGAGCCTGGACGATTTCTACAACCTCTCGCGCCTCACGCTGGTCAAGGACGAGAAGCACTACGACAAATTCGACCGGGCCTTCGGCGCCTACTTCAAGGGCGTGGAGATGGTGGCCGACTTCACCAAGGAGATCCCGGCCGACTGGCTGCGCAAGATCCTGGAAAACGAACTTACGCCCGAGCAAAAGGCCGCCATCGAGAAGATGGGCTGGGACGAACTCATGGAGACGCTCAAGAAGCGCCTCGAAGAGCAGAAAGAACGCCACGAGGGCGGCAACAAGTGGATTGGTACGGGCGGCACCAGCCCGTTCGGCCACGGCGGCTACAACCCGCAGGGCGTACGCATTGGCGGCGCGGGCAAGAACAAGAGCGCGGTGAAGGTGTGGGAGCAGCGCGCCTACAAGGACTACGACGACCAGCAGGAGCTGGGCACGCGCAACATCAAGGTGGCGCTGCGCCGCCTGCGCAAGTTTGCACGCGAAGGGCACGAGCTGGAGCTGGACCTGCCCGACACCATCCGCAGCACGGCCGCCAACGCAGGCTACCTCGACATCAAGATGGTGCCCGAGCGTCACAACAACGTGAAGGTGCTGCTGCTCATGGACGTGGGTGGCACGATGGACGAGCACATCCAGCGGGTTGAAGAGCTGTTCAGTGCGGTCAAGAGCGAGTTCAAGCACCTGGAGTTCTATTACTTCCACAACTGCGTGTACGACTTCATGTGGAAGAACAACCGCCGCCGCTTTGCCGAGAAGTTCCCGACCTGGGACATCATCCGCAAGTACAACAAGGACTACAAGCTGATCTTTGTGGGCGATGCGACCATGAGCCCGTACGAGATCCTGCAGCCCGGCGGCAGCGTGGAATACAACAACGAGGAGCCGGGTGCCGAGTGGATCCAACGGCTCACGCACGCCTTCCCCAAGCACGCATGGATCAACCCCGAGCCGCAGGGTGTGTGGCAATACCGCCAGAGCATCAGCATCATCCAGCAGCTCATTGGCAACCGCATGTACCCGCTGTCGCTCAAGGGGCTCGAAGAAACCATGCGCCTGTTGTCCAAATAAACGGCGCCGTGGGCACGGCAGGCAGGCGCTTGGGCCGCCCCGGCATGGCGGGGGGCGAAATTGTCTGACAGGCAGGGGGCGCGTTTGGGTGCATAGTGGCGATGCCGCGCAACCCGGCGGGCGCCTGGACACCCTTGGTGCGCGGCCCGCCCTGCGGTTGCACCCACGCACTGTTCCGCCCTACGCCCACTTTTCTCTCTTGCCGTGACCCCTCGCGTTCTGCACTCCATTGCCCACCTTGCAACGCCGGCCCGATGGCCGGCGTTGCTGCTTTTCGGCGCGATGGCCCTGCAAGGGTGCAGCCTGCTGCCAGGCGCCGAGAAAGGCCACCCGGCGGGCGCCGAACCGGATACCGCCACCACGCCGCAGCGCCCTTCGTTCGACCTTGTGGTGCGCGCACCCGACAGCGTGCGCGAAACACTCGAGCGCCACCTCGAGCTGCAGCGCTTTCGCGCCCTGCCCGACCTGCAGATGAACGAACTGCAGCGGCTGCTGGGCGCCGCAGACGCCAACGCCCGCGAACTGCTGGGCACCATGGGCTACTTTGCCCCCACCATCACGGTCGAACTGGCTGAGACTTCCGCGGCTGCCGCGGTGGCCAACGCCGCCCCCCGTACCGTCACGGTGACCGTGGAACCCGGCCCGCGAACGCACATCGCCAGTGCCAACATCACCATTGCCGGCAGCGCCGAAGCCGATGCAGACAGCCTTGCGCGCCAGCGCCAGCGGGTGCAGCGCAACTGGTCGCTAACGCCGGGTCAGCCCTTCACCCAGTCGGCCTGGGACGGCGCCAAAGCCGATGGCCTGCGCCAGTTGCAGGCACGGCGCTATCCCACGGCACGCATTGCCAACAGCCGCGCCGAGATCGATGCCGACCGGCACGAGGCCCAACTCAGCGTGGCTTACGACCCAGGCCCCGCTTACCGCTTTGGCCCCCTGCGGGTGCAGGGCAGCCAGCGCTACGACAGCGACGCGGCCCGGCGCCTGGCACGCCTGCCCACCGGCGCCGTGTACGACGAAGCCGAGATGCTCGACGCGCAGCTGCGCTTGGCCGGCAGCGGCTACTACGACGCGGTGTTCCTCACGCTCGACACCGACGGCACGGATCCCCGGTCGGCCCCGGTGGTGGCCCAGGTGCGCGAGGCGCAGATGCAAAAACTCGTGTTCGGGCCCGGTTTCTCAACCGACAGCGGCGCGCGGCTGTCGCTGGAGCACATCCACAACCAGATGCCCGTGCTGGGCTGGCGCGCCGTGAGCAAGCTCTCGCTGGACCGCGAGACCAAGCTGGCCAGCACCGAATGGATGGACCTGCCCGACGACAGCGGCTGGCGCTGGTTTGGCGGCGGACAGGTGCAGCGCGAAGCCACGGGCGACTACGACGTCAACAGCGGCCGGCTGCGCGCGGGCCGCAGCAAGGGCACGCGCAGCATCGACCGCAACTACTTCCTGCAGTACGACCACACCCACAGCCAGGGGACGAACGCGCCCGCATCCAGCAGCGCGGTGAGCGCAAACTACGGCTGGACGGGGCGCTACTTCAACAGCCTCACGGCCCCCACCCGGGGCCACGGCTTGGCGGTGGAACTGGGCGTGGGCACCACCCTGCGGCCCGATCGCGACCCGTTCATTCGCACCCTGGTGCGCTGGCAATCCTTCATCCCCGCCGGGCGCGTGCAGGACGACGCGGGCACGGCACGCACTGCGCGCGTGGCGCTGCGCGCCGAGGCGGGTGCCGTGCTGGCCCGCCAGGGCGCGCAGATTCCCGTGACGCAGCTCTTTCTGACCGGCGGCGACACCACCGTGCGCGGCTACGGCTACCGCAGCATCGGCGCGCGCACCGACAAC
>NZ_ACQT01000211.1 GCF_000175235.1 Acidovorax delafieldii 2AN | reverse complement strand
GGTGCGGTGCAGCGCCCCGCACCCTTCAACGCCTTCCCCTCGCTCGCCCAGCCGCCGGCGGGCCTGGGCGCTCGTCCGCAGTGAGGCCCCCATGCTGTTTTCTTCCACAGATACACACCCCGGCGGCGCCCGCGCCGCACCGCTGTTTCCATTCGGCATGGCGGCGGACACACCGGCCGAGCAGTTCGCCGGCTGGCTGCCCTACTCCGCCTATCTCGCCGACGAGAAGATCTTCGTGAACCGCGACGGCATGGGCTTCATGCTCGAGGTCATGCCGCAGTCCGGCGCCGACGAGCGCATGGCCGAGGTGCTGGTTTCGCTCTATGCCAACTGCCCGCCGGACACCGGCCTGCAGTTCCACCTGTTCGCCTCGCCGCACATTCGCCACCAACTGCGCCAGTACACCAACCTGCGCGTGGAGGATGAAGACCAGGCCGAGAAGGCGCGTCCTTTCGGGCGGCCGGTGCCCAACGAGAACCTGTTTCGCAAGCTGGCGCGTCAGCGGGTGCAGCACCTGCTACATGGCACACAGGCCTCGCTGACGGCGGGCTTCCACTACACGCTGCGCGACTTCCGGCTGATGCTGAGCGTCGCGTTTCCGGGCAGCGCGGCCGACCTGAACCGGCGCGAGGCGCTGCTGGCCCTGCGCGACTCGATGGCGGCCACGCTGCGCTCGGCCATGCTGCCCAACCGGGTCTGCGACGCGGCCGACCTGATCAACTGGTGTGCGCTGTTCACCAACCCGGACCGCATCGCGCATTCGGATGCTGAGGACCTGAACTACGACGACGATCGCTGGCTGCGCTACGACGACGGCCGCGAGATCCGCGACCAGATCGTGGACTTCGACACCATCCAGGACCCGCATCCGTCAGGGATCACGCTCTGGAAGGAAACCAGCGCCGAGGTGCTGGAGGCGCGCTTCTACTCGATCAAGTCGTTCCCGGAGCGCTTTGCCCTGTGGCAGATGGGTTCGCTGATCGGCGACCTGATGCAGCCGGCGCTGCAGTACAGCGCGCCCTTCCTGATCACGCTGGGCGTGCACGTCCTCGACCCGAACGCCACCAAGTCCATCATCACGGCCAACCACGTGCGCGCCACGCAGAACGCCAAGTCCAAGATGGCCGACGTGATGCCGGACGTGCGCAAGAAGCTCGACGACTGGTCGGCTGCCGCCAACGCCATCGACACCGGCGGCAGCCTGGTGAGCCTGTACCACCAGCTCGCGATCTTCACGCCCCCGGACAAGGCCGCCTCGGCGCACGAGGCCGCGAACGCCATCTGGCGCGCCCGGGGCTTCCAACTCAACGCCGACGCCTACATGCACCGGCAGGCGCTGCTGGCCAGCCTGCCGATGACGTTGACCCCGAGGTTCCACAAGGACCTCGCCAAGATGCGCCGCGTCACGCGCAAGACGATGGCCAACGCCATCCACATGGCGCCGCTGATCGCCGAGTGGCGCGGCACGCGCACGCCGGCCCTGGTGTTCGGCGGACGGCGCGGCCAGGTCATGACGTTGGACCTGTTCGACAACGACCTGGGCAACTACAACTTCGCGATCATCGGCGCGCCAGGCTCGGGAAAGTCCGTGCTGATGAACGAGCTGGCCTGGTCGTACCGCGCGATCGGCGCCAAGGTCTGGATGCTGGATCTCGGCCGCAGTTTCGAGAAGCTGTGCCGCAAGGCCCAGGGCACCTACATCGAGTTCCGGCCCGACGTGGATATCTGCCTGAACCCGTTCACCATCGTTCACGACATCAACGAGGACATCGACATGCTGGTGCCGGGCATCAGCAAGATGTGCTCGATGCAGCACACGCTGGACGAGGTCCAGTACAAGGCCATCTCGGCGATGGTGCTCAAGCTCTGGCGCGCGCATGGCAACGATCTCACGATCACCGGCCTGCGCGACGCCTTCAAGACCGGGACCATCGAGGAGCTGGGGGTCTCGGGCGACCAACGCATCAAGGACCTGGCCATCATGCTCAACCCTTACGCCAGGGGCGGGCAGTACGAAAGGTTCTTCGAGGGCCGGGCCAACGTCGACTTCTCCAATGACTTCATCGTCATCGAGAACGAGGAACTCAAGCGCCGGCCGGATCTGCATGCGGTGGTCAACATCCTGCTGCTGCACCAGATCACCGGCGAGATGTACCTGACGCGCAACCGGCGCAAGGTGCTCTTCATCGACGAGTTGAAGCAGCAGCTCGGCGACATCGGCGCCGACGATCCGATCAAGGCCGCTGTGGTGGAGGAAGCCGCGCGGCGCGCGCGCAAGTACGGCGGCGCGCTCGGCACCGCCACCCAGAGCGCCGACGATTACTACGGCTCGGCGCAGATGGAAGCCGCCTTCAACTGCTCGGACTGGGTGTTCCTGCTGCGCCAGAAGCCCGAATCCATCGAGATGCTGGATCGCAAGGGGCGTCTCGCGATGGACGAGCCCAAGAAGCGGCTGCTGAACTCCTTACGCACCGAGGCCGGCGCGTTCTCGGAGCTCTATATCTCGTCGCCCGTGGGCGAAGGCGTGGCGCGGAACATCCTCGATCCCGCGACCCACCTGCTGTTCTCGAACAAGCTGGAGGACAACGCGCCCATCGACGCGCTGCGCGCCCAGGGCCTGTCGATTGATGAGGCCATCGCCGAGCTGCTGCGGCAGCGGGGGCATGCGCTATGACCAAGCGCCTGCTGCTCAACGCCGTGGTCTCGGCGCTGCTGGTCGCCGTCGGTATCGCCGCCTACGACCGCTGGGTGCTGCGGCCCGCGCTGGTCGTCGGCGTGGTGGATCTGTCCGAGGTCTACCGCGCCAAGGAAGCCGAGTTCACCCAGCTGTTGACCCAGCCCGGCAGCGAATCCGAGCGCGAGCGCGCGCTTGCCTTGGCACGCAGCTTCTCGCAGCGCCTGCCCGCCGCACTCGACGAACTGCCCCGCGAATGCGGCTGCCTGGTGGTGGTGAAGAGCGCGATCGCCGGTGCGCCGAACAGCCGGGACCTGACGCCGGCGCTGCGCAGAAAGGTGGATCAGCCATGACCACAACGGAATCCGTCTCGACTGACCCCACGGTCCCGGCAGCGACACCGGCCCCGGGCTGGTGGCACCGGCGCGCCCAAACCCTTGCCGAGCTCCTGCGCCATATGCAGCGACGCTGGTACCTCTACCTGCCGGTGTTCGCGATCTGGGGCTTCGCCTATGTGCGGCTCTTCATCGACCCGACGCCGCGCATGCCCATCCTGGTCAACTGGACGCCGAGCCTGCCCTACCACGTGGCGCTGATGCAGTTCCAGCAGCAACCCGTGCGGCGCGGCGACCTGATCGTCTTCGCGTTCGCGGGCGAGGCCCAGGCGCACTACCCCGGCCTGCGCGGCCAGCCCTTCTTCAAGCAGGTGCGCGGCATGCCCGGCGACGTCGTCACGGTCCTGGACCGCACGGTCTTCGTCAACGGCGAGGCCGTGGGCCTGGCCAAGACCCATGCCTACGACGGCCATCCGCTGGCGCCCATCGCGCCCGTGGTCATTCCTCCGGGGCATTTCTACGTGCAGGGTATCGGACCCCACAGCTTCGACTCGCGCTACGCCGAAAGCGGCCTGGTGCGCGCCGAGCAGGTGGTGGGCATCGTGGTGCCGATCTTCTGAGGAGTCCGGCCATGCGCAAAGTCTTCCTCCTCGCCGCCTTCCTGCTGGGACAGGTGCTGACGACGGGCACCGCGCTCGCCCAGACCAGCCCGGCGTTCGGGCCGCTGTCCGCGGCGCCCGGCCAGGACGCCCCGGGCGATATGCCGCTCGCGGACTACCTCGGCCTGCTCAAGCAGATCGCACCCTCGGCGGAAAGTGGCGCGCGCACCTATCTCGCCGCCGTGCAGCTGCGCTGCGGCCGGTCGCTGACCACGACCGATCTGCGGCAGGCCATTTCCGAGGGCGAAGGCCATCCCGCCCTGATGGGCCTGATCCGCGCGGCCCACCAGAAGGACACCGCCGCCCGCGACCGGCTCGTCGCCCAGCTTCCGTGTCCGCGCGGAGGCACGCGATGAGAACCCATCTTGCCCTCGCGCTCGCCGTGCTGGCCGGCTGCAGTGCCTCCGCACACGCCACCGACCTCGGCACCCTCGGCCCCACCTACGAGATCGCCGAGCCCCATCTGCTGCAGATGATCGAGCAGCGCCTGCGCGAGAAGGAGCGCTCGGGCGAACTGGCCCGGATTGAGCAGGATGCACGCGCCCGCGGCACGGAGGCAGTGCGCAGCCCGGCGCCCGTCGCCGGTGTGCAGACCACGGCCAAGCCGCGCACCTTCTACTTCGACCCGACCTACACGCTGGACCGCAACATCCTCGGCGCCAGCGGCGAGCTGATGTTCGCGGCCGGCACCAAGGCCAATCCACTGGACGTGGTCTCGCTGTCGCGGCACCTGCTGTTCTTCGACGCCCGCGACAGCCGCCAGGTCCGCCAGGCGCGCGAGCTGATGGTGCGCTACCAAGGCAAGGTCAAGCCGATCCTGACGGGCGGCTCCTACCTGGATCTGATGAAGTCCTGGCGCATCCCCGTCTACTACGACCAGCAGGGACTGCTGACCCGGCGTCTCGGTATCGCCCAAGTGCCGGCCCTGGTCTCGCAGGAAGGTAGGCGGCTGCGCATCGACGAGATGGAGGTGCCGCGATGATCCGCAGGCTCCACTCGCTGGCGGCCGGCATGCTGGCCTCGCTACTTCTCGCGGTGAGCACCTCGGCCTCCGCCGCGGGCGCGGCCACCTGCACCGGCAAGTTCCCGAATCCGATCACCGACATCTGCTGGAGCTGCATCCTGCCGCTGAGCATCGGCGGCGCGCGCATCGGCAACTTCGGCGGCCAGGAGGACATCGACAACCCCTCGAGCCCGCTCTGCACCTGCGGCGTGAATCCGATCATCGGCCTGTCGATCGGCTTCTGGGAGCCCGCGCGCCACGTCGAGGCCGTGCGCAAGCCCTTCTGCCTGACGTCCCTGGGCGGCATCGACCTCGATCCCGGCATCCCGGCGCCCGAGGCGGCGCGCTTCACGCGCCCCGAGGGCGATGGCGACGGCGGCAGCTTCTACCAGGCCCACTTCTACGTGAACCCGGTCCTCTACTACCTGGAGGTGGTGACCGACTTTCCGTGCCTGGAGAAGGGCTCGTTCGACCTGGCCTACCTGACCGAGGTCGACCCGCTGTGGGCCGACGACGAGCTCACGCTGATCATCAACCCGGACGCGGCGCTGTTCGCCAATCCGGTGGCGATCGCCGCCTGCGCCGCCGACTGCGTGGCCGCCTCGGTGGGCTTCGGGATCCGGGAGATGTTCTGGTGCGCGGGTTGCCAGGGCGGCCTGTATCCCATGAACGGCCACGTCCCGTACCACATGGGCGGCGTGCGCACCGCGGCGCTGATGGCCCAGCGGCTGACGGCCAAGATGCACCGCGAGCTGATCGCCTGGGGCTGGCACGGACAGGCCGGCCTTTGCGGGCCCTACTTCGCGCCGGTCATGGACAAGACCGCCTACAAGACCCAGCTCACCCACCCCATCCCCAACACCGCCAAGGAAGCCGGCAAGTGCTGCCAGCCCTTCGGCCGCACCACCGTGACCTGGGGCGCCGGGAAGGAGTACCCCGTGCGCGGCGAGGACTTCGCCTTCATGTTGTTCAGAAAAAGGAACTGCTGTGTCGGCTACTGACCTCCCCACCCTCTTCCGGCGCAGGCTCGCCTCACTGCTGGCAGCAGGCGCGATGCCAACGACCTGGGCCGCCGGCCCGACCATCACCGAGGCCGACATTGAGCGAGCCCGCCGCGCGCAACCCACGGTCACCGAGCAGGACGTCGAGCAGGCGCGGCGCAAGCACAGCCTGCCTTCGACGGACCTCCCTGCGAGTGCCCCCGCAACCGCTGGCCCCTCCGTCGACGCCCTGCCGCAGCCGGTGACACGGACACCGATCGACCTCGAAGCGCTGGCGCGCGGCTATGCGTCTCAGGCCGACGCGATGGAATCCGCCCAGGGCCTGGCGCAAGGCCAGATCAAGGGCCCCGGCCTGTTCGTCTTCGTCAGCCTCGCGATGCCCCAGCCCACGCTGCAGCGGCTGATCGACCAGGCGGCCCGCGCTCGGGCTTCGGTCATCCTGCGCGGCCTGGCCAACGGCTCGCTGCGCCAGACCGTGGCCCAGATGCATCCGCTGATCGGCCAGCGCCAGGTCGCGGTGCAGATCGACCCGCAGGCCTTCGACCGCTT
>NZ_ACQT01000212.1 GCF_000175235.1 Acidovorax delafieldii 2AN | reverse complement strand
AACGCGCCCTGGCCGCCAACGCGGCGCACGAACTGCGCACCCCGCTGGCCGCCGTGCGCCTGAACCTGCAGACCGCCCTTGGGCACGTGCCCACGGGGGCGGCCTACACCGACATCCAGGGCGCACTGCAGTCGCTCGACCGCCTCAGCCGCCGCTGCGAGAAGCTGCTGCAGCTCTCGCGCGCAGGCTCGGGGGCAGCGCTGGCGCAGGACCGCGTCAACCTCGCACAGGTCGCCGCCGCCGTGGCACAGGAGTTCTGGGCAGACGCGGCCTTGCTGCAGCGCCTGCAGCTCGTGCTGCCCGAAGACGACGACGTGTGGGTGCGCGGCGACTTCGACGCCCTCGCCATCGCCCTGCGCAACCTGGTGGAGAACGCCGTGCGCTACGCGCCCCAGGGCCCCATCGTGCTGGAAGTGGCGCTGCCTGCCACCTGCAGCGTGCGCGACAGCGGGCCAGGCCTTTCCGCAGAACAGCTCGGGCTCTTGCAGCAGCGCCATTACCGCGACGGGCGCACGGCGAGCGCGCTGTACACGCCGGGCTATGGCCTGGGGCTGTCCATCGTGACCACCATCGTGGCGCGCCAGGGGGGCTCCTTCACCTTGCAGTCGCCGCCGCCCGGGCACGCCCGCGGGCTGCAGGTGAACTTGCATCTGCGCGCCGCCCGCTGAGAGCTGCCCCCCTTTTTTCAGGCGGCACGCCGGCGGCGATACCGCCGGCTGCAGGAGTTCATGCTCCCTTCAGGTAGGCGCGGTATCGTCCGGCCCGACTCGCAGCCCTAGCGACCAAAGGTTCATCTCCCATGCCCCAGCATCCTCGCGCCCATGCGCCAACCTCCCCCGTTTTTCGCACCACCCTGTGCGCAGCGCTGCTGTGCGCGTGCACGTCCCTGAGCCAGGCGGCCGGCCCTGCAGCCAGCCCCGCGGCCCCCGCCAGCCATCCGGCCATCGCCTGGACCGCCGCGCAGGTGCAGGCGGCCGGTGTGACCACGCAAACGGTAGGCAGCAGTGGCGCGGGTGCCGCGGCAGGCGTCGTGCTGCAAGGCACGGTGGAACTTCCGCCCCAGGCCACGGAGCTGCTCAGCACCCCGGTGGCCGGTGTCGTGCAACAGGTGCTGGTCGGCGCAGGCCAGAAGGTCAAGGCCGGCGAGCCGGTGGCGAGACTTCTGAGCCCCGACCTCCTGGCCTGGCAGCGCGACCTGTTGCAGGCCCAGGCCCAGGCACGGCTGGCCGCCAGCAAGCTCGAACGCGATGAAAAGCTGCATGCCGAAGGCATCATTGCCGGGCTGCGCCTGCAGGAGACCCGCACCCAGAACGAACTGGCCCAGGTGGCCTTGCGCGAACGCCGCCAGGCCCTGCAGATGGCCGGTGCAAGCACCACCGGAAACACGCTGCAGCCCGGCCTGACCCTGCGGGCAGCCGCCGCAGGCACCGTGCTGGAAGTCACCGCCACCCCCGGCCAGCGCCTGGACGCCGGCATGCCCGTGGCCAAGCTGGCGCGCGGCGGCCAATGGGCCATCGCATTGCAGGCGACGCCGTCGCAGGCGCAGAGCCTGCGCGTGGGCGACCTTCTCACGGTGCAGGGCTGCAAGGCCCCCGCGCGCCTGGCGGCCATCGTGCCGCAGGTCAGCCCCGGCAACCAGGCGGTGCAGATGCGGGCCGACTTCACGGCCGCCGAGGATTGCCTGCGCGCCCAGCAGTTCGTACAGGTCACCGTGGCCGCGCGCACCGCAACCGCGGCCCCCGCTGCGAACCAGGTCACCGTGCCGGCCCAGGCTGTGGTGCGCCATGACGGACACGCCTATGTCTTCGTGAAGACCCCGCAGGGCTTCGTGCCCACGGCCGTGGTGCTGGGGGACGACGCGGCAGGCCAGGCGCTGGTGCGCTCGGGCGTGAAGGCCGGTGACGTGATCGCCGTGCAGGGCCTGGCCGCACTCAAGGGTGCCTGGCAGGGCATGGGCGGCGGAGCGCAATGATGCTGTCACGCCTGATTGCGTTTTCCCTTTCCCAGCGCCTGCTGGTCGGCATCCTCTCGCTGGCGCTGCTGGCCGCCGGCGGCATGGCCCTGCGCGATCTGCCCATCGACGCCTTCCCGGATGTCTCGACCACCCAGGTCAAGATCATCCTCAAGGCGCCGGGCATGACCCCGGCCGAGGTCGAGGCGCGCATCGTCGCCCCCATCGAGCAGGAACTGCTGGGCATCCCCAGCCAGGTCATGCTGCGCTCGCAAAGCAAGTACGCCATTGCCGACATCACCCTCGATTTCGCCGACGGCACCGACATCTACTGGGCGCGCCAGCAGGTCAGCGAACGCCTGTCGGGCGTGATGGGCGATCTGCCGGCCGGCCTGTCGGGCGGGCTGGCGCCCATCACCACGCCCCTGGGCGAGATGTTCATGTTCAAGGTGGATGGCGAAGCCAGCCTGGCCGAGCGGCGCAAGCTGCTGGACACCGTCATCCGCCCCCGCCTGCGCGGCATTCCGGGTGTGGCCGACGTGAACACGCTGGGCGGCATGGTTCAGACCTTTGAAGTGGTGCCCGATGTGGCGGAGCTGGCCGCCCGCAAGGTGTCGCTGCAGCAGCTTCAGGACGCCCTGGCCAACAACAACCGCAACGACGGCGCCGGCCGCCTGTCGAGCGGCGAGGAGTCGCTGCTCGTGCGCAGCGACGGCAGCATCCGCAACCTGGAAGACGTGCGGGCCATTGCCGTGGTGCAGCGCAATGGCGAAGCGGTGCGCGTCGGCGACGTGGCCACGGTGCAATTGGGCGCACTGACGCGCTACGGCAGCGTCACCCAGGACGGCAAGGGCGAGGCCGTGGAGGGCCTGGTGCTGGGCCTGCGCGGCGCCAACGCGCAAAAACTGGTGCGCGACGTCAAGGCCAAGATCGCCGAGTTGGAGCCCACCCTGCCGCAGGGCGTGAAGATCGTGCCGTTCTACGACCGGGGCAATCTGGTCGAGCGCGCCGTCTCCACCGTCACCAAGGCCCTGGGCGAGGCGATCGTGCTGGTGCTGGTGCTGCTGCTGCTGTTTCTGGGCAACCTGCGCGCAGCGCTGGTGGTGGCCCTGATCCTGCCCCTGTCGGCCCTGGCCACCTTCGTGCTGATGCAGCAATGGGGGCTGTCGGCCAACCTGATGTCTCTGGGCGGCCTGGCCATCGCCATCGGCATGCTGGTGGATGCCGCCGTGGTGGTGGTGGAGAACATCGAGGCCCGGCAGGCCGAACCGGGCATCTCACGCCTGCACAGCCTGTACCGCGCCACGCAGGAGGTGGCCACGCCGGTGAGCGCCGGTGTGGTGGTGATCATGATCGTGTTCCTCCCGCTGCTGACCCTGCAGGGGCTGGAAGGCAAGCTGTTCGGGCCGGTGGCGCTGACCATCGTGTTCGCGCTGGGCGCCTCGCTGGTGCTGTCGCTCACCGTGATTCCGGTGCTGGCGTCCCTGGCCCTGCGGTCTGGCCACCATGCGGCGCCCTGGCTGGTGCGCAAGCTCGAGGCAGGCTACGCGCCGCTGCTCGAAGCCGCGCTGCGCCACTCGAAGGTGGTGGTGGCGGTATCGCTGGTAGCGCTGGCCGGCGCGGTGGCGCTGTTTCCGCTGATTGGCAAGTCGTTCATGCCATCACTGGACGAGGGCGACATCATCATGCAGGTGGAAAAGCTTCCGTCGATCCACCTGGCGCAGTCGGTGTCCACCGATCTGGCACTGCAGCGGCGCATTCTGGAAACGGTGCCCGAAGTGAAGAGCATCGTGGCGCGCGTCGGCTCCGACGAACTTGGCCTGGACCCCATGGGGCTCAACGAGACCGACAGCTTTCTGGTGCTGCAACCGCGCGAGCAGTGGCGCTTCAAGACCAAGGAAGAACTCATCGACGCCATCCGCCAGGCCGGTGAGGCAATACCGGGCGTGAACCTGAGCTTTACCCAGCCCATTGAGATGCGCACCTCCGAAATGCTGTCGGGCGTGCGGGGCGACCTGGCGGTGAAGATCTTCGGCGCCAATGCCCAGGAACTCAACCGCCTGGCTGGCGAGGTGGTGCAGCTGCTGCAGGCCCTGCCGGGCAGCGAAGACGTGATCACCGCGCAGAATGGCGGCGTTCAGTACTACCGCATCGACATCGACCGCCAGGCGGCAGGCCGCCTGGGCATGGCAGTGGACCAGATTCAGAACGACCTGCGCGCCCTGGTCGAAGGCCAGAAGGTGGGCGTGGTGATGCAGGAGGGGCGCCGCGTGCCGCTGGTGGTGCGCGGCAGCGAGGACCTGCGCGTGTCGCCACAGCAGTTTGCCCAGTTGCGCCTGCCCACACCCGACGGCCAGGCCGTGGCGCTGAGCCAGCTGGCCCGGCTGGAAGTGACCGACGGCCCGGTGAAGATCGAGCGCGAACAGTCGTCGCGCATGTCGGTGGTGCGCGCCAACGTGCGCGGGCGGGATCTGGTGGGCTTCGTGGCCGATGCACAGGCGGCCGTGGCCCAGAAGGTCAAGCTGCCCCCCGGCTACAGCATCACCTGGGGCGGCCAGTTTGAAAACCAGCAGCGCGCCGCCGCCCGCCTGGGCCTGGTGGTGCCCGTGGCGCTGGCGCTGATCGTGGGGGTGCTTTTTGCAACCCTGGGCAGCCTGCGCCAGGCCATCCTGGTGTTTGCCAACATCCCGCTGGCCCTGGTGGGCGGCGTGGCTGCGCTGGCCGTCTCGGGCGAGTACCTCTCGGTGCCGGCCTCGGTGGGCTTCATTGCGCTCATGGGCATTGCCGTGCTCAACGGGCTCGTGATGGTGACCTGCTTCAACCAGCTGTCGGCGCACGGCATGCCCATCCAGGACGTGGTGCGCCAGGGCGCCTTGCGCCGCCTGCGCCCGGTGCTCATGACGGCCAGCATCACGGCCCTGGGGCTGATTCCGCTGCTGCTGGCCACCGGCCCGGGCTCGGAAATCCAGCGACCGCTGGCGATCGTGGTGATTGGCGGCCTCGTCAGCTCCACGCTGCTCACGCTGGTGCTGCTGCCCATCCTCTACCGCCGCTTCTCGGCCCCTCAACGCACGCTGGCCCCATGAATATGCCCACCCCGCTGACCCCCAAGCCCCCCCGCCGCACGCCCGACTGCCTGCTGACGCTGGCCGTTCCGCGCGCGCTCGAAGAAGAAATCCTCGACGCGCTCCTGGCGTTGCCCGAACTGGCCCCCGGCTTCACGGTCGTGCCTGGACAGGGCATCGGCCGCAGCGTGGAGCTGGCCTCGACGATGGAGCAGGTGCAGGGCCGTGCGCGCCGCGTGCTGGTGCAGGTGGCCATGCAGCACGCCCAGGTGCAACCGCTGATCGACACCCTGCGTGCGGCGCTGCCCAGCCCCCAGATCGCTTACTGGGTGGTGCCGCTGCTGACTTTTGGAAGATTTGGAGACTTGCCATGACGCGCTTGCAACCCCCCTCATCGCGGGGCCCGCTTGGCCCACTGCGACGCGCCGTCGCCGCGGCCTGCCTTGCCTGGGCCGGTACCGGCGGACTGGGCGTGGCGATGGCGCAGACAACGCCGTCCACCACGTTGCCACCCGTGCTGCCGCCCACGGAGACGGTGATGCAGGTGTTGTCGCAGCTGCCGCAGGTGCGTGCGGCCAGCGCGGGTCTGCCCCTGGCCCAGGCCCGCAGCCAGCGCCTGGAGGCCGGCCCCCACGACTGGATCGCCAAGGCGGGCGCCAACCGGCGCACCGAACGCCAGGGCCCCAGCTCTCCGAAGCCGATGTGGCCCCTGGAAACCGGGTGCGCTGGCCCGCCAAGGCCGCCGCAGACCGCCAACTGGGTGCCAGCGAGATCCAGTTGGGCGAGTTGGCCCTGGCCGACGCCTGGCACGAGGCCGCACGCGGCCTGCTGACAGCATGGTTTGACGCCCTGCGCGACGTGCGCACCGCCTCCGTCCTGCAGGAACAGGCCCGTCTGGTCACCCAGCAGATGGCCACCACCGAGCGGCGTGTGGCCGCTGGTGAAGCCGCCACGCTGGAGCTGCTGGCGGCGCAGGCCGAGGCCGCCCGGGTGGACGCCCTGGCTGCCCGGGCCCAGGGACAGCTGCAGGTGCGGCTGCAGGCGCTGGAGCGCCTGTATCCGGGCCTGCCAAAGCCCCTGGACATGGGCGCCACCGGCAGCGCGCTGTGGTCCGTCGCACCTCCCGCGGCAGACGTCACGGCCGCGCAGTGGGCCACGAAGATCCTGGACGACAACCACGAGCTGGAACTGCGCAGGCCAA
>NZ_ACQT01000213.1 GCF_000175235.1 Acidovorax delafieldii 2AN | reverse complement strand
CCTGGCGCCAGCGGCGATGCGGCCGACGGCGCGGGCCGGGTGCGCCAGGTGTGGGTGCTCAAGGATGGCACGGCCCATGCCGTGAATGTGCAGGTGGGCATCAGTGATGGCCGGCGCACCGAGGTCAGCGGCGAAGGCCTGGCCGAGGGCATGGCCGTCATCACCGACCAGCGCTCCACCGGGGCTGCCAAATGAGCGAGACCGCCATGGCTGCACCCGCCGCTGCGGCGGCCGGCGCAGGCGCGTTCCCTCTCATCCGATTGCGCGGCGTGACCAAGGTGTACGGAGAGGGCGCGCTGGCCTTCCAGGCGCTCAAGGGCGTGGATCTGGACATCACGCAGGGCGACTTCGTGGCCATCATGGGCCCCAGCGGTTCCGGCAAATCCACGGCCATGAACACCCTGGGCTGCCTGGACCGGCCCACCGCGGGCGAATACCTTTTCAAGGGCGTGCACGTCGAGTCGCTCTCGCGCGACGAGCGCGCGCTCCTGCGCCGGCAATACTTTGGCTTTGTGTTCCAGGGTTTCAACCTGCTGGCGCGCACCTCGGCGCAGGAAAACGTCGAGCTGCCCCTGCTGTACCGGGGTGAGTCGGCAGCGTCGCGCCACGCTGCTGCGGCTCGCGCACTCGATGCCGTGGGCCTCAAGGGCTGGGAGCACCACACCCCGTCCGAGTTGTCGGGCGGCCAGCAGCAGCGCGTCGCCATTGCGCGCGCCATCGTCACCCAGCCGGCCGTGCTGCTGGCCGACGAGCCCACCGGCAACCTCGACACCCAGCGCAGCCAGGAAATCATGGAACTGCTCTGGCGGCTCAATGCCGATCAGGGGATCACCGTGCTGATGGTCACCCACGAACCCGACATGGCCGCCTATGCTCGGCGCATCGTGCGGTTCGTCGACGGCAAGGTGGACAGCGACGCGGCCAATCCGCACCCGGCGGGCCTGCGCGCCTCCGGTCCGGCCGAGCCCAGGGCGGAGGTGGCCTGATGCTTTTGAACACCCTTCTTCTGGCCCTGCGCTCGATCCGGCGCAACCTGATGCGCTCGTTCCTCACCATCCTGGGCATCGTGATCGGCGTCAGCGCTGTCATCACCATGGTCACGCTGGGCAATGGCGCCACCATGGCGGTGCAGAACCAGATTTCCGGCCTGGGCACCAACCTGCTGCAGGTGCGCCCGGGCCAGCGCATGGGCCCCGGCGGCGGCTCGGGCGCCCCCGCCTTCAAGGACACCGACGCCGACACCATCGCGCAGCAGATCGGCGGCATCCTGGCCGTGGCACCCGAGGCGCGGGCCAGCGCCACCGTGGTGGCAGGCGGGCGCAACTGGACCACCAGCATCATCGGCAGCACCAATGCCTGGCTCCAGACGGGCAACTGGGCCGTGCGCACCGGGCGGGTCTTTTCGGAAGCCGAGCTGCGCGCGGGTGCTGCCGTGTGCCTGATTGGCGAAACGGTGCGGCGCGAGCTCTATGGCATGCGCGATGCCGTGGGTGAGCAACTGCGGGTGAAGGCGTTTTCGTGCGAGGTGGTGGGCGTGCTGGCTTCGAAGGGGCAGGGCGCCTTCGGCAACGACCAGGACGACACCGTGCTGGTGCCCCTGCGCACGCTGCAGCGCCGCGTCACCGGCAACACGCGCGTGAACACCCTGCTGGTGTCCATGCAGGACGGCAGCGACCCCGAGCGGGTGAAGGCCAGCCTGACCCAACTGCTGCGCGAGTTGCGCAAGCTCTCCGACACCGACGAGGACAACTTCAACGTGCTCGACACCAAGCAACTGGCCGACACGCTCTCGGGCACCACCAAGGTGCTCACGATGCTGCTGGGTGCCGTGGCGGCGGTGAGCCTGCTCGTGGGGGGCATCGGCATCATGAACATCATGCTCGTGAGCGTGACTGAACGCACCCGAGAGATCGGCCTGCGCCTGGCCATTGGCGCGCTTGAGCGCGAGGTGCTGCTGCAGTTCCTCATCGAGGCCGTGGTGCTGGCCTCGCTGGGCGGGCTGATCGGTATCGTGCTGGCCACGGGGGCATCGGTGGGCTTGTCGGCCCTGATGGACGTGCCTTACCTCTTCAATCCCGGCGTCAACCTGCTGTCGTTCGTGTTCTCGGCCGGCATCGGGGTGGTGTTCGGCTACTTTCCGGCGCGCCGCGCAGCCCGCATGGACCCCATCGACGCATTGCGGCATGAATGAGGCCGCCGGCGCGGTGCCACGCGCCGGTTGGAGGATCCATTCCGGCACGAAAAAGCCCGTTCCGCAAGCGGAACGGGCTTTTTTTGCTATTGAAGGTATAGCGTTTTTGCGGCAGCTCAGTGCACCGTGATCTGGGTGGCACGGCTGGCGGGCGCGGCGCGCACCAGGGTGAGCGTGAGCACGCCATTCTCCAGCTTGGCGGTGCTGGCGGCTGCGTCGATGTCGTCGGCCAGCTCCCAGGCGCGCTGTACCTGGCGCGGCGCGCCTTCCACGCTCTGCACTTGCACGACCTTGCCTTCGATGCTGATCTGCAGCTGCTCGCGTGCCAGGCCCGGCACGTCAAGTTGCAGCGTGGTGGCCTTGTCGTCGGCGGTCACTGTGACGCCTGCCGTGCTGGCGCGGGCCGGCGCCGAGAGGGCGCCCATCAGAAAGCGCTGCAGCGCCAGATCGGCGGAGCGGGGGGCGTTGGCGTAGGCGGCGCGGCGGATCACGGGGGCGAAGATCATGGGGGTAACTCCTATACACTGCGCGGCTCTCGGTGTGGTCGCCGCATGGTCCAGAGGTGTGTGCACCCCCGTCTGTTTCAAGGGAAGAAACGCATGAATAAATCGTACGCCGCGGGCTTGAAAACGGGCGCTGCGACCCTACGCCGGGGCCTGTGCGCGCTGGCTGGCGCGGTTGCCGTAGGCCTTTGGGCCCTGCCCGCTTCCGCCGCGCCATCTCCGGGCACCGCACCGGCCGCCACGGCAGCGCGTCCCGTCAAGCTGGCGCTGATCGAAAGCCTTTCAGGGCCGTTTGCCAACACGGGCGAGGCCGTGTTTCGCAATGTCTTCTGGGCCATCGAACGCGTGAACGCACGCGGCGGCGTGCACCTGCCCGCGGCCGCTGGCGGGGCGCGCCCCCTGGCGCTCGAGCGGTACGACAGCAAGGGCCAGAACGAAGAGGCCCTGTCGGCCCTGCGTGCGGCCATCGACGACGGTGCGCAGATCATCCTGCAGGGCAATTCCTCGGCCACGGCGGCGGTGCTGATCGACGCCATCAACAAGCACAACGAGCGCGATCCAGGCCGGCGCGTGCTGTTCCTCAACTACTCGGCGGTGGACCCCATCCTCACCAACGAGAAATGCAGCTTCTGGCATTTCCGCTTCGACGCCCATGCCGACATGCGCATGGCCGCGCTCATGGAGGTGATGCGCGAGGACCAGTCGCTCAAGAGCGTGTACCTCATCGGGCAGGACTACAGCTTTGGCCAGGCCGTGCTGCGCGAAGCCAAGCGGCAACTGGCCGCGCAGCGCCCGGACGTGGCCGTGGTGGGCGACGAGCTGCACCCCGTGGGCCGCGTGAAGGACTTCGCGCCCTACGCCGTCAAGATCAAGGCCAGCGGCGCGCAGGCCGTCATCACCGGCAACTGGGGCAATGACCTCACGCTGCTGGTCAAGGCAGCGCGCGAGGTGGGCTTCAATGGCAGCTTCTACACCTTCTATGGCAACGCGCTGGGCGCACCCGCCGCGCTGGGCGACGCCGGCGTGGGCAAGGTGGTGGCGGTGGCCGACTGGCTGCCCAACGTGCCCGGTGCGCAAAGCGAGGCTTTCTACCGTTCTTTCCGCAGCCGGTTTCCCAAGCCCGAAGACGACTACGTGCACATGCGCATGCAGCTCATGGTCGAGGCGCTGGCGCAGTCCATCGAGCGCGCGGGCAGCACCGACATGGTGGCCGTGGCGCGCCAGATGGAAAAAGCCAGCGTGCAGCTGGCGGGCCAGGGCGGCAGCATGCGTGCGGCCGACCACCAGTTCCAGCAGGCCCTGGCCGTGGGCGTGATGGAAAAGAAGGGTGCGCCCGGCGTGAAATTCGATGTGGAAGGCTCGGGCTACGGCTTTCGCGTGGTGCGGCAGATCACGGCCGCCAAGGCCCAGCAGCCGCACACCTGCACCATGCAGCGCCCCTGAGGGGGGATGGGAATCACGCGCAGGCCCCTGCGCAGTGTGCGTCGGTCGCTGGCATGCCGGGCACTGACGCACTGACGCACTGACGCACGAAGCCAAACGTTTAACGTTAGTTTCCGACAGCTCCCGACAGCTCCCGACAGCTCCCGACAGCGGCCACGCACCAGGGCCGGTCGTGGGGCCTGCACCTGGCGAAAGGCCGTCCCCCTCGCGGCGTTGCCGACCGGTCGGGCTTTCTGTCAGCGGGCATGGCGCAGACCCCAGTCCGCACAGACTGGCTCTCGACCCCCATGCCTCAGAGAACGCGGGCCGTGCTCTGCACGGGTGTCCTGCCTCAGCGCGCGGTGATGCAGCGCGCCGGGCTCGCGCCCTGGCCTGGATGCCCCCGGGCCAAGGGCGACGGTCAGGGCCGCGCGGCGGCCCGCGCCGCTGCCACCTCGCGCCCCAGTTCGATCACCGCCATGGCGTAGTAGCTCGACCAGTTGTAGCGCGTGATGGCGTAGAAGTTCTCGGTGCCCGCCACGTAGCTGCGCGCATCGTCGCCGTTTTGCAGCTCGACCAGCGCCAGCGGGCCCGCGTGCTGCGCGCCCGCCGCGTCCAGCACGGCGCCTTTGGCCTGCATGCTGGCGGGGCTGAAGCTGGGCAGGATGTCGGGGGCCAGCAATTCGTCGAGCTGCAGGCGGGCGGGGTCGAACTGCACGGCGTAGTGCGTGGGCATGCCCGGCTTCCAGCCATGGGCGACAAAGTAGCTGGCCACCGAGCCGATGGCGTCAGCGGGGCTGTTGAACAGGTCCACGCGGCCGTCGCCGTCGAAATCGATGGCGTAGCGCACCCAGCTGGACGGCATGAATTGCCCCAGGCCCATGGCGCCGGCGTAGCTGCCCCGCGGCTCGAACGGGTCGACGTTGGTGCGGTGCGTCAGGCTCAGGAACTGCTCCAGTTCACGCTGGAAGAAGGCCTGCCGTTCGGCGGCGCGCGGGTGCGCGGCGGGGAAATCGAAGGCCAGCGTGGCAAGCGCGTCCATCACACGGAAGTTGCCCATCTGCTGGCCGTAGATGGTCTCCACGCCAATGATGCCCACGATGATCTCGGCAGGCACGCCGAACTCCCGCTCGGCGCGCGCGAGCGCCTCGGCGTTGTCCTGCCAGAAGCGCGTGCCGGCGCGGATGCGCACCGGGTCGATGAAGCGGCTGCGGTACACCCGCCAGTTCTTGGCCGTGCCCTTGGCCGGCGGCAGCATGAGCTTGGGCACCTGGGGCAGGAAGCGGGCCTGCCCGATGGCCTGGCGCACCCATTCGCGGTCGAGGTCGCGGCGCTCGGCCAGGTCGTCGGCAAACTGCAGCGCCTCGGGCCGTGTGGCGTAGAGGACGCTGCTGCCCACGGCGGCAGCGCTGGCGGTTGCCGGGGCGGCCGTTTTTCGGGGTTTTGGGTGTTTTTGGGCTGCAGCGCTTACTGGCAGTGCGCAAGCAGCTATCCAAAATATAGCGGTTGAGAGGGTCTTCAGCATGGTGTGGGCTCAGGGGCGCGGTGCCGCACTGGGCCAGGGAAGGTTTCGGAATTCGCGGCGCAGGGTGGTGAGCGCGTGGGCGGGGTGGGCGGCATAACGCAGTTGTTCGAGCCGCAGCAGCCAGTCGCTCACACCCTGGGCCTTGTCGCCAAATTGTGCCCGCACACGCTCGGCCATCGCCCGCGGTGGCAATGTGTCGGGCAGGGGCAAGCCGCCACGGGCCAGGCGCTGGCGGGCACGGCCCAGCAGGCGCAGCCACGGATCATGCTGGCTGCGCTCCCACAGTGTCCAGCCGCCGCCGCCCAGCGCCGCAATGCCCACCAGCGTGGCCAGCAGGGTGACAAGGTCCTGCCAGCTGGGCGATTCGAACCCCAGGGTCTTGAGCAGGTCGAGCTGGCGGCTCTGCGTGTAGTTGAGCACCCACTGGTTCCAGCGGTTGTTCACGGCTTCCCAGGCGGCACGCAGGCTTTGCACCACGCCGGGACCCATCACGGTGCCCATCGCCGTGGCCAGTGCGCCGCGCGGTGCCTGCAGGCGCTGGAACGCGCCGGTGCGGCCGGGGGCCACG
>NZ_ACQT01000214.1 GCF_000175235.1 Acidovorax delafieldii 2AN | reverse complement strand
GGCGGCGCCCGCGGCGGCGGCGCCCAGCATCAGGTGGCGGCGCCGGGTGGAAATGCGTTGCTGGTCCATGCGTGTCTCCTTCGGTTGGTTGTGTAGTGGCATGAAAACGATAGCGTGGCTCAATTGCGGAAGGGCCACAGGTGGAAGAAGCGGCGGATGCGCCGCCACACTTCGGCCAGGCCGTGCGGCTCGAACACCAGGAAGCCGATGATCAAGAGGCCGAAGATGATGGTGCGCACGGGCGAGAGGAACACCGTGAGCTCGGTGTTGTTGGGCAGCAGGTCGAACACCAGCTTGAGCAGCTCGGGCACCATGGTCATGAACACCGCGCCGAGGATGCCGCCCAGGATGGAGCCCATGCCGCCGACGATGATGGCGGCGAGGAAGAAGATGGACATGAGCAGCGGAAAGCTCTCGGGCGTGACCACGCGGAAGAAGTAGGCCCACAGGCCGCCGGCCACGCCGGCATAGAACGACGACAGGCCGAAGGACAGCAGCTTGTAGCGCAGCAGCGGAATGCCCAGCACCTCGGCCGAGATGTCGCGGTCGCGGATGGCGATGAAGGCGCGGCCGATGCGTGTGCGCAGCAGGTTGGCCGCGCCCAGCAGCATCAGCACCGTCACCGGCACGATCAGCCAATACAGGCGGAACGAGGTGTCGAGCAGCACGCCGAAAATGCTGGCCGGCGGCACGCTCAGGCCGCCCGTACCGCCCGTGAATTTCAGGTTGGCGAACAGAAAGTGCGCGATGAACGAGGCTGCGATGGTGGCGATGGCCAGGTACAGACCCTTGACGCGCAGCGAGGGCACGCCCACGACGATGCCGCCGAGCATGGCGACAAAACCGCCCGCCAGGATGTTGAGCAGAAACGGCGAGCCCACCTGGGACTGCAGGATGGCCACGGTGTAGGCGCCCAGGCCCATGAAGGCCGCCTGCCCCAGGCTCACCAGCCCGGTGTAGCCGGTGAGGATGTTCAGGCCCGCGCTGCTGGCCACGTTGATGCTGACCAGGCAGGCCAGGTAGAGCCAGTAGTCGCTGGCCATGAAGGGGAACAGCACGAGCAAGGCGGCGGCCACGGCCAGCCAGACCTTCTGCGTGCGCGAGTCGAACAGCGCCGCGTCGGCGACGTAGGTTTCCTTGAGGGTTCCGATGCGCATCTATTGCTCCAAAACGCCGTGGGCCGCTGACATCGCCAGCCCATGTGGAAAAGCACCGCGGTGCAAAAGGCCGCGGAGCAGGCCGTGCCAGCGACCGCCGTGGAACCGGCTTTGCCGGGCCAGTGGCGGTGTCCCCCTGGAGGGGGAAGACGCGAAGCGGCTCAGGGGGTGTTTCATAGCCTTTCGATCTCGTGCGTGCCGAACAGGCCGTAGGGGCGCAGCATGAGAATGCCGACCAGCACGATGAAGGTGGCGAGCAGCTTGTATTCGCCGCCCAGGTAGGCGCCGGCCAGGGCCTCGACCAGGCCGATGAAGAGGCCGCCGATGAGCGCACCCAGCACACTGTCGAGCCCGCCGACGATCACCACCACCAGCACCGACAGGCCGAACACCCCCATGCTGGACGAGATGCCGCCGATGGAGCCGACGATGATTCCCGAGATGGCCGCGAGCATGGCGGACGCCACCCAGGCCAGCGAGAACACGCGCGGCACGTTGATGCCCACCGAATACGCCGCGGCTTGGTCCGACGCCGTGGCGCGCAGCGCCACGCCACCCCGCCAGAAGCGGAACACCAGCAACACGGCGGCGATGAACAGCACCGCGACCACCGCGCCCCAGAACACCTTGGGCGCGAGGAAGGCGTCGCCCACCATGATGGGCTGCGTGGGCATGAACTCGGGCAGGCGGCGCTGGTCGGCGCTCCAGATCATTTCGACCAGGCCCACGAGCACCGAGCCCAGGCCCACGGTGACCATGAACACCGAGATGGGCGGTTCGCCCAGCAGCGGGCGGATCATGGTGCGCTCGATCACCGCGCCCAGCAGGCCGGTGCCGAGCACGGCGGCCGGAATGGCCAGCCACAGCGGCAGCGCCATCATGGAGGCGAAGGTGAAGAACAGGTAGGCGCCGACCATGAGCAGCTCGCCGATGGCGATGTTGACCACGCGGGTGGCCTTGTAGACCATCACGAACGCCAGCGCCGCCAGGGCGTAGAGGCCGCCGCCAGCGATGCCGGTGAGGCTGATTTCAAAAAGATAGGCCCAATCCATCATGCGGCTCCTTGCGCGCTGGTGGCGCCGGCCTGCAGCTTGCGGCGCAGGTCGCCCACGTTGCCCGAGCCGAGGTAGGCGCGGTTGACTTCCGGGTCGGCCTGCACCACGGCGGGCGTGCCTTGCGCGATCACCTGGCCGAAGTTGAGCACCACCACATGGTCGGACAGGTCCATCACCATCCCCATGTCGTGTTCCACCATCAACACCGTCACGCCCCATTCGGCGCGCACGTCGAGGATGAAGCGCGCCATGTCTTCCGTTTCTTCGCGGTTCATGCCGGCCACGGGCTCGTCGAGCATCAGGATCTCGGGCTGCATGGCCAGCGCGCGCGCCATCTCCACGCGCTTTTGCAGGCCGTAGGACAGGGCCGAGACGGGGGCGTGGCGGATGTGGTCGATTTCGAGGAAGTCGATGATGCGTTCCTCGATGTCGCGGCGCAGTTCGGCCTCCTCGCGGCGCGCGCGGCCCAGGTAGAACAGCGCGTCGAACACATTGGCCTTGAGGTGCGCGTGGCGCCCGAGCTTGATGTTGTCGAGCACCGTCATGCCGCGGAACAGCGCGATGTTCTGGAAGCTGCGCCCCAGGCCCATGCGGGCGCGGCGCGGCGCGGGGATGCGCGTGATGTCTTCGCCCTTGAAACGGATGCTGCCGCCCGTGGGCCGGTAGAAGCCCGAGATGGTGTTGAACAGCGAGGTCTTGCCCGCGCCGTTGGGGCCGATCACGGCGGTGATGGAGCCCGGCTGCACGCCAAAGCCCACGCCGGACAGCGCCTTGACGCCACCGAACGTGAGCGTCACGCCATCGACCTGCAGCAGGGGGGCGGTGGCGGGGCCACGGGGTTGGTTTGTCTCCATGGGGTGCTTATGCGGGTTTGTTCGAGCCAGACAATTTCTACTTTTACGTAAACTGTTTACTTACGAGTAGATTCTGGGTATGCCACCTGCCCCGGGGTATCGGTAGTTTCCCGATGTAATACGCACCATGAACCAAGCAACCGCCGCCAAGACTCCCACGACAAAGAAGAAGGCCGCGCCGGCCGTGGCGTCGCCGTGGGCCAGTGCGCCCGACCGCGAGCAGCAGCGCGAGGCGAAGCGCCAGGCCGTGTTGCAGGCGGCCGCGCAGCTGTTCAACGAGCGGGGCTTCCATGCCACGTCGCTTGATGACATCGCCGCGCGCCTGAACGTGAGCAAGCCCACGCTGTATTACTACGTGAAGAACAAGGACCAGATCCTGATCGAGTGCGTGCGCCAGGGGTTGGACATGATGCTTGCCGGCATCGAGGCTTCGCGTGCGGCGGGGGGCAAGGCCATCGACCAGCTCATCACCTGCATGCAGGTGTATGCGCGCATCGTCACCATGGATTTCGGCATGTGCCTGATCCGCGTGGGGGACGAGCAATTGCCCCAGGAAAGCCGCAAGGAACTGCGGCGCCTGAAGTCCGGAATCGACCACGAATTTCGCCGCCTCGTGGCCGCTGGTGTGGATGAGGGCTCGCTGCAGCCGTGCGACCCCAAGATGACGGCGTTTGTGATTGCCGGCGCGCTCAGCTGGATTGGCCGCTGGTACCAGCCCGGCGGCGAATACACGCCCGAGCAGATCGCGCAGCAGTGCATTGCCACCTTGTGCGACGGGGTGTTGCGGCGGGCTGAGACACCCGGGCAGGCCACCGTCAAGCGACGGGTTGTCCGGGGGGCGGCTGCAAGCGGTACCTCAAAAAAGTGAGCGCTTGATGACCACCAAACAAGGGCTGCAGCGGTTTTTCGTCTGAAACCCATCAGCCCTGTGCCCGCCGCTATTGGCCAAGGCGCGGCCGTGGGGATGCACCGATCGCGGCGGGTGCCGCGGGCGCCGCCGCCAGGTCGTCCAGGATGGGGCAGTCGGGCCGGTCGTTGCCCTGGCAGCACGACACCAGCGTCTGCAGCGTGCGCTGCATGGCCTGCATGGCGGCGATGCGCTCGCTCAGGGCCTCGATGTGGGCCTGGGCGATGCGCTTGACCTGGCTGCTGGCACGGCCCTTGTCTTGCCACAGGCCGAGCAGGGTGGTGATTTCGTCCATCGAAAACCCCAGGTCGCGGCTGCGGCGGATGAAGCGCAGCGCGTGCACATCGGCTTCGCTGTATTGCCGGTAGCCGTTGTCTGTGCGGCCCACATGGGGCAGCAGGCCCAGTGCCTCGTAGTGCCGCACCATGCGGGCCGACACGCCCGCGCGCCGCGCCGCGGTGCCGATGGGCACGGGCCAGTCCTGGCGGGGCGGGGCGGCGGTCATGCGGCGACCGTGTAGCCTTCTTCGGCAATGGCGGCGGCCAGTGCCTCGCGGGGCTGGGTGCTCTCGATGTCGACGCGATTCTGCGCGCGGTCGATGCGTACGGTGGCTGCGGGGTCGATCTGCTGTACGGCCTGGGTCACGGCCCGTTCGCAGTGGCCGCAGGTCATGCCCTGGACTTGAAGTGTGTATTGCATGCGATTTCTCCGATGGAAGTGGTTAGTGTGGCAATGATGAACATTGACATCGTGGCATAGTCAAGCGGCGGCGAAGGCATGGGCTGATGCAGGGTGAATGGGTATCAGGGCTTGACCTTGCCATGATGATAAGGATTACGGTCGCTTCCATGAACACCTCCGCCCCCACCCCGAACCTTCCGGCACCCTGGACCTTGGCATTGGCGGCATGACCTGCGCGAGCTGCGTGGGCCGCGTCGAGCGGGCGCTGCGCAAGGTGCCCGGCGTGCAGGACGCCACCGTGAACCTGGCCACGGAATCTGCGCGCATCCACTATGCCCCACCCGACGGCAGCGACCCCGCCGCCATGGACGCGCTGCTGCGCCGCGCCGTGCGCAACGCGGGCTACGAGCCGCTCACGCCGGCCGCCAGCGAGGCGCGCGAGCAGGACGATGCGCCCTGGTCGGGCTTCGCGCCCGTGGCCATCGGCCTGGTGTTGTCGGCGCCGCTGGTGCTGCCCATGTTGGGCGATCTGTTCGGCGCGCACTGGATGCTGCCGGCCTGGCTGCAGTTCGCGTTGGCCACGCCGGTGCAGTTCATCCTGGGCGCGCGCTTCTACAAGGCCGGTTGGCATGCGGCCAAGGCGCTGTCCGGTAACATGGATTTGCTGGTGGCCATCGGCACCAGCGCGGGCTGGGGCCTGTCGATGTGGCTGTGGCTCACGGCGCACGCCGGGCACACGCCGCACCTGTATTTCGAGGCCTCTGCTGTGGTGGTCACGCTGGTGCTGCTGGGCAAGTGGCTGGAGGCCCGCGCCAAGCGCCAGACCACGGCGGCCATCCGTGCGCTCCACGGCCTGCGGCCGGACGTGGCGCACCTGCTGGGCAAGGGCGGCGAGGTGGACGTGCCCATCGCCGAGGTGATGGTGGGCGACCGCCTGGTGGTGCGCCCGGGCGAGCGCATCCCCGTCGATGGCGCGCTGCGCGAGGGCCAGACGCAGGTGGACGAATCCATGCTCACGGGCGAGCCGCTGCCCGTGGCCAAGGAGCCGGGCGGGCTGCTCACGGGCGGCTCGATCAACGGCGAGGGCCGCATCGTGCTGGAGGTGCGCGCCGTGGGCGCCGAGACGGTGCTCTCGCGCATCATCCGCCTGGTGGAGGACGCGCAGGCCGCCAAGGCGCCGATCCAGCGCCTGGTGGACCAGGTCTCCAGCGTGTTCGTGCCCGTGGTGCTGCTGATTGCCCTTGTCACGCTGCTGGGCTGGCTGTGGGCGGGCGTGGGCACGGAGACGGCGCTGATTCGCGCCGTGGCGGTGCTGGTGATCGCCTGCCCCTGCGCGCTGGGGCTGGCCACGCCGGCGGCCATCATGGCGGGCACGGGGGTGGCGGCGAAGCACGGCATCCTCATCAAGGACGCACAGGCGCTGGAGCTGGCGCACCAGGTGGACACCGTGGCCTTCGACAAGACCGGCACGCTGACCGTGGGTCAGCCCCGGCTGGCGGCGCTGGTGGTGGCACCGGGGCTGGAGGAGGGCGCCGTG
>NZ_ACQT01000215.1 GCF_000175235.1 Acidovorax delafieldii 2AN | reverse complement strand
GGGCCCATGTGGTGGCGCTGGAGCCCGAACGCGCGCCCACCCTGCACGCGGCGCGCGCCGCAGGCGAGCCGGTGGATGTGGACGTGGGTGGTGTGGCCGCTGATTCATTGGGTGCCCGCCGCGTCGGCGCCATTGGCTGGGACATAAGCCAGCGCCATGTGCACGATGCGCTGCTGCTGCCCGACGAAGCCATCCGCGCCGCCCAGTTGTGGCTGTGGAAAGAGCTGAAACTGGCTGTGGAGCCTGCCGCCGCACTGGGCCTGGCAGCACTGCAGACCGGCGCCTACCGGCCCGAGCCGCAGGAAACCGTGGCGCTGATCCTGTGCGGCGCCAACTTTGATCCGGCCAGCCTGGGGTGACGCACTCGAGCTGCCTGGCGCCGTAGCCCCGCGAAGGTGCGAGGGGCGGTCACAGAACGGCTTTTCACGGGGTTGTGCGGTCCCGGCCGCAGCGCCACCCGTGCCGCTGGGGCGCCTGCGGCCGTTGCCACCACGCAAAGTCCTCACCACCGCGCCGGGACATCTCGCTCCCCGGCGAGGGCGCGATGCGAGCCGGGGGACCTAAAATCCTCTCCATGCTTGACATTCTTCTCCTCCGCAAAGATCTCGATACCGCCATCGCGCGCCTCGAAACCCGCAAAAAGCCCCAGGCCTTCCTGAACGTGGAAGCCTTCCAGGCGCTGGAATCCGAGCGCAAGACGCTGCAGACCCGCACGGAGGAGCTGCAGGCCCAGCGCAACCAGCTGTCCAAGCAGGTCGGCATGCTCATGAGCCGGGGCGACAAGGACGGCGCCGAAGCCGCCAAGGCCCAGGTGGCGGCGGGCAAGGCCGAACTGGAACAATCCGCCGCCCGCCTGGAGCAGATCCAGGCCGAGCTGCAGGCCATGCTGGTGGCCGTGCCTAATCTGCCGCACGAATCCGTGCCCGTGGGCAGCGACGAGGCCGGCAATGTGGAAGTGCGCCGCTGGAGTCCTGACGGCAAAGGCCCGCGCACCTTCGATTTCGAGGTGAAGGACCACGTGGACGTGGGCACGCCGCTGGGCCTCGATTTCGACATGGGCGTCAAGCTCTCGGGCTCGCGCTTCACGGTAATGAAGGGCCAGATCGCACGCCTGCACCGCGCGCTCAGCCAGTTCATGCTCGATGTGCAGACGCAAGAGCACGGCTACACCGAGTGCTACGTGCCCTACGCTGTGAATGCTGACTCGCTCAAGGGCACCGGCCAACTGCCCAAGTTCGAAGGCGACCTGTTTGCCGCGAAGAAGGGCGGCCAGGATGGCGAGCCCGTGCCTGACAACGCAGCCCTGTACCTCATCCCCACCAGCGAAGTGCCCCTGACCAACTTTGTGCGCGACGTGGTGGTGGCTGAAGACCAACTGCCCATCAAGCTCACCGCCCACACACCGTGCTTCCGCTCTGAAGCTGGCAGCTACGGCCGCGACACGCGCGGCATGATCCGCCAGCACCAGTTCGACAAGGTCGAGATGGTGCAGATCGTGCACCCCGAAAAGAGCTATGAAACGCTGGAAGAAATGACCCGCCACGCCGAGGCCGTGCTGCAAAAGCTTGGCCTGCCCTACCGCGTGATGAGCCTGTGCACGGGTGACATGGGTTTTGGCGCCGCCAAGACCTACGACCTGGAAGTGTGGCTGCCTGCGCAGAACACCTACCGCGAGATCAGCTCGGTGAGCAACTGCGAAGCCTTCCAGGCCCGCCGCCTGCAAGCACGCTTCAAGAACGCGCAGGGCAAAAACGAACTGCTGCACACCCTGAACGGCTCGGGCTTGGCCGTGGGCCGCACCCTGGTGGCCGTGCTGGAGAATTACCAGCAGGCGGACGGCAGCGTGACCGTGCCAGAGGTGTTGCGTCCCTATCTGGGCGGGATTGCTGTTTTGAAGCCCTGAAAACCTTGCTATACTCGCAGGCTTCGACACACAGGAGAGGTGGCAGAGTGGTCGAATGTACCTGACTCGAAATCAGGCGTAGTGGCAACACTACCGTGGGTTCGAATCCCACCCTCTCCGCCAAATGAAACCCTAAGTGATTGATTTCACTTGGGGTTTTTCTTTTGGCGGTTGCGTAGCTGTGCTGCTTCTAGTTTTCCTAAATGGTGGGGCAAAACGCTAAGAGGCTGGCGGCCCTGCAGTCTTTGGACTCGATCATTTGATGGGCTTCACCGGGCCGGCACCGGTTTCGATTGGAACGCTCAACGATTCGCGCGGAACATCGCGTATTCCATCTTCCTCGTCCGTTTCGCGCACCAGGCGCATGCCGACAAGGGTGTAGCGCGTTTGGGGGCTGTTCCAGTTGCGAAAGGCGCAGCGGGCGTAGAACGCCCAGGTGTGCCACGACCCGCCGCGGCGCACGCGTACGCTGCCCTCGGCGGGGCCTTGCGGGTCTGATGGGGGGGATTGCGCGTAGTAGGTGTCGCTGTGCCAGTCGGAGACCCACTCCCAGGCGTTGCCCAGCATGTCGTATAGGCCAAAAGCGTTGGGGGCAAAACGACCCACGGGTGCGGTGAAGGCGTAACCGTCGTTGCCCGGCAGAGCGTGCTGCTGCCAGCGGGGCCAGTAGGGCGCGGCGGCCTGGTCGAAGACGTTCGCCTCGCTTACCAAGCCGGCCGGCGCGTCGCCGTGGGGATAGCGGGTGCGGGTGCCGGCCCGACAGGCGTATTCCCACTCGGCCTCGGTGGGCAGGCGGTAGCGGTGGCCTTCGGTGCGGCTGAGCCATGCGGCCAGGGCCTGGGCATCGTTCCAGGTGACGTTCACGACGGGGTGGTCGTCGCCTTGCACGAAGCCCGGGTTGCGCCAGGAGTAGCGTGGGTTGCGCCCTTCGAAGGCGTCGCCCCGGGCGGTGGTGGCCGGGTCGTAATCGGGGTTGTAGCCGTATCCGCCGGTGCCGTCGGCCTCTGATTCCGGGCGGTAGCCAGATGCTTCGATGAACCGCCGGAACTGCCCCACGGTGACTTCGTGCTGCCCCAGATAAAAGGCGCGTCGGATGTGCACCCGGTGCACCGGGGCCTCGTCGCCGAGCAGGGTGAAGCGCTTTGGCTCCAGCCGGGGAAACGCTTGCGCCAGCGTTTGCGCGGACTCGTCGCTGCCCATCCAGAAACTGCCGGCGGGCACCCTCACGAACGGCATGCCCAGTGAATTGGTCCAGACGCTGGGTGCCGCGGGCGTGGGGGGCGCAGCCATGGCGCTGCCTGCCGAAGTCAGGGCACAGAGCAGTGCGAAAAATCGTCGAAGCATGGGCGTGGCTGCGGCGCGAGGGGAAAGTGGGTGCAAGGGCTGCACCTTGGGCGGGGTTTGCAAACCATTGTGGCAGTCGGCGTCCACGGGCGGTAGAGGGGAAACGAAGGGGCGCTACCGCGCAAAGCCATGCCATCCCATGGTTGGTGGCGCTGCAGAGCTCGGCTCGTGAAGACTTGGCAATTCGCCCTGATCGGGCACCGCGCACCAGCTGGCGGGCGAGGGGTGGTCGGCGCCACGCCGCAGAGACGGCTCCCCGTGTCAATGGACTGGGACCTGTGCGTGACACTTGATTGGGGTTGCGAATGCGGCGCGGTCTGCCTGCGGCACGGCACCCGCAGTGGCAGTGGGACCTGGTTGTGGAAGGGACGCGCGCCACGAATTGACTGTGGGCGACGGCCAAGGAAAAGGTGCTATCGCTGAACTATGCTGGTCCGTTGGAGACGCGGCTCGCCACCCGTGCCAGGATGTGCCTGCCAGGTGATCGGCAGCCGCCCGTCAATTGTCCTGGGCAGGCGCTTTCACCCACACCGTCTTCTGGCGGCGCCAAAGAAAAAGACCTCGGACGGAGGTCTTTTTTGGGCCATTTGGCCTGGGGCGCTTTCCTGGTGCGCGCGATCAGCTATTGAATCAATAGCGTCTGCACCCGTATGCCAGGATCACACGTTGGCTGCTTCCGCCAGCTGCTGCAGGGCTGAGGCCACCTCTTGCTGCAGCACGCCGTCCACGGGCGCCAGCTGGCCCGCCAGGGCGGCCAGGGCGCCTTCGCCCTGTTGTTGCAGGCTGGCGATGGCCTGGCCGGCCTCTTTGGGTGCGGCGAAGCCCGTGCTTTGTAGCAGCAGGCGGCCGTCAGCGGCGACGAGCTTGAAATAGAACCGGCCGTCGCTTTCGCGGTATTGCTTGAAGCTGGGCAGGGCGGCCTTGGCGGCCTTGGCGGCCTTGGGTGTTGCGGCGCCTTGCGACAGGCTGCGCAGGCCCACGGCAGAGCGCAGTGAGCGCACGAACGGCGTGGCGATCTGGCGCGCGCGTTCGGCGCCCGCCAGCAGGGTCTGCTCGATCTTCTCGGGGTGGGCGATCAGGTCTTCGTAGCGCTCGCGCATGGGTGCCACGTCGCGGTCGATGCGCTCGAACAACATCTGCTTGGCATCTCCCCAGGCAATGCCTTCTGCATACAGCTTGCGCAGCGCCTCGGTTTCTTCGGGCGTGGCAAAGGCCTGGTAGATCTGGAACAGGGCCGAGCCTTCCACCTCCTTGGGCTCGCCGGGCGCGCGCGAGTCGGTGAGGATGCCGCCGATCAGCTTGCGCAGTTGTTCGCGCGAGGAGAACAGCGGGATCGTGTTGTCGTAGCTCTTGCTCATCTTGCGGCCGTCCAGCCCCGGCAGCGTGGCCACATGCTCGTCCACGGCTGCTTCGGGCAGCGTGAAGTGTTCGCCATACAGGTGGTTGAAGCTGGCTGCCATATCGCGCGCCATCTCGATGTGCTGGATCTGGTCGCGGCCCACGGGCACCTTGTGGGCGTTGAAGATCAGGATGTCGGCGCCCATGAGCACGGGGTACATGAAGAGGCCCGCGGTCACGCCGTCGTCCTGCTCGCGGCCTGCGGCGGCGTTCTTGTCCTGCGCGGCCTTGTAGGCGTGGGCGCGGTTGAGCAGGCCCTTGCCGGTCACGCAGGTGAGCAGCCATGTCAGCTCGGTGGTCTCGGGAATGTCGGACTGGCGATAGAACGTGACCTTCTCGGGGTCCAGCCCTGCGGCCAGCCAGCTGGCGGCGATCTCCAGCGTGGAGCGCTGGATGCGTGCCGGGTCTTCGCACTTGATGAGCGCGTGGTAGTCGGCCAGAAAGTAGAAGCTCTGCACACCGGGCCGCAGGCTGGCCGCCACCGAGGGACGGATGGAGCCCACGAAGTTGCCCAGGTGGGGCGTGCCCGTGGTGGTGATGCCGGTGAGAAAGCGCGTGGTGCTCATGGAAACGGTGTCAACAGGAAAGAATGAGAAAGTGCCAACGGGTTCGGCACGGAGATGCGTAGCAAACGCGGCCCCTGGAACTGGCGCTGCCCCGGCCAATGCTCCCGCGCAGGAGCCGCCAAGCCGCGCTTGCGGTGCTTCGCTTGCGTGCGCTTCCGCACTGCATCGCGCAGCGAGGCAAGAGCGGGCGAGGGCGCCAAAAGGCGACTCAGGGGGCGTTTCATCTCAGCAGCGCGGTGAGCGGTGTGAGCAGCAGGTTGATGAGGGTGTAGCCCAGGCCCATCAGCGGGCGCAGCCACAGCGAGCCCACCACGCCGGCAATCACCAGGCCCATCACGATGAAAAAGCCCCAGGGCTCGATGCGAGACACCATGTGCGCCTGCCGCCACGGCAACAGGCCCACCAGGATGCGCCCGCCGTCGAGCGGCGGCAGCGGAAACAGGTTGAAGGCCCACATCACCAGGTTCACCAGCACGCCGGCGCGCGCCATTTCGATGAAGAAGCGCTCGTCCACGCCAGCCCCCACCAGGGCCACCAGCACAATGGCCCACAGCAAGGCCTGAAGAAAGTTGGAGGCCGGGCCTGCCAGCGCCACCCACACCATGTGGCGCTTGGGATTGCGCAGGTTGCCGAAGTTCACCGGCACCGGCTTGGCATAGCCGAAGAGGAAGGCGCCCGAGGTGGCGAAATACAGCAGCAGCGGCATCAGGATGGTGCCGACCGGGTCGATGTGCTTGAGCGGGTTGAGCGTGATGCGCCCCAGCATGTAGGCGGTGTTGTCGCCGAAGTGGCGGGCCGCGTAGCCATGGGCCGCCTCGTGCACGGTGATGGCGAACAGCACCGGCAGGGCGTAGATCAGAACGGTTTGGATGAGGTTGGAGATGTCCACTGCGGGATTGTCTCAGACGCAGGGCGCTTGGCGGGCCGCAGGGGCTTGGCCGGCGCGCACCGGGCCGCGGGCGT
>NZ_ACQT01000216.1 GCF_000175235.1 Acidovorax delafieldii 2AN | reverse complement strand
CCCTGGGGGTTAGTGGGTCACTTCTGCGTGGAAATCAACAGCAGGATATCCAACGGCGCCATGCGGCCCCTTGCCGCAACGTGTCCGAGGTGACCGACCTGTTAGACCGCACTCCGGCCACCAGCTGATATCGCCGGGATGCTTCCGGCTAGCTTGTCGAAGAACTGAGAAACGTCTTCCGGTAACTTGTCGGACTTACGGACCAGCCGTCGCACCTTCAGGCCAGTCAGGATAGAGTGACTCTTCCCGAGCTCGAGCACGGCTGCGTCTATGCTTGGCCTGGCGGCCCGAAGGAGTTGCGACTCAAAGCTCTCGAACATGCCTAAATTGGCGCCAGCAGACGCGGCTTGCGCCCTGAGAATTGAGAGCACCTTGGGCAATGCGTTTTTCGAGCGCAGATTGAACGCAAGGACCGGATCAACTCCGGCCAGCTGGGTCACGGCTTGGGCGTAGCGTTCTTCCAGCATCGGGTCCGAAGGGAAGGCGGTATCCATTAGGTTCCGCACTTGCGCTAACGCGTTGGGCTCTAGCCCCGCCATGCTTTGAATCTTCTCCAGCACGAGATCAAAGCCGACGATGCGATGCCGGACCTCAAGCAAGTCCGCAAGGGCGGATCCCACGATGCGCTTGTGCTCGCGCCTCGCACGGATGTGAGCGCCAATCCCGGATAGGACGCTTCCGAGCACTACCCCAATCAACGGTGCGATTACCTGGATGGCTTCCATGCGGTCTAACGATTAAGGTAAGGCCGCCGGCCCGTTAGGGCCGGTCGCGCCTTGACCGGGTTGTTAGGCGGTTTATGGCGATGATTATTATTCATACACCGAGTATTCCCTTTCTGGCTTGGGTACCCCAGCGCCGATTATCTTTTGGGTAAATTCAGTGGTCCCCAAGTTGCCGACAATTTTCGTGCGGCAAGCTTGCCTAGAGATAAGCGCATTGTCTTTCCTAACATAAACGCCGTGATCTTCGAATGTGCGCCCGCCAACGGAGTACACGGTGTAGGTGTACTCACCATTACGGAATCGCAGCGAGTTCTCTACGGCTTGCCCTGTACCCAATGCCAAAAAGGTAAACGCTTGTTTTGGAGGCAAGGACTTATCGGGGTACCTAAGCTCAATCAAATTCTGTTTACCGAAGCGGTACTCAATGTAGCCACGATCGGACGACAGGTCCTTTGAGGCGCAAACCGAAAGTAGCTTATGCCCAAGTGAGCAGGATAGAAAGACGATTTCGTCAGCTGAGCAAAGAGAAATAGAGGTTCCTGCCCAACACAAGCCCGAGAACAATGAAAAACACACTGCGCTAAGAATTTTCATGGGGCGAGGAGTCGAAGGCATAAAAGATGGCGCCTAACGTAATGTAGACCGCATCAACTCGCAGGCCATATCCGGCGCTTGCGGTCTAAATTGGCACGCAGAAAACGCTGCACGGAGCATGTAGCCTAGCTTTGCGGCACGTATGCTGCACAAAAATACAGTACCAAGTTCAGCCATGAAACCCGCCGCCCCTCCTGTGTTGCGCGCCACACGGTTGCTGGATCAGGTCCGTGAGCGAATTCGTTACAAACACTATAGCCTGCGCACCGAACAGGCCTATGTGCAATGGGTGCGCACGTTTGTGAAATGGCACGGTTTGCGGCATCCGCGAGACATGGGGCAAGTGGAAATCGAGCGTTTTCTGGGCATGTTGGCCAACGAGCGGCGGTGGCTGCTGCCACGTTGAGCGCGTTGCTGTTCCTTTACGCGAAGTGCTGGGATTGACCTGCCATGGCTCGATGGCGCGCAGCGCCCGCGCACGCCCAAGCGCATTCCTTCGGTGTTGACGGTGGCCGAGATGGCGGCTTTGCTATCGGCGTTGCCGACCGATATGGCCTTGCTGGCGCGCCTGCTGTACGGCACTGGAATGCGTCTGCTGGAAGGCCTGCGCTTGCGGATCAAGGACGTGGATTTTGACCGGGGTGTGATCGTGGTACGCCAAGCCAAGGGCGACAAGGATTAGGTGGTGATGCTGCCGCACAGTCAGGCACACGATCTGCGCAAACAGGCGCTTTCAGCGCGTGCACTGTGGGAGCAAGACCGACAAGCGCAGCGCGGTGGCGTGGAGGCGCTCCGCATGCACTGGAGGCCAAGTACCCTGGCGTGGGGTAGCGCTGGGGCTGGTTCTGGGTATTCCCAGCTCCCCCCTGTCGGTGGACTCGCGCACGGGTGTCCGGCGACGCCATCACCTCTACGAGGAGCGTTTGCAGCGCGCGCTGAAGAAAGCCGTGATACAGGCGGGCATTTGCAAGCCTGTCTCGGTACATACCTTGCGCCACAGCTTCGCCACGCACTTGTTGCAGTCGGGCTCCGACATTCGCACGGTGCAGGAGCTGCTGGGGCATTCGGACGTGAGCACGACGATGATCTACACCCATGTCCTGAAAGTCGCAGCCGGAGGTGCCTCCAGCCCGTTGGACTCGTTGGCCTTGCACTTGCCGCCTGGCTGAATGACAGCTTTGGAGCGCTCATCTGGATGGCTGCTCAGGGCCCAAAGCGGAAATTTGATGCGTTCAAAACAGCAATGCCAGCGATCAATGAGGCGCTGAATTAGTACGCTGGTACTGCGCTGAAAGCCAGAACACAAGCTGACATCTCTGCCATTGACTGACTTGCGCATGCCCATTGCCGCCGCCAGATTGCAGCAACGAGAAGGCCTGAGGCGATGAAAAAAGCCACAAAAAACAACAGGGGCCCAACATCGAGAATCATTCCATTCAGAAAATGCTGGATGCCATCCAAAGATGGAGGGAGTTTGGGGGTTGCGAGCAGCGTTGATGACCAAGGCAGGAGAAGCAAACCCGCGCATAGCAGCACGGTGCTGACCCTGATCCGGAGTTGTGGTTTCATTCTTGTCATCCAAGGCTGCTTCTGGCCGAATTCTGCCAGCGCTTCCAAGCACAAGAAGTGTTGGGCAACCCATCAGGACATACGTTTTTTGCGGCGCGACAGGAGAGCAGCGACAGGCCAAGCTGCAATCGCACAAACCCAACCAAGCGGTGACCACATCATGTGACGCCCCAGAAATTGGATGTCGTGCAACCCAAGGTAGCGACCAAGCCAATTCGGGCCGAACAGTAAAAGGGCAACCATCAATACCAACGAGAGCAGCATGAAGGCAATCTGAGGACGAACTCCACGCTGGAGTCTCCACATCAAAGCACCGCCAACCAGCAAAGGAGGCAGGATGACCCAAAGGATAAGGATTGCGAACTCTGATTTGGTGAATCGCCCCGGGTTTGCGTGGAGGCTCAACACTCTGAGAGGACTGAGCCATCGTTTAATCGAACAAGTTCTCACCCGAGATGCGTGAGCGAGCGGTGAGCCTGGGGTAGGTGCGCTTCGGGGAGTAGCATTCCTCTGGGCAACCCCGAAGGCCTGCAAATCCAGGTCAACACTAGCCTGCCGCCTGAGCGTGTTCTCCGGGCATTGAATGAACTGGTGGAAGTACCCGGCGCGCCGCTGTCGCACCGACCCCATGAAGCCCACGGCCGGATTCCCCCGTTCGATTACCGTGTCAAACTGTTCTCCAACCTCTACTTCTGACCGGCCCGGTCATTCGATGGGGCAGCAATTTAGCCTGCTCTCTGGGAGCGTCTGTGACACGCATCTACTTACTTGGTAGTTGCGCAGCGACAAGCTCCACGACGCTCTCAATTTTTGTTTCCCACTGAACCTTCTCTGCGCCGGCCATAAAGTTCAGTCGGCAACTCCCACAGGAGACGACGACAGTATCAGCGCCAGTTGCGTCGATCTGCTCGCGTTTGATTTCCCACGCTTTGTGTCGCAAGCCCTCCGCACGATTGATCAAGAACGCGCCGGCACCGCCACCACAGCACCAGTTCTTCTCCGCTGTCGGGCTGGTTTCACGAACATCCATTCCGAGCGCAGCCAAAGCCGCGCGTGGTTCCTTCATTACTCCACCGTGACGCGCTAATTTGCAGGCATCGTGATATGTAATTTTGCGGGTTGCATCGCCAGGCGTTAGATGGAGGCGTCCTGCAGACACCTCCCGCCCGACATACTCAGCCGTAGCCAATACTTCAAAAGGCAGCGACTGACCATCGGAGAGCCTGCCGTCCCAACGCAGCGCGGGATAGGCGTGACCGCACTCCGGGACGATGACCGTTTTTGCGCCTATGGCCAAAGCCTCATCCACAATGCGTTGCGTTGCAGCTTTCTGCAGCGACTCACTTCCCGCGAGCAGCCCGAAATTGGCCGCTTCAAAGCCTTTACTGCGTAGCGTCCAATTGACGCCAAGGTGGTTCAATATGCGGGCCGTTGCTGCCAGCGCATCCTGATACAGAAGAACGTCAATCACAGTCGTGACCAACATCACGTCAGCACGCGGCTCATTCAGAGGGATTGCGATACCTTGACCACGCAGCAGATCAACGGTTTGTTGGAGTTGCTCAGGCCCCACACCAAACACCGTTCCTCGACCGGCCTGCTCTTGTGCCACGGCAGTCAATTCTAGGGGGGCCAGCCCTGCTTCATAGAGCGCCTCACGCATTACATTGACGCCCCGGGCTGTATTTATGCCCATCGGACAGATCATGCTGCATCGGCCGCACTCGGTGCACGAGTCGTAGACCAACTCTTGCCATTCCTTCAGGTCGTTGACCGTGATGTCGGAAACAAAGAGTCTTTTGATCGGGGCAAACGCAGAGGTCTCGCGTGCATGAACCCTGCGCAGCAAATCCAACTTGCGGCTGGGGCTGTACTTCGCGTCCTGTGTACTCTGAAAGAAGTGGCAGGACTCGGAGCAGTAGCCACAATTGACACAAGCCTCCAGATCCAGCGCCAGGCTGCGATCCGTCTTGGCTCGCATCACTGATTTGGCTTTTGCGACGCGCTCTGCATCGGTCATCGCAGTAGGCTGGGCCATCTCAGGCAGATGGCGAATGGCTTCTAAAAAGCCATGGAAAACGTCCATATTGATCATGAGCGAACCCCGCGACGTCCAAAGAATGTTGCCAGTTGCATGCGGCTAGGCAGCACCAGAAATGCGTGCATCAGTTTCCCGAACGGAAACCATATCAGCAGCAGTTCAAGAGACAGTAAATGAATAGCCAGAGGCCCACCGTAAACGACGTGATCGCGCGCTAGGAGGGTGGCCGAAGGTTCACTAACCACCCCCATGCCAGTGATAAACGGCAAGAAGGTTACGGTCCATGTGATCATGTCATCCGGGCGGGAAATTCGCTTCAGAACGGGGTCCGTTAGCCGAAACAGCAGCGCGATCAGCAGGGAAATGATAGTGGCGCCGGCAGCAACATACATCACGCCATCAGGCAGTGCTGGCCATCGGAGCCAAGTGATTCTTTGTATGAAAGCAATGTGCGGTGCGTAGCCGAAGAAGACCAGCACGAGGCCGATGTGAAACACGTAGGGGTTGATATTGACGAGCGTCGCACTGGGATGAAAACCTCCGCTTGGAATCATGCGGGTCATCGCTGCGCTGAATGCATCTGCTTTTCCAAACGCCTGTTTGGCAGCCGCATTTGGGGCGTGCGACGCAGGCATCCGCCACAAAGAAAGCAGGCGCCATGCAACGCCCGCTACAAATATCGTGAGCGATACGATTAGCAATGGGCCACGAGCCCAGTCGAGCAATGTCATGGATACGCCCTTTAAAAATATGACGCTCGACAATACGCTTAGCGTTTTAGTGAAAATTGATGTAGGTCAAGCCCCCCCCCCCTTGATTTCCGGAACCAGTCTTCAGTAGAGGTCGGCGCCTCCCAAATAGCCGCATTGCTTCAGTGCCAATGAGTGCAAAGGGTCGAAACCGTCAGTTAAGGTGACGGTGACCGATGAGATCGCGATAGGGGCACTGTTTAGCAGAGTGACTGGTTTGAGACGTGGAACGGAAGTTCGGCTCGATGGCCGCTGAATGTCCGTTATCGGCATGGCCAGTCATTGAGCAACTAAAACGCGATGGCTGCTCTCAGCCTTGAGCAGCCGATGACAAGCGAGCTGCCTTAACCCAACTCATGGAAACTGAGACTCTTCATTCGCAACTCTC
>NZ_ACQT01000217.1 GCF_000175235.1 Acidovorax delafieldii 2AN | reverse complement strand
CGCGCTGGAGCCGGAAGGCCCCACCATCTCGGTCAGGCGGTGGGCCTGGTCCTTGAGGCTGTCGGCGGCCGCGGCGCCTTCCTCGACCAGCGCGGCGTTCTGCTGGGTCATCTGCTCCAGCTCGCCCACCGACTGGCTGACCAGTCCGATGCGCTGGTTCTGCTCTTCGGTGGCGGCCGTGATCTCGCCCATGATGTCGGACACTTGGCGCACCGACCGCACCAGTTCTTCAATGCTTGTGCCGGCGTGGTGCGCCTGGGTGCTGCCCGCCTGCACCTGATCGACGCTCGCGCCGATCAGGGCCCCGATCTCGCGCGCGGCCTGGGCCGATCGGCCCGCGAGGTTGCGCACTTCGCTGGCCACCACGGCAAAGCCCCGGCCCTGCTCGCCTGCGCGGGCGGCCTCAACGGCTGCGTTCAGCGCCAGGATGTTGGTCTGGAAGGCGATGCCGTCGATCACGCCGATGATGTCGGCGATCTTGCGCGAGCTGCTGCTGATGACGTCCATGGTCTGCACCACTTGCGCGACCACGCCACCGCCGCGTGCCGCTGCGTCCGACGAAGACGATGCGAGCTGGTTGGCCTGGCGCGCGGCATCGGCGTTCTGGCCCACGGTGTGGGTCACGTCGGCCAGCGCCGCTGCGGCGCCCTGCAGGCTGTGCGAGGTCTGCTCGGTGCGCTGGCTCAGGTCGAGGTGGCCTGACGCCACTTCGGAGCTGGCTACGAGGATGGAATCGGCCGCCTCGGCGATGGCCCCCACCAGTGCGCGCAGCCGCTCCTGCATGGCGGCAATGGCCTGCAGCAGGCGGCCAGTCTCGTCGTGGATGCGCACTTCCACATGCGACGTGAGGTCGCCGCGGGCAATGCGCTCGGCCACCACCACCGCACGCCCGATGGGCTGGGTGATGCTGGCCGTGGTGCGCCACGCGATCAGCGTCCCCAGGGCGATGGCCAGCACCACCAGCGCCGCGCCCGTGGTGCGCGCCTGGGATTGGGTGTGCTCCGCCGAGTCGGTGGCTTCGCCGTTGAGGCGCTCCTGCAGTGCGATCAGCTCCCCCAACTTGGTGCGCCAGGCCGTTTCGATGGGTGCCACCCGCGTCATGAGGCCCAGGGTCGCGCTCACCGTGTCACCGTCTTCGGCCGACTTGAGCGCGGTTTGCAGGGCGGGCCGCGTCTGCCCAGCCAGCGCCTGGGCCTGGCTCAGCAGACCCTGTTCGGCCGGCGAGGCGCCCGCGCCCGCCATCAGTGCCGAGAGGTCTGCCTGCTGGCGGTCGTATTGCTGCAATGTGGACTGGATCGCCTGGATCTGCTCGTGGGCCTGCTTGGGGTCGATGTCGTTGAGCATGGCTGCCGAACGGCTCTGGATGCCCATGGCGCTCACGCTCTCGCGCATGCCGCTCAGCAACCGGGCCTTGGCGGCCCCGGTGCCGGTGATCTGCTGCATCTGCTCGCGCACCCGGCTGCCCGACCACTGGCCCACGGCTGCAATGGCGAGCAGCAGCACCAGCATGCAGCCGAAGCCCAGTCCGAGGCGGGTGGAGATGGACAAGGAAGACAAGGAGGGTGGGCGTTGCATGGTGAAAGGTCTCTCTGGGTAGTGGGAGTGTGCCCAGCAAGTTGGATGCCACAGTGACAGGGTGGTGCACTGTGCGATGCCTGGGCGCGAAGGCGGCGGGCCGGTGGGCGCCGCGATGCCGTGGTTGTTACAAATGCCGCCGTTTTCAATGGGACTGGGATGCGCGGGGCGGCCCAGCCCTGGAAAGAGCTGCAAAGTGATTAAAAATGGTCGAATTGGGTTGTTGCGCTTATTCCATAAGCGATTAATGCTATGGTTTTCGATGATTTTTTGGTTGACCGCGAAGCCCGCAGTGTCACTGCAAAGAAGAACCGCATCAGGTATAACCGCGTTACAAATGGGGGGGCTTCATGCGTTGGATTCGTCGCACTTTTCGCCGCTGGGCCTGGATTTCCGCATCGATCGTGGTGGCGGGATGTGCCGGCGCGGCCGGGCCATCGGTGGGGCGCGGCGACGAGATGGTGTATGCCATCACGGCGTCGGGCGATCTGATCCGTTTTGTGCACACGCAGCCCGACCGCGTGCTTGAGCGCAGGTCGCTCACGGGTCTGGCGCCTGGTGACGCGATCGTGGGAATGGATTTCCGCGTGGCGCGCGGCGTGCTGTACGCGCTGTCGCGGTCCGGGCGGCTGTACACGGTCGACCGTGTCAGTGGTGCGCTGAGTCCCGTGGGGACGGCCCCCGCCGTGCTGCTGCAGGGCGCGGTGGTAATCGGTTTTGACTTCAATCCGACGGTGGACCGCATCCGCGTGGTGACCCCTGCCGGCCACAACCTGCGGCTGCACCCGGACACCGGCGCTGCAGTGGATGGCGACCCCGTGCGCGAAGGCGTGCAGCCCGACGGCCTGCTGCACTATGGTGCGGGCGACATGCATTTCGGCCGCCAGCCCGACATTGCAGGGGCCGCCTACACCTACAACACCCGCAACGAGAAGATCACCACCAACTACGCCATCGACCGTGCCTTGGGCGCGCTGGTCATGCAGGGGTCGCGCGAAGGCGTCGAGCCCGTGGTCTCGCCCAATACCGGCGAGCTTCGCACCGTGGGCGCGCTGGGGCTTTCGGGCATTGCCGATGTGGCTTTCGATATTTCCGACGTGGCCAACACCCCGCTGATCGCGGTGCGCACGGCAACCGAGCCGCGCACGCACCTGTACCGGGTGGACCTGGCCACGGGCCGCGCGAGCGACCTGGGGCAGGTGGGTGACGGCAGCGCGCTGGCGGGTATCGCCATCGAGCCATGAGCGTGCCGGGCGTCCAGCCGGCCGCGCGCTCGCCCAGATCGGTGGCGCGGCGCGCATGGGCGATACCGGCCTGGGGCATGGTCTTGGGGGGCTTGGGATTGGCCACCGGGCTGGCGGGTGGCGTGCGCGCGGCCAGCGTGCAGGTCGAGGTCCAGGATGCGGCCGGCCAACCGCTGGGCGATGCCGTGGTGTTCCTGGAATCGCCCGATGCCCGCCGACTGGTGCGGCCTCTGCCGGGCCAGGTGATGGCGCAGGAGAAAAAGCAGTTCGTGCCGGGCGTGCTGGTCGTGCCCCAGGGTTCCGAGGTGCACTTTCCCAACCAGGATACCGTGCGGCACCACGTGTATTCGTTTTCGCCCGCCAAGAAGTTCGAACTCAAGTTGTACACGGGCACGCCCGCCAACCCGGTTCTGTTCGACCGGCCCGGCGTGGTGGTGCTGGGCTGCAATATCCACGACCAGATGGTGGGCTGGGTGGTTGTTGTGGCCACGCCGTACTACGCCCAGACGCTGCCGCCTTCCGGCACCGCCCAGATCGACAAGGTGCCGCCGGGCAACTACCGCCTGCGCACCTGGCACACCCGCCTGCCGGTGGGAGCGCCTGCGCAGGAGCAGGTGCTTGACGTACCGGTCCAGGGGATGGCTGCGGTGACGGTGCGCATGCAGGGGTTGCTGCCTTGACGCTTCGGGGGGCGCGGCACAGCCTGATCGTGCGGTTGGTCGGCCTTTCGTTGCTGTTGCTGCTGATCGTGCAGGCGGCGGGCTTTGCCGTGGTGCGCGCCAGCATCGACCGCAACGCCCGCAGCCAGATCGCGCGCGCTCTCGATATCGACGAGAACGTGTGGCACCGGCTGCTCGAGCAAAACGCCGACCGGCTGCGCCAGGGCTCTGCCTTGCTGGCAGCCGACTACGGGTTCCGCTCGGCCGTGAATTCCGACGACGAGGAAACCATCCAGTCGGTGCTTGAAAACCATGGTGGCCGCATCGGAGCGTCCGTCACGGCACTGCTGGACACGGGCCTTGGCCTGCGTGCGCTCAGCGCACCGGAGGGTGGGGGCGATTTCCGCAGGGCCGTAGGGCAGGTGGCGCCGCTGCTGGCGGGCCAGGCGCAGGCCAGCCGCATTGCCGTGATTGGTGGGCTTCCCTACCAGTTCGTCATGGTGCCCATGCGCGCGCCTGTGGTGATGGGGTGGGTGCTCATGGGGTTTCCCGTCAGTCAGCCGCTGGCCGACGAGATGCGCCAACTCTTGGCGGTCGATGTGGCCCTGCTCGTGAGGGGTATGGACGGAGCGCTGAGTGTGCCGGTGAGCACTTTGGCGCCTGAGCCCCTGGCGCTGCTGCGCCGCGAGGGCGTGCCCACCGGCGAGCTCGACACTGCGCAGGGCGTGCTGTTGGCGCGCGCAAGCCAACTCGAGAGCGTTGGGGGCGAGGTGCAGGCGCTGCTGCTGCGCTCGGTGGACGAGGTCGTCGCACCTTACCGGCAGCTGCAGGTGCTGCTGGCCGTCATCACGGTGGTGGGCCTGCTGTTGTTCGCGGTAGGCAACGGCCTGATGGCGCAGCGCGTGGCCACCCCGCTGCGCTCGCTGCTGGCGGCCACGCAGCGGCTGTCCCGGGGGGAATACGACGTTCCCTTGGCGCACATGGACCGCACCGATGAAATCGGCAATCTGGCGCGGTCCTTCGACAGGATGCGCATCGACATCGGTGCGCAGCAAAGCGAGATCCGGCGGCTGGCCTATTGGGACCGGCTCACCGGCCTGCCCAACCGCGAACGTTTTCGCGAGGCCGTGGTGGCGGCCCTCGCGCCCGGTGCGCAGAGGGTCAGGCCGATGGCCGTGCTCACGCTCGATCTCGACCGCTTCAAGCATGTGAACGATGTCCTGGGCTACCCCTTTGGCGACCGCCTGCTGCAGGCTGTGGCAGGCCGCCTGCGGGAACAGGTGGTTCGGCCCGAGGACATGGTGGCGCGTCTGGGCGGCAATGAGTTTGCCGTGCTGCTGCAGGGCGCCGACGCTGCGGCGGCACTCGAGGTGGCGCGCCGCATCAACCATTCGTTCGAAGATCCGCTGGTTTTCGAAGACCAGAACGTCGATTTGAGTGCCGCCATGGGCATAGCCTGCTGGCCGGGCGACGCCGAAGACGCCGACACCCTGCTCAGCCGCTCTGAAATCGCCATGTATGCGGGCAAGCGCCAGTTGAGCGGGCCGCTGCGCTATGACCCGGCCCTCGACTCCGCGAGCGCACAGACCCTGTCGTTGCTGACCGAACTGCGCCATGCGGTGGAACACCACGAACTGCGCCTGTACCTGCAGCCCAAGATCGCCCTGCACGGCCAGCCCGGGCTCGCTGCCGAGGCGCTGGTGCGCTGGCAGCACCCGCAGCGCGGGCTGGTGCCGCCGATGGAATTCATTCCGTTTGCCGAGCAGACCGGCTTCGTGCGGCAGCTCACGCTATGGATGTTCGAGGAAGTTTGCCGTTGGCTGGCCACGCCCGCCGCCCGGCACTTGCCGCTGCGCGTGTCGGTGAACCTGTCCACGCGCGACCTGCTTGATCCCGAGCTGTGCCACCGCCTTGCGGCCCTGCTGGCGCGGTATGGCGTCGCGGCCAGCGCGCTCTGCCTCGAAATCACCGAAAGCGCCATCATGGACGACCCGCAGCGCGCTGAGGCCATGCTCAACCGCCTGTCCGAGCATGGGTTCAAGTTGTCCATCGACGACTTCGGCACCGGCTATTCCTCGCTCGCCTACCTCAAGCGCCTGCCCGTGGACGAGTTGAAAATCGACAAGTCGTTCGTGATGGGGATGGAATCGGCCGGGGACGATGCCCTGATCGTGCGCTCCACCATCGACCTGGCGCACAACCTGGGTCTGACCGTGGTAGCCGAAGGCGTGGAGACGCAGGCCATTCTGGGGCATCTGCGCAGCCTGTCGTGCGACGAGGCCCAGGGTTACGCCATCAGCAAGCCGCTGCCGGCCGCCGATTACCTGGTCTGGCAAACCCGCCAGGGGTAAGCGCCTCACCAGTTCTGTGTGGCGAGGGTTGTGTTGGCCGCCGCAGTACTTCTCACCCCCCGTGATGGCCTCTGCGCCTTCGCAGGCGAAAATACGGGCAATGTCTTCTTCCAGTTCCCAACCGCCCGCCG
>NZ_ACQT01000218.1 GCF_000175235.1 Acidovorax delafieldii 2AN | reverse complement strand
GACCCGCGCCTTGGCCGACACCGTGGGCCTGCTGGAGCGCGGCGACGCCGATTTCTCGCTCGTGTACCACCACCCGGCGCTGGCCATCGCACTGGACGCGCGGCAGTTCACCCACGTCACGCTGGCGGCAGACCGCCTGGTGCCGGTGTCGCGCGCCACGGCCGATGGGCAGGCACTGCACAGCTTCAGCCAGAACGCGCCCGTGCCCTACCTGGCCTACGCGCCGCAACTGGCGATGGGCCGCCTCGTCGAAGACCACCTCGCCCACAACCCCCATGCGCCGCGCCTGCAGCGCCTGGTGGAATGCGACTCGGCAGATGCCCACTACGAATATGTCCAGAAAGGGCTGGGCGTGGCCTGGCTGCCCTGGTCGATGGTGCATGCCGATTGCAAGAGCGGCCGCCTGGCGCCGGCGGGCAGTCCGCGCATGGAAGTGCGCTTTGACGTGCGCCTGTACCGCCCCAAGCGCCGCCTGAGCCCGCTGGCGGAAGCCGTGTGGCAGGCCGTCACAGTGCGCTGACCGGCCGGCTGCGGCGCGGGCGCGTCGCCAATACTTGCACCACTTCGTGCCGATTCGGCACAAGCGCGGCGCCGCCACGTTCTCACAATGGGGCATCCAACCTCAAGGACACACCGCCATGCACTCCTTCACCCCTTCGCGCCGCACCGCCCTGGCCTGCAGCCTGGCATTGCTGGCCTGCGCCCCCGCAGCCGCCCAGGAAACGGCCTACCCCAGCAAGCCCATCACCATCGTCGTGGGCTATCCGCCGGGCGGCAGCACCGACCTGACGGGCCGGGTGGTGGCCACCGAGCTGGGCAACCGCCTGGGCGTGCCGGTGGTGATCGAGAACATCGGCGGCGCAGGCGGCGCCATCGGTGCGCAGAAGGTGGCCAGCGCCGCACCCGACGGCTACACCCTGCTGGTGGGGGCAAGCAACGAGATCGCCATCAACAAGCTGGTGACCAAGAAGGTCAAGTACGACATCAAGGATTTCACCGCCATCGGCCTGATCGCGTCGCAGCCCCTGGTGCTGGTGGCGTCCACCGGCGCGGGGGTGAAGAACCTGGCGGAATTCACGCAGAAGGTCTCGAAGAACCCCGGCAAGTTCAGCTACGGCAGCTCGGGCGTGGGCACCTCGCTGCACCTGGCGGGCGAGATGGTCAAGGAGCAGGGCAAGCTGTTCATGACGCACATTCCCTACCGCGGCGTGGCACCGCTCACCAACGACCTGATGGGCAACAACCTCGAGTACGGCGTGTTCGTGCTCTCGAGCGGCCTGCCGCACATCAAGAGCGGCAAGGTGATTGCCCTGGGCACCACCGAAGCCAAGCGCTCGGCGGCCACGCCCGACATCCCGGCCCTCGCCGAATCGGCCCAGTACAAGAACGTGGACATCGGCGTGTGGTTCGCCCTCATGGCGCCGGCCAACCTGCCCAAGCCCGTGGCCGACAAGCTCAAGAAGGCCCTGGCCGAAGCGCTGCAGTCGCCCGATCTGCGCAAGAAGCTCGAAGCCAGCGGCTCCACGGTGTCGGCGCCCGGCGTGAACATCGACAAGTTCCTGGGCAGCGAAGTGGCCAAGTACAAGAAGATCGTCGAATTCGCCCGGATCGAGGAATGATGCCCATGGCCCTGACTTTTGACCTGCCCGCACCCGACCTGGGGCCCTGGCGCGCCGGCAACACCGGCACCGAAGGTGTCTGGCACTTCGACTCGGGCCAGCCGGGCCGCCACGTGATGATCAGCGCCCTGGTGCACGGCAACGAACTGTGCGGCGCCTGGGCGCTCAAGGGGCTGCTCGCGTCGGGGCTGCGTCCCCGGCGGGGCCAGCTCACGCTCGCGTTCTGCAACCTCGAAGCCTTCGACCGCTTCGATGCCGCCCACCACGACGCCTCGCGCTTCACCGACGAAGACCTCAACCGCCAATGGCTGGACGAGCGCATCAACGCCGGCGACACCCGCGAGCGCCGCCGCGCCGCTGCACTGCGCCCCTTCGTGGCGCGCGCCGACTGGCTGCTGGACATCCACTCGATGCACGAGCCCTCGGCTCCCTTGCTGCTGACAGGCATGCAGCCGCGCAACCTGGACCTCGCCCGGACCATGCGGGCACCCGAGCACATCGTGATCGATGCCGGGCACAAGGACGGGGTGCGCATGCGCGACTACGGCCGCTTCGGCCTGCCCGATGGCGACGGCCCGGGCCAGGGCGGAGACACGCGCTCGCTGCTGATCGAATGTGGCTTCCATGGCGACCCGGCCAGCCGCACCGTGGCGCAGGACCAGTGCGTGCGTTTTCTGGCGGCCGCTGGCGTGCTGGATGCGGCCGAGCTGGCGCACCTGCTGCCCGGCTGGCAGCAGGCCGATGCGCCCCGCCAGTGGGCGCTGGAGGTGACCGGCCCGGTGGTGGCCCGCAGCAGCCATTTCCGCTTCACCGAAGCCTTCACGGGCCTGGAAGTGATTGCGCAAGCCGGCACCGTCATTGGCGACAACGACGGCGAGCCCGTCACCACGCCCTACGACGACTGCGTGCTGGTGATGCCCTCCACGCGCCAGGCGCGCGCCGGCGTCACCGTGGTGCGCTGGGCCCGCCGCCGTCCCCTGTAAACGGTGGCCTTGGCGCAGGCCCAGCCGGGCCTGCGCGCCACATTTGCTACACGTTCGATAGCTGTTGGCGCTGAGGATAAAAGCGCCGCAGGCCTATTTGATACCCCAACGGGGCCCCAGCACCACGCAGACCAGCGCCGCCACCACGCAGGCCACCCCCGCCCATTGCCAGGCGGTGACCACCTCGCCCAGCACCCACAGCCCTGCGGCCATGCCCACCACGGGCACGCCCAGGCTGAAGGGCGCCACCCGGTTGGCCGGATAGCGCTTGAGCAGGCTGGTCCACAGCCCGTAGCCCAGCACCGTGGCCGCCCAGCCCAGGTAGGCCACCGACAGCCAAGCCACCAGCGGCACTGCTGCCCACGAGGCCGGGTCCAGCCAGCGCGCGGCGTCTGGATCGGCCACGAACGACAGCACGATGAACGGCAGCACCGGTACCAGGCTGCTCCAGACCACGAACGAGAAAGGCTCGTAGCCCGGCGACGCTTTCTGCGCCAGGCGCGAGACGATGTTCGACGCAGCCCACGAGGCCGCCCCGCACAGCGTCAGCAGCAGGCCGGCGACCGTGGTGCCGGCCGCCGTGCCGCCGGGCTGCAGCTGGTTCATGGCGAAGCACAGCAACCCCAGCCCCGCCAGCCCCAGGCCCAGCAGCAGGGGCCGGCCGGGGCGCTCGCGCAGCACCCCAAACCCGAACAGTGCCGTGAAGAACACCTGCGTCTGCATCAGCACGCTGGCCAGCGCCGCCGTCATGCCCATCTTCAGCGCCACGAACAGGAAGCCGAATTGCCCCACGCCCTGGAACAGGCCGAACAGCAGCACCCAGCGCCAGTGCGTGCGCGGCGCACGCACCAGCAGCACCAGCGGCAGGGCCGCGCAGAGGTAGCGCATGGCGCCCAGCTGAAACGGCGTGAAGCTGCGCAGCCCCCATTTCATGGCCACGAAGTTCACGCCCCAGAGCACCACCACGGCCAGCGCGGCCAGAAGATCACGGGCGCGCATCGGCCCGGCCAAGGTCGTCATCGGGTGGCTCACTGCGCAGCGCGCGCGGCCTCGATGTGGGCTTTCACCCGCTGGGCCAGGGCAATGTCGCCGGGGGTTTCGGGCGTCCAGGTGTCCACCGCCCTGGGGCGCCCCTGCTCGTCGACCGCCACATACACCGCCACGCACTGGGTCACGGGCTGCAGTTCCCCACCCTGGATGCTGCCCGAGCGCACGCCCACGGCAAGGTGCATGCTGCTGTTGCCGGTATGGACCAGGCGTGCCTCCACCTCGACCAGATCGCCCGACTGGATGGGCTGCAGAAAGCTGGCGCCGCTCACGAAGGCCGTCACGCTGGCCCCGCCGGCCCAGGCGCTGGCGCAGGCCAGCCCCGCTTCATCCACCCAGCGCAACACGGTGCCCCCGGGAATGCGGTTTGCCACCAGAGGCGTGCTTTGCGAGGCCAGAAAACGCAGGGTGATGGAATGCATGCGGGCAAGTCTCCAGAATCTTTCGGGCCATTATTCACCAGCCGCCGCGTTTCGGCCCGCCCCGGGCGGCGTGGTGGCGGCCAGGCCAGCGGCGCCCGCCGCCGGGGCGCTAGATTGATGTGTGTCAAAGTCACTTTGGCGCGGCATCCGTACATTGCGTTACAGGTCGCACAGCCCGGGAACGGGCTTGCCGCTGATCCGTGGCCGAAGCCGTTTCGGCCCTTTTGTGCTTTCACGACACGCGCGGGTGCGCGCTTTTTGCCATGTCTCTCCTCCATCGCCTCGGCCTGCTACAGAAGTTCATGATCCTGGGCACCATCGGGCTGATGATGAGCGCCCTGCCCACCTACCTCTACGTGAGCGATTCGCTGCAGTCCATTGCGGCGGCCCGGCGCGAGGCCGAAGGCGCGGCGCCTGCCGTCGTGCTGAACAAGGTCGTGCAGCTCATGCAGGTGCACCGGGCCTGTCGGCCGGCATGCTGAGCGGCGACGAGGCCCTGGCCGCGCGCCGGCCCGCCGCGCGGGATGCCCTGGAAAAGGCCATGGGCGAAGTGGCCGCCAGTTTCACGGCCGCCCAGGTGCCCGCCGCGCAGAACACCGCCTGGGCGCAGGCCCAGCAGACCTGGAAGACGCTGGAGCAGGCTGTGTCCGCACGCAGCCTGCAATCGGGCCAGAGCACCGCGCAGCACACGCAGCTCATTGCGTCGATCATGCTGATCAACGAGGCGCTGCTGGACGCCTATGGCCTGCAGACCGACCCCGATGGCGACACGCATTCGCTCATCCAGGCCTCGCTGGTGCATGCCCCCATGCTGGGCGAAAAGCTGGGCGTGCTGCGGGCGCAGGGCTCGGGCTTTCTCAGCCGCGGCGAGTTGCCCGCGCAGGACAAGGGCCAGCTGCTGGCGCTGCGCCAGCGCGTGGCTGAACTGCAGGCCGACACCATGCGCAGCTTCGACCGCGCCCTGGAACGCAACCCGCAGTTCCGCCAGTCGCTGGGGGGCAAGGCCCAGGAGATCCAGGGCCTCATCACCCAGTCGCTCCAATTGCTCGAAGGCGAGGTGATCAACGCCGCCGCCTTCAAGCTGCCCCCCAAGGACTATTTCGACAACTTCACGCGCACCATCGAGGCACTGAACGCCCTCAATGCCCAGGCCGCGACCAACCTGACCCAGGCCCTGAAAGACCGGGTGTCCGACCGGCAGCGGCGCCTGCTGTGGGTGGCGTTGGCCCTGGTGGTGACGCTCTCTTTCACCACGGGCATGGCGCTGGTCTTCGTGCGCTCCATCACCCAGCCGCTGCGCCAGGCGGTGCAGTTGTCGCGCGCCGTGGCGCAAGGCGATCTGAGCGGTGGCGCCATCACCCACGGCACCAACGAAGTGGGCCAGTTGCTGGAAGCGCTGGTGCAGATGCGCAGGCAGCTCACCGACGTGGTGCGCAACGTGCGCAGCGGCTCGGAAAGCGTGGCCACCGCCAGCATCCAGATTGCCCAGGGCAACACCGACCTGTCGGCCCGCACCGAGAGCCAGGCCAGCGCACTCGAAGAGACCGCGGCGTCGATGGAACAACTCAACGCCACCGTGCGGCAGAACGCCGACAGCGCCCAGCAGGCCAGCCAGCTAGCCGCCAGTGCCAGCACCGTGGCCGTGCAGGGCGGCGAGGTGGTGGCCCAGGTGGTGGACACCATGCACGGCATCAACGCCTCGTCGCAGAAGATCTCCGACATCATCGGCGTGATCGACTCGATTGCCTTCCAGACCAACATCCTGGCGCTGAACGCCGCCGTGGAAGCCGCCCGCGCGGGCGAGCAGGGCCGCGGCTTTGCCGTG
>NZ_ACQT01000219.1 GCF_000175235.1 Acidovorax delafieldii 2AN | reverse complement strand
GCCGGCACCCGTCGGGGCAGGCGTGTCGGCCGCAGTGTCTTCCGCGGCACCCCGCGTGCGCCTGCGCGCACTGGCACCGGCCCTTGCGGGCTATGGTCTGTTCGGGGTGGGCTATATCGGCTACATGACCTTTGTGGTGGCGCTTCTGCGCGAGCAGGGCATGACCGCAGCAACGGTGACGCTGTTCTATGCCTTGCTCGGGCTGGCGGTGGTGCTGTCGTCGCGCATCTGGGCGGGCCTGCTCGACCGCAGCCGCGGAGGCCAGGCGCTGGCCCTGCTCAACGGGCTGCTGGGCGTGGCCACGTTGCTGCCCGCGCTGACCTCGGTCTGGCCCGTGGTGCTGGGCTCGGGGCTGTTGTTTGGCGGGGTGTTCCTGTCGGTGGTGGCGTCCACCACGGCGCTGGTGCGCCACAACCTCCCGCCGTTGCAGTGGGCCAGCGGCATCAGCGCCTTCACCATCGTGTTTGCCGCCGGGCAGATCGTGGGGCCCACGGTGGTGGGGTGGATTGCCGACGGTCCCGGGGGGCTGGCGCGGGGCCTGGTGTATTCGGCCTGTGCACTGTGGGTGGGGGCTTTGGTGGCGTGGCGGCAGAAGCCGCTGTAGGGCGCCTGGCTTTTTGGCGCGTTGGGCAAGCAGTCCGTCGGCCACCGGCGCGGCCCCTGCCTGAAACGCCGCGCAGGGGCCGCCCCACAGCGAGGGCGTGGTCCTGTTGTTCACGCACCGTAGCGCGGCGATTGCGGGGGCTGAGGGCCGCGGCCCCCAGCCTGTCCGCGCAGGTTGGGACGGACTGAAGCGCAGCCACCTGCGGCGGCCAGCACCGGGCGATGAGCGCCCTCGGGGCGCCCTTACTTCAGCAGGCCCTCTGCCTTCATCGCAGCCTGCACGGCCGGGCGGGCTGCCACGCGCTCACGGTAGGCTTTCAGGTGGCCCAGGGCGGAGATGTCCACGTTGGTGGGCTGGGTCCAGTTGGTCACGGTGAACAGGTAGCCGTCGGCCACGGTGAACTGGTCGCCCATGAGGTATTGCTTGCCGGCCAGTTGCCCGTCCACCCACTGCAGGCGCTGCATCAGCCGTTCGCGCGCCATCGTCTTGTATTCCTCGGGCGTGGCGGGGTTGAACAGCGGGGTGAAGCCCTTGTGCAGTTCGGTGCCGATGAAGGTCAGCCATTCCTGCAGGCGGTAGCGCTGCAGCGTGCCGTTCTGCGGAGCCAGCATCTTGAGGGGGACCTGGTCGGCGATGTACTGCACGATGGCCGGACCTTCGCGCAGACGCGTGCCATCGTCCAGTTCCAGCATGGGCACATAGCCCAGGGGGTTGATGCTGTAGTAGTCGGTGCCGTCCTGCAGCTTGTGGCTCTTGGTGCTGGCCAGCACGGGCGTAAAGGCCAGTCCGGCCTCGTGCAGGGCGATGTGGGGCGAAAGAGAGCAGGCGCCGGGCGAGTAGTAGAGCTTCATGGACATATCCTCGGGAAGGTCGAAGCCGCCCATGCTATGCGCTGCGCCGGATCCGTGCTGGCGTCAGGGCACTGTGCCGGACACCGCGCTGCGGTGCTGCAGGCGCGTGCCCGGCGCCTGGCATCAGGTGTCGTAGCCGGGCAGGTCGCGCTGCACCTTGCGCAGCAGCGCAGGCCAGGCAAAGGCGCCGCCCAGCCCGCCCGTCTGCACGCGCATGGCCTGGGCCACGCCGCTCAGGATCTGGGGGTTCACCGGAGTCAGTTCTCCCCCCGCCTGCGCATCGATCTGGATGCGGCAGGTGTTCTCGAACGTATACATCGACAGGAAGGCGTCGGCGATCGTCCTTCCCACCGTCAGCAAGCCGTGGTTGCGCAGCATGAGGAAGTTGGCCTGGCCCAGGTCGGCCTGCAGGCGCGGCTTTTCCTCGTCGCGGAAGGCCACGCCCTCGTAGGCGTGGTATGCCAGCGAGCCCAGCACGAAAGTGCTTTGCTGGCTGATGGGCAGCACGCCGCCCTTTTGCGCGCTCACCGCCACGCCCGCGCGCGTGTGGGTGTGCAGCACGCAGCCGGCCTCGGGCCGGGCCTCGTGCACGGCGCTGTGGATGACGAAGCCGGCGGGGTTCACGGGGAAGGGCGAGTCGTGCAGCTTGTTGCACTGCATGTCCACCTTGATCAGGCTCGACGCCGTGATCTCGTCGAACATCAGGCTGTAGGGATTGATGAGGAACTGGTGCTCGCCCGGCCCCGACACCGATTCGGGCAGCTTGGCGCTGATGTGGGTGAAGACGAGATCGCTCCAACCGTAGAGCGCGACGAGCCGGTAGCAGGCGGCCAGGTCGCAGCGCAGCCGCCATTCTTCGGGGCTGACGCTGGCCTGCAGCGAGGGGATATTGAGCATGGGTGGTGTCTCCGATGTTGTGGGGTGGGAAGACACCACTGTAGGGCGCGGCGGCGGCGGGGTCTGTCAGGCAGGCTACACCAGGAGCCAAGTGTAGAGTGCTTTTTGCTTCTTTATTGATAGCAATAAAGACATGATTCACTGGCGCAATCGGCTGTTTTGGCTCCATTCTTGTGGTTCAGAGCCCTGGGGCTGGACCCACTGGCCGATGTGTCCACCATCGCCCGTGCCCGTGCCCGTGCCCGTGCCCGTGCCCGTGCCCGTGCCCGTGCCCGTGCCCGTGCCCGTGCTCGTGCTCGTGCTCGTGCTCGTGCTCGTGCTCGTGCTCGTGCTCGTTAACGGTCAACCGGCCTGCGGAATCGGCGCGCGCATGCCCGCGTTCAGCAGGTTCCAGGCATTAATCACCGCAATGGCAAAACCGAGGTCGGAGATTTCGGCGTCGGAGAACAGGGCCTTCAGCTTGGCGAATTCTTCATCGCTGGCGTCGCTGTGGGGCGTGGCGGTGATGATCTCGGCCCAGCGGAAGGCGGCGCGTTCGCGCTCGCTGAAGAACGGTGCCTCGCGCCAGCCAGCCACGGCGTTGAGGTGGCGCGGGTCGGCGCCGTCCTTGACGAGCGCGCTCCAGTGCATGTCCATGCAGTAGGCGCAGCCGTTGATCTGCGATACGCGCAGGAACACCAGTTCGGCCAGCCGGGTGCCCAGTGGGCCTTTCTTGATGGTTTCAGAGACGTTCACCAGGCCCATGAAGGCCTTGGACGAGAGCTGGTGGTAGGGCAGGCGGGCGCTGTGTTGCGACATGGAAAACTCCTGGTGTGAAAGGGTGTTGATAACGGCGGTGAAAGACGGCGCTGGCGTGTGGCCTTGTGGCCGTCTTCCATACCCTTCAAGACGCTGCACCGTACCGGGTTGTGACAGGCGGCCTGTATTTTTTTTGCACAGGCACGCTCACCAGGGCTGCCCGCGTGGTGGTCCGCGCGAACGGCGCTATGCCCGTGTCTTCACTGCGGCAGCGTGGCTGGGATACCCGCCAGCTTGTCCGGGTTGCGAACCGCGTAGATGGCCACGATGCGCTCGCCATCGGTCACAAACGCCTGGGCCGACTCGATGCGACCGTCCACATAGCGCAGCAGGCCCGGCTCGCCGTTGATGTGCGCCATGCGGTACACCACCTGCGCGCCCAGGCGCCGGAACAGCGCCCAGTACAGGTTGGTGATGCGAAACGGCCCCACCAGCGGCTTGGGGAACGAGGGCACGCGGCCGCCGCCGTCGCCAATGAGCTGGGCGTCTTCGCTCAGCAGCGCCTGGATGGCGTGGCGGTCGCCGCTCTGGGCGGCGTTCATGAAGCGTTGCAGCAACTGGTGGTGCACCGCCTGAGGCACCTCGAAGCGGGTGCGCGCCTGCTGCACGCGCTCGCTGGCGCGGTGCACCATCTGGCGGCAGCTGGCCTCCGTCTTGCCCAACTGGGCGGCGATCTCGGGGTAGTCGTAGTCGAACACCTGGCGCAGCAAAAAAGCCGCGCGCTCCTCGGGCCCCAGGCGTTCCAGCACGTACATGAAGGCCACCGACAGTTCACCCGCCAGTTCGGCCGCCGTTTCGGGCGTGTGGGCGTCCAGCTCCACCAGCGGCTCGGGCAGCCACCAGCCCACATAGGCTTCGCGCTCGGCCTTGGCCGCCCGCAGCCGGTCGATAGACAGGCGCGTGACGATGGTCACCAGCCAGGCCTCGGCCGATTGCAGGGCGTTGGCGTCGGTGCGGCTCCAGCGCAGCCACGCGTCCTGCAGCACATCCTCGGCATCGGCGCGCACGCCCAGCATGCGGTAGGCGATGCGGAAGAGGCGCGGGCGCGCCGTGTTGAAGGGATCGGTGGCGGCGGGAGTGGTGGGGGCAGGGGTGTTCATGGCGGCGTCCAGGTGGGCGGCGGCAACGAGCAGAGCGCTCGGGCTTCCGGTTTTACACACAAGCCAGACGGTCCAGGTGGCCTTGTTGTGACACCGTGGCGCAGATTGCTATATTTATGGTAGCTATTGACGCTTGCTGCACAAGCGCTACAGGTCGTTTTTATCCAAATGCCTGCACGCCGAGCCGCAACGGCTTGCCACAGCGCCTTACGGACAGCGCCGGGCCTCTGCGCTGTCGTTCGCCCCGGCGGGCTGTGTCAGCCGCTCCAGCCGCGCCAGGTACGCCAGGGCCTGGTCCGCGCTGTCGCCACACATCTCCACCGATGGCATCAACCCGGCGCACACGGCCGGGCGTTCGGGCTGGCCGAAGATGCGGCAGCGCGCATCGTCCCCCAACTGGATGCACCGCACCCCCGCAGGCTTGCCCCCGGGCATGCCGGGGATGGGCGAGCTGATGGAGGGCGCGGTGCAGCAGGCCCCGCAGCCGGGGCGGCAATGTGACAAGGGCGCCCCGGTTCAGGATTTGGGCCGTGCCTTGGCCAGATGTTCGTCCAGCCGGCGCTTCAGCGATTCATACGGCTGGATGCCCACCATTTTTTCACCTTCCAGCGCGCCAGGGGTGGTGGCCCCCAGCACAAAGGTGGGGGTGCCATTGAACCCCAGGCGGCGCGCTTCAGCGACCGACGCCTTGACCTTGGCTGTGTAGCGTCCGTCGGCCACGCAGGCGTCGATGCGGCTGGCGTCCAGGCCCATGCCCTGGATCAGGCGTGCCATCGCGGGCTGCGCCAGGGGTTCCGGTGCCGACGCGAACGCTTCCAGCAGCGGCCAGTGCTTGCCCTGTTCCGCAGCGCAACGGGCGACTTCGGCGGCCTTCTGGGCGTTGGGGTGCATGTCCAGCGGCAGGTCGCGCAGGATGAGCCGCAGCTTGCCGGTGTCGATGTAGTCCTGTCGCAAGCGAGGCAGGGATTCCTGCAGAAACCGCTTGCAGAACGGGCATTCATGGTCGGTGAACATCACCAGGGTGAGGGGGGCGCTCGTGGCCCCCAGCGTGTGGGCTTCTTGTGACAGATCCACCCGCACGGAGGTAGGCGCTGGCGCTGGGGCGGCGGCCGCGGCAGGTGCGGCCTTGGGTTGCTGCTCCAGCAGTTGGCGGATGGCCCGCAATTCCTGAAGAATCGCGGCCCCCTGTTCACGGGACATGGGTTCGGAGTGCGCAGCGCCAGGGGCGGCGCTGGCCAGGCTGGCGAGTACAAGTGCGCAGGCCAGCGCGGTCTGGCGCAAGAAAACGGGTTTCATTCGGAGTTGCCGATAGGTTGGTTGAGGGGCTATTGTGCGGTGCAGTGTCGGGGGGCTGCGGGCCGGGGACAACCTCAGCAGGCCGCAGCACCCCGCGGGTGCGTTCTGTTCACTGGCACACACCGGCATTGCAGGTGCCGCTCAGGCAATCGGTCGATGCCAGGCAGGCCTTGCCCGTGCCGCAGGCACCGCAGATTCCGCCGCAGTCGGTGTCGGTTTCGCTGCCGTTCTTGATGCTGTCGGTGCAGGTGGCCGGCTGGCAGATGCCGGCGCTGCAGACGCCGCTCTGGCAGTCGGCAGATGCGGCGCAGACCTTGCCCGTGCC
>NZ_ACQT01000220.1 GCF_000175235.1 Acidovorax delafieldii 2AN | reverse complement strand
TAGAGCAGCGCCGCCTCGGGGCGGGTGGGCTGGGTGTCGGTGAAGTCGGGCGCGCGGTCCTGCGGCGTGGGCTGCAGCGCGGGCAGCGGTGTGTCGCTGGGCTGGCCGCCGCCCTGCTGGCTGTAGCCGCCATCCCCGCGCAGAAAGCTCACCTGCTGCACGGTGGCCAGCAGCTCGCCGGCGGCGGTTTCCAGGCGCCGCTCGGTCACCATGATGGCGCCCTTGCCCTCGCCCTTGTCGGTCAGGTGCGTGATGCGGTTGTGGCCCACGACCTCGCAGCTCGCGGGCAGTGGGCGGTGCAGGCGCATGCGCTGCTCGCCGTGCAGGAGCTTGACCCAGTCGATGCCCGTGTCCGGCTCGCGCGCCCAGAAGCCCGGGTAGCCCAGCACCACGGCCTGCGACGGCAGGGCGCGCAGGCCGCCTTCCAGCCCCTCGTAGACGAAGGGCAGCGCGCTGGCGTTCAGCGGATCGTTGCCCAGCCCGAGGCTGAGCGCGTAAAGCATGGTGTCGCGCTCGGTGTACGTCTGGCGGATCACGCCAAAATCGCGCGCCTTCAGGTGGTGATAGTCAATGGCCATCTCAGTTGTCCATAAGGTTGTGTATTGCCAGCGCGCCATGCAACTGGCGCGTCCCCAGGCCAGCGGCCACCGCGCAAGGGCCTGGGCTGGCCGCCCCGCCCCTCCGCGCTGGTGGCGTCCCCCTTCCCGTAGCGCGCAGCGCTGCGACAGAAGGGGGAAGGCGCGCAGCGCCTCAGGGGGTTGTCTCTGTCACACAGGATCCCAGGAGAACACGTCGCCCGAGCGCTCCATGGGCACGAACGAGGCCTTGAGCGCGGGCATGCCGTGCTCGGCGATGAACTCGGGCGTCCAGCCTTCGCTGCGGTGCACCGAGCGCAGGGGGCGCGGCTGGCTCATCAGGAAGATCTCGTTGTTGCGCACGGCGAAGACCTGGGCGTTCACGTCCTTGGCCTGGTCCGACAGCAGGTACACGGCCAGCGGGGCGATCTTGTTGGGCGTCATCTGCTGGATCTTGGCCACGCGCGCCTGCTGCTCGGGCGTGTCGGTGGGGATCGAGCCGATCATGCGGCTCCACGCAAAGGGCGCGATGCAGTTGGAGCGCACGTGGAACTTCTGCATGTCCAGCGCGATGGACTTGGACAGCGCCACCAGCCCCAGCTTGGCCGCGCTGTAGTTGGCTTGGCCGAAGTTGCCGATCAGGCCCGAGGTGGAGGTCATGTGCACGAAGGCGCCGCTCTCCTGTTCCTTGAAATGGTTGGCGGCCGCGCGGCTCATGTAGTAGCTGCCGTACAGGTGCACCTTGAGCACGGCGTCCCACTCGTCCAGGCTCATCTTGTGGAAGAACCGGTCGCGCAGGATGCCCGCGTTGTTGACCACGCCGTCGATACGGCCGAAGTGGTCCAGCGCGCACTGGATGATGCGGCCCGCCGCGGCGGCCTCGGCCACGCTGTCCATGTTGGCCACGGCCTGGCCGCCGGCGGCCTTGATCTCCTCGACCACCTTCTGCGCGGGGCCGGCGTCGGTGCCTTCGCCCGTGGTGGAGGTGCCGATGTCGTTCACCACCACCTTGGCCCCGGCGGCGGCCAGCGCCAGCGCCATGTCGCGCCCGATGCCGCCGCCAGCCCCCCGTCACCACCACCACCTTGTCCTGCACCATCTTCTGCGCCATGTCTGTCGTCCTTTGTTTGCGATAGGAAATCAATGGCTGCGAGCATGACGGCAAAGGGCCGCCCGCGCTATTCGGCAATCGCAAGGGCGGGCTTCGGCCCCATGAAAGCGGCGCGAAGACCCCGGGGGCTTCATGGGCGCCGAAGAGGCGCTTTCACAAACGCGGATTGCGCGAGTGTCGGCCAGACCGCACGATGGCGACCATGACCGAACCCACCATCGACACCGCCCAGCTCGCGCACCTGCAGACCTGGCAGGGCCAAAGCGAAACCCTGAGCGACACCCTCACGGCCACGCCCATCGCGGCGCTGTCGGCCACGCTGGACCGCGACGACCCTGCGCCCGCCCCCGGCACCACCGTGCCGCCGCTGTGGCACTGGCTGTACTTCCTGCCGCATGCGCGCCAGAGCGAGATCGGCCCGGACGGGCACCCCAAGCGCGGGGGTTTTCTGCCGCCCGTGCCGCTGCCGCGCCGCATGTGGGCGGGCGGGCGCCTGCGCTGGGAAATGCAGGGAGATGGTGCCAACCCGCTGCAGGTGGGCCAGCAGGTGCAGCGCACCTCCACCATCCAGTCCGTCAAGCACAAGGCGGGGCGCTCGGGCGAGCTGCTCTTCGTGCTGGTGCAGCACCAGTTCCGCAACGCGCAGGGCCTGGCGCTGACCGAGGAGCACGACATCGTCTACCGCAGCGCCGCCCAGCCCGGCGACCCGGCGCCCACGCCGCAAAAGCCGCCGCTGGAGGGCCAGGCCGCCTGGTCGCGCACCATCGTGCCCGACGACGTGCTGCTGTTTCGCTATTCCGCGCTCACCTTCAACGGCCACCGCATCCATTACGACCGCAAGTACGTGACCGAGGTCGAGGGCTACCCCGGCCTGATCGTGCACGGCCCGCTGATCGCCACGCTGCTGCTGGACCTGCTGCGCCGCAGCCTGCCCGGCGCGCAGGTGCTCACGTTCGACTTCCGCGCCGTGCGACCGACGTTCGACCTGCACCCGTTCAGCGTGCACGGCAAGCCCTCCAGCGACGGCAAGACCGTGGAGCTGTGGGCCCAGGACCACGAGGGCTGGCTGACCATGCAGGGCACGGCCACGCTGGTCTGAACACTACCAAATCCATAGCTGCTGGCGCTTGCTGCATCAGCGCCAGAGACTAAAAACACTTGAAATCCACCATGATCCACCAGCCCGACCAGTACCAGGAAATCCGCGACGCCGTGCGCGCTCTGTGCGCCCAGTACCCTGACGAATACTTCCGCAAGGTCGATGAGGCCCGCGCCTACCCCGAGGCCTTTGTCGATGCCCTGACCCAGGCCGGCTGGATGGCCGCGCTGATTCCGCAGGAGTACGGCGGCTCGGGCCTGACCATGGCCGAGGCCTCGGTCATCATGGAAGAGATCAACCGCAGCGGCGGCAACTCCGGCGCCTGCCACGGCCAGATGTACGTGATGAACGCCATCGTGCGCAGTGGCAGCGAAGCCCAGAAGCAGAAATACCTGCCCAAGATCGCGTCGGGCGAGCTGCGCATCCAGTCCATGGGTGTGACCGAGCCCACCACCGGCAGCGACACCACCAAGCTCAAGACCAGCGCCGTCAGGAAGGATGGCCGCTGGGTCATCAACGGCCAGAAGGTCTGGATCTCGCGCATCCAGCACAGCGATTTGATGATTTTGCTGGCGCGCACCACGCCCGCCGATCAGGTGAAAAAGCGCTCCGACGGCCTGAGCTGCTTCCTGATCGACCTGCACCAGGCGATTGGCAACGGTCTCACCGTGCGCCCCATCCTGAACATGGTCAACCATGAGACCAACGAGCTGTTCTTCGACAACCTCGAGATCCCCGAGGACGCGTTGCTGGGCGAAGAGGGCAAGGGCTTCAAGACCCTGCTGGACGGCCTGAACGCCGAGCGCACGCTGATTGCCGCCGAGTGCATTGGCGATGGCTACTGGTTCATCGACCGGGCCAGCAAATACGCCAAGGAACGCGTGGTGTTCAACCGCCCCATCGGTCAGAACCAGGGCGTGCAGTTCCCGATTGCCGATGCCTTCATCGAGCTGGAAGCCGCCAACCTGATGCGCTGGAAGGCCTGCGAGAAGATCGACGCCCACCAGAACGCCGGCGCCGAGGCCAACATGGCCAAGTACCTGGCGGCCAAGGCCAGCTGGGAGGCCGCCAACGTCTGCCTGCAGACCCACGGCGGCTTCGGCTTCGCGTGCGAATACGACATCGAGCGCAAATTCCGCGAGACGCGCCTGTACCAGGTGGCGCCGATTTCGACCAACATGATCTATTCGTACGTGGCCGAGCACATCCTGGGCCTGCCCCGTTCGTTTTAAATGAAACACCCCCTGAGTCGCTGCGCGCCTTCCCCCTCTCTCGCTTCGCGGGAGGGGGACGACACCCTCGGTGCGGGGCGGCCCTTCCTCGGTGTCCCTGAGGTTGGGTTGCGCCGGTCGCAAGCGCCGCTCACCGCGCTCATGCAGGGAACGACTGACTCATGACAAAAACCATCCGCCCCCTCGACGGCATCACCGTCGTCTCGCTGGAACACGCGGTGGCCGCGCCGTTCTGCACGCGCCAGCTGGCCGACCTGGGTGCGCGCGTCATCAAGGTGGAGCGCCCCGGCAGCGGCGACTTCGCGCGCGGCTACGACCAGCGCGTGAAGGGCCAGTCGTCGCACTTCACCTGGATCAACCGCAGCAAGGAGAGCCTGGCGCTCGATGTGAAACAGCCGCAGGCCAAGGCCGCGCTGCTGCAGCTGCTCAAGACCGCCGACGTGCTGGTGCAGAACCTCGCGCCCGGCGCCGCCGCGCGCATGGGCCTGTCGTACGAAGCCCTGAAGGCGCACAACCCCAAGCTCATCGTGTGCGACATCAGCGGCTACGGCGCGGACGGCCCGTACCGCGACAAGAAGGCCTATGACCTGCTGATCCAGAGCGAGGCGGGGTTCCTCTCCGTCACGGGCACGCCCGAGACGCCATCCAAGTCCGGCATCTCGGTGGCCGACATTGCCGCGGGCATGTATGCCTACACCAACATCCTGTCGGCCCTGCTGCTGCGCGGCAAGACGGGCGAGGGCAGCCACATCGACGTGTCCATGCTCGAAGCCATGGGCGAGTGGATGGGCTATCCGATGTACTACGCCTTTGACGGCGCGCCGCCGCCGCCGCGCACCGGCGCATCGCACGCCAGCATCTACCCCTATGGCCCGTTCGTGGCGGGCGATGGCAAGACGGTGATGCTGGGCCTGCAGAACGAGCGCGAATGGAAGGCCTTTTGCGACGCCGTGCTGCAGCGCCCCGAAGTGGCCACGGACGCGCGTTTTGACAGCAACGGCCAGCGCAACGCCCACCGCGACGCGCTGCAGGCGCTGATCCTGCAAGAGTTCTCCACGCTCAGCGCCGCCCAGGTCGTCGAGCGGCTGGACCAAGCGGGCATCGCCAACGCCCGCGTGAACGACATGGCCGACCTGTGGGCGCACCCGCAGCTGGCCGCACGCCAGCGCTGGAGCGAAGTGGATTCCCCCGTGGGCCGCATCCCGGCCCTGCTGCCGCCGGGCGTGAACAGCGCGTTCGATTACCGCATGGACGCCGTGCCCGCCGTGGGCCAGCACAACGCCGCCATTCTGGCCGGGCTGGGCTGGAGCGCCGAGCAGATCGACGCCCTGCAGGCCCCGCAACCTCTTTGACGCAAAAACCATAGCTACCCGCGCTTGATACACCTGCACTGGAGCCCGAAATGAAACAAGAAACCCAAGCCACCATCCATCCCCTGGCCCAGTTTGCCGCCACGCTGCAATGGAGCGACGTGCCCGCGCCCGTGCAGCGCCGCACCGAAGACCTGTGGGTGGACTGGTTCGGCTCCGTGCTCGCCGGCTGCCGCGCGCGGCCCGTGGCCAGCATCACGCGCTTTGCCCTGTCGCAAGGCCCTGCCAGCGGCCCGGCCGAGGTGATCGGCCACGGCGCCGCCAGCAGCCCCATGATGGCCGCGCTGGCCAATGCCGCCGCCTCGCACGTGGCCGAGCAGGACGATGTGCACAACGGCTCGGTGTTCCACCCGGCGGCCGTGGTCTTCCCGCCCGCGCTGGCCGTGGCGCAAAGCATCGGCGCCAGCGGCGCGCAGCTCATGGCGGCCTGCGTGGCGGGCTACGAGGTCGGCATCCGCGTGGGCGAATTTCTGGG
>NZ_ACQT01000221.1 GCF_000175235.1 Acidovorax delafieldii 2AN | reverse complement strand
AGCGGGCGCACCTGGGCGAACAGATCCTGCGGCGCGAGGATGGTGCGCGCGCCGGCGTCGCTCACGTAGTGGCGCAGTTCCTCGGTGAGGTTCATCGGATTCACCGGCACGACCACCGCGTCGGCGCGCAGGATGGCGTAGTAACCGATGATGAACTGCGGGCTGTTCTGCATGTAGAGCAGTACGCGGTCGCCCTTGCGCACGCCGCAGACCTGCTGCAGGTGGGCGGCCAGGCGCTCGGTCTCGTCCTGCAGCCGGGCGTAGGAGATGACCGCGTCGTAGAACACCAGCGCCGCCTTGTCGGGGTAGCGCAGGGCTGAGACGTCGATGTTGCGGTAGAGGTGCGTGGCGGGCACCGTGAGGTGGCGCGGCAGCGTGCGCGGCCAGTGGGCGAAATGGCGGTCGGACATGGGTGGTTCGTGAGCAATGGGGTTTCAGTGATCCCTGGCGCATCGTTGCCCGTGGGCGTGTGGCACGGCCGCAGCGCCACGGGTCAGAAGGCCGCGGAGCAGGCCATGCCAGCGGACGCTGTGGAACGGGCGGGGCCCGGCCACGGGCATCGTCCCCTGGGCGCGAAGCGACTCAGAGGGGATTACTTCATATACCGGGCCAGTTCCATCTTGCCGATCTGGTTGCGGTGCACCTCGTCGGGGCCGTCGGCGAAGCGCAACGTGCGCGCGCCGGCATAGGCGGCGGCGAGCGGGAAATCGTCGCTCACGCCCGCGCCGCCGTGCACCTGCATGGCCCAGTCGATCACCTGGCAGGCCATGCTGGGCGCGGCCACCTTGATCATGGCGATTTCCTTCTGCGCGACCTTGTTGCCCACGGTGTCCATCATGTAGGCGGCGTTGAGCACCAGGAAGCGCGCCTGGTCGATCAGGATGCGCGCGTTGGCAATGCGCTCGCGCGTCACGCCCTGGTCGGCCACGGGGCGGTGGAAGGCCACGCGGCCCAGGGCGCGCTGGCACATGAGTTCGAGCGCGCGCTCGGCCACGCCAATGAGGCGCATGCAGTGGTGGATGCGCCCGGGGCCCAGGCGCCCCTGGGCGATCTCGAAGCCCCGGCCCTCGCCGAGCAGCACGTTGCCCACCGGCACGCGCACGTTGTCGAAACTCACCTCGCCATGGCCGTGCGGCGCGTGGTCGTAGCCGAAGACGGGCAGGGCGCGCTCCATGGTCACGCCCGGGGTCTTCATGGGCACGAGGACCATGGATTGCTGGCGGTGGCGGCTGGCATGGCCGGGGTCGGTCTTGCCCATGAAGATCAGGATCTCGCAGCGTGGGTCGGGCGCGCCCGAGGTCCACCACTTGCGGCCGTTGATCACGTACTCATCGCCGTCGCGCTCGATGCGCGCCTCGATGTTGGTCGCGTCCGACGAAGCCACGGCGGGCTCCGTCATGGCGAAGGCCGAGCGGATCGTGCCGTCGAGCAGGGGTAGCAGCCAGCGCTGCTGCTGCTCCTCGGTGGCATAGCGCACCAGGGTCTCCATGTTGCCGGTGTCGGGCGCAGAGCAGTTGAAGGCCTCGGGCGCCACGTGCGAGCGGCCCATGATCTCGCACAGCGGCGCGTATTCGAGGTTGGTGAGGCCGGCACCGAACTTCGACTCGGGCAGGAACAGGTTCCACAGGCCGGCCGCCTTGGCCTTGGCCTTGAGTTCCTCCATCACCTTAGTGGGTTGCCAGGCGTTGCCGGCCTTGCGGTTCTCGGCCACCTCGTGGTGGTACACGGCTTCGGCCGGGTAGATGTGCTCTTCCATGAAGCCCGTGAGGCGCTTTTGCAGGTCGACGACCTTGGGGGAGTAGGAGAAATCCATGTGCAAATCCTTTGAAAAAAAACGAGGCCGACGGGATGGGCGCGGCCCAGGTCAGGGCAGCTGAGCAAGGACCGCCCCGCAGCGAGGGCTGCGTCCCCCATCCTGCAAGCGCAGCGCCGCGAGAGAAGGGGGAAGGCGCGCAGCGCCTCAGGAGGTTGTCAGATCAAGCTCGCGCCGCCGTCCACGACCAAGCCCTGGCCGGTGATGTGGCGCGAGGCGTCCGAGGCCAGGAACACCACGGCGCCCTTGAGGTCCTCGTCGCCGCCGATGCGGCGCAGCGGCGTGCGCTCGATCATGGTGGGGCCGAGCTTTTCGATCAGGCCATTGGCCAGCTTGCTCGGGAAGAAGCCCGGGCAGATGGCGTTGACGCGGATGCCGTAATGGCCCCACTCGGACGCCAGAGTGCGCGCGAAATGCAGCGCGGCGGCCTTGGAGGTGTTGTAGGCGATGGTGTTCATGCCGGGCGGCGTTCCCTTGATGGCGGCCACCGACGCGGTGATGATGATGTTGCCCCGGCCCTTGGGGATCATCACGCGCTTGCCCACCTCGCGCGAGAGGAAGAAGGGCGCGTTCACGTTCAGGTCCATCACCTTGTTCCAGGCGGCGTCGGGATAGTTCTCGGCGTTGGCGCCCCAGGTGGCGCCGGCGTTGTTCACCAGGATGTCGATGGTGCCGAAGCGCGCCAGCACCTGGTCCACCATGGCCGGAATCTGGTCGAACTTCGACAGATCGTTGACCACGGTCTCGACCTCGTAACCCAGGCCTTCGAGGTGCGCCTTGGCTTGCGCCAGCTCGTCGGCCTTGCGCGCCGAGATGGCGAGCTTGGCGCCCATCTCGCCCAGTGCCTCGGCCATCTGCAGGCCCAGGCCGCGCGAGCCGCCGGTGATGAGGGCGACCTGTCCGGACAGATCGAAGAGTTGTTTCACGCTCATGGCGGTTGCTCCTTGGTGGTTGGCGGCCCCGATGGGCCGGTCGTGTTTCAGCACTGTTTGAAAATGGATGGCCGCGCTGCGGCGTCGATTGGGCTGGGCAAGGTGTGCAGCACGGCGGCTATCGCGGCGGCGGGCCGTGCACTGCGCAGGAAATCAGAGAAGTGGTGCTCATGGGCTGGAAGAGGAGGGGCGCCCCGGGGCATCGCCTTGCAACGCGCCCAGTCAGGCATGCGGCCATGCTAGGGCGCCCGTGCTGGGCTGTCTGTCACCTGCGAAACTTGAGCCGCGCGGTTACGGAGGCACCGTGCCTGATCCTCCAGCAAGGTTCTGGCAGAACTTCTGGCAAAGTCGCGCAGCACGCGCCGTACCAAGGGGCGTCGGGTGGTGAGGAAGGGCGGGCGCTGGACGAAGTTCCCCGTCAATGCCTCGTGCCGCCCCGGTGCCGGTGGTATCTGGCAATGTCCGTGGGCCGCGCCCGCGTGCCACGCGCGCGGGCTGCGCAGGGATGGGCAGGGTGCCGATGCGCCAGGAGCCGGCGTGCGGCCTGGCGGCATCCGCTGAGCACTCAGCACTCAGCACTCAGCACTCAGCACTCAGCCGGCTGGTGCCCGTGCCCGGGCTAGCTAGCGGTAGAGCGCCGCTTCGATACGCGCCACCATCTCGATCAGCCGGGGCCGCACTTCGTTCAGCAGAAAGTCCCGCGAGAGGTTGAAGGACGGTCCGCCGCAGTTGATCACCATGGGCGGCAATCCCCCGCCGGGGTCAAAGCCGCGGGCGATGGCGTTCACGTTTTTCTGCCATTCGCCAAACGAAGGCGCCACGCCCAGCGTGCGGTATTCGTGCAGCGCGTGCTGGATGGCGTCGCGCGCGGCGGGCCAGGCATCGGCGTCGCGGGCTTGCACCTGCGCCAGGACTTCATTGCGCTCTGCCTCGGGCACGCAGGCCAGCCAGGCGCGCCCCATCGCAGAGGCGGGCAGCGAGATGCGGGAGCCGACGTCCAGGCTGAGCGTCAGCAGGGCCGAGCTGCGGCAGTTCTCGACGTAGATCATCGAGAGCCGGTCGCGCGTGCCCAGCGACACTTCGGCCTTCGCATAGTCGGCCAGGTCCTGCATCAGCGGCCGCGCCACGTGCCGCACGTCCAGCCGCACCAGCATGGCGCTGCCCAGCGAGAGCGTGGCCGTGCCCAGCCGGTATTTGCCGCTGTCTTCCATGTGGATGAGGTAACCCAGCCGCGTGAGCGTGGCCGTGAGGCGCGAGACGGTGGATTTGGGCAGCTTGCAGCGCTGGGCGATCTCCTGGTTGCCCATCATCTTGTCGCCCGAGCGAAAGCAGGCCAGAACCTCCAGCCCCCGGGCCAGCGCGGTGACGAAATGGCGGTCTTCCGGGGGGCGGTGCGGGCGCTGGCGGGGCGGCCGTGGGGCGGGGGCTGCGGGCATGCGCGCATTATCGCGACGCACCGGGCGGCGCCTTCTGCGTGGGAGACGGCCTACCCATAACGCCTTGTCTGTCCGATAGCGGCAAGACCGCAGGCGGCGTTACCGTACCAATGCCAATCCATGTCAGCGAAAGGCGCGGGCCGTGGGCGCAGCGGGTTGCCATGCCCCCGCGCTACGGGTCCGTGCCGCAGCCAGCGGCACGTGTGCGACCCCAATGCCTTTTCACACATCTTCTCCAAACCCATGAACGACACCGCCACCGCAAGCCAGGCGCCGCCCCCCGTGCGTGGAGGCTGGCAGAGTCTGATGCCCCTGCGCCGCGTGGTCTGGCTGTGGGCCGACGCCGATGGTTTTCGCATGAGTGCGGCGATGTCGTTCTACGGCATGCTGAGCCTTGCGCCGCTGCTGGTGCTGCTGGTTGCGGTGCTGGGCTGGTGGCTGGACCGCGACAGCCTGCAGCAGGGCATCGTGGCGCAGATCGGCACCATCGTGGGTGCGCAAGGTGCCGCGGTGATCCGCCAGACGCTGCGCAGCGCCCAGGCGCCCGAGCAGGGCCTTCTGGCATCGACCCTGGGCTTTTTGGTGCTGCTGTTCGGTGCCACGGGGGTGTTTGGCGAACTGCAGTCGGCGCTGCAGCGGCTGTGGACCCATGGGCGCGGGGAGGTGCCGCCCCAGCCCTGGTGGCACAGTGTTTCGCTGCGCCTGCGCGGCGTGGCCTATGTGCTGGCCTTCGGCTTTCTGCTGCTGGTGTCGCTCGTGGTTACGACGCTGCTGAACCTGTTTGCCGGGTGGGCCGGCCGCTGGCTGCCCATGGCGCCGCTGCTGCGCCTGCTCAACGAGGCCACGGCGTTTGCCGTGTGCGCGGCCCTCTTCGTGGGGCTGATGCGCATGAGCGCCGGCCCCAAGCCCCGGCTGCGTTTTCTCTGGCTGGGGGCGGTGATTGGGGCGTCGCTGTTCACTGCGGGGCGGCATGTGCTGGCGGTGTATCTGTCGACGGCGGCGGTGGTGTCTGCCTACGGGGCGGCGGGTTCGCTGGTGGTGCTGCTGATGTGGATCTATTTCTCGGCCGCTGTGCTGCTGGTTTCTGCGGCGTGTGCCCGCGCTTATGAAGAAGCGCGGGGCGCCGCCGGCCGCAGCGCGCCCCGGGCGCTTTGAGCAACTTGTTACCGCTGCTTACCCCGGCGGGGCGGTATTTGCAGCGCGCAATGTGTAACTTCGCTGCAAGCCCGCAGCCAGGCTGTGTGGCGTATTCAATGTTGAAAGGTTTTTCGTATGCAATCCCATCTTCCTTCCATGGCACCCACGGCCGCGCAGACGCCCGCGCCGTCCAGAATTCCCCTGCAGTGGCTGTGGGGCGCCATTGCCGCGCTGGGCTTGTGCGTGGTGGCGCTGGGCGCAACCCTGGTGGTGCAGCAACGCAAGAGCGTCCCCACCGAGCCGCAGGCCCTGGCCGCTGTGGCCGCGCGCACGCCCGAAGCCGAGGTCATCGATGAAAAAGCGCCTGTAGCGCAAGACAGGCGGGCGCCACCAGCTCCTGAATACATAGCGCAGCCCGCGCCCTTGGCGCCAGCCCCGCGTGCACAGGCGCGTGCCTACCCGCAGCCAGCGCAGCCCATGGCGCAGCCTGCCCGCTACGAAGAAGCCGTGGCGCGGCCCGACCAGGGCC
>NZ_ACQT01000222.1 GCF_000175235.1 Acidovorax delafieldii 2AN | reverse complement strand
GTGCGCGCAGGCGTGCCCAATTCGGTGTTCGCGCTGGGAGGCATCCCCTCGCTCGCGGGCAAGTGAGCGAACGCCGGCGCCTCAATGCGCACGGGGCGCTCAGACGGCGTTCAGGCGGCGTAGATGTCTTCGAGTGAGCGGAACCCCTTGATTTCAATGGGGTTGCCACTGGGGTCGTGGAAGAACATCGTCCATTGTTCGCCTGGCTGGCCTTCAAAGCGCACCTGGGGCTCCATCACGAAATCGATGCGGGCTGCGCGCAGCCGCGCCGCGAGTGCCTGCCAGGCTGGCAGCGCGAGAATGACCCCGAAATGTGGCATGGGCACCAGGTGGCCGCCCACATGGCCCGTGCGCTCACTGGCGAAAGGCGTGCCCAGGTGCAGCGAAATCTGGTGCCCAAAGAAATCGAAATCAACCCAGGTGTCGGTGCTGCGGCCTTCGCGGCAACCCAGCACGTCGCCATAGAAGCGGCGGGCGGCATCAAGGTCGGTGACGTGGAAGGCGAGGTGGAACAGGCTGTGCATCCGGTCAAGGATAGCAGCCGGCCCACGTCAGTGATCCGTCACGAAAGGCGCGCTCTGGGTTTCTTGGGGGGGCCCACGGGGAGGGGGCCGTTTGCCCTGCGCGCGCAGGGCGCTGCCGTAGCCCGGCTCAGCCCTTGGGGGGGCGTGCCAGCAGCGCTGCCGTGCTGGCCTTGCGATCGGCGTTCAACCGCTGCACGTGCGGGCGCTCGGCCATGCGCGCCAGGTAGTCGCGTACGGGCAGATCGGCGAGGTAATCCCGGCCGTAGATGGTCTTGGTGGCGGCGCTGACCAGCGGCAGGTGCACGATGGCGGCGCAGTCGGCCAGGGTGAAGTGGTCACCGGCCACGTAGGGGCTGAACTGCGCCAGCTGGCCGAAGGCCGCGACGTTCTTTTCAAGCTGCGCGCCCACCTTCTCGCGGACCGACTCGCTCACGCTGCCGCCGAAGAATGCCTGGGGATAGAGGTTGCGCGCTACCAGTTCCAGGTGCAGTTCCAGAAAGGTGATCAGCTCGCGCACCTTGGCTGCAGCGAAGGCGTCGGCCGGCAGCAGGGAGGGCTGGGGATGGGCGGTTTCGATGTAATCCGCGATCACGGCCGACTCGCACAGCGTGCCTGCAGGCGTGCGCAGGTAGGGCACTTTGCCCAGCGGCGTGGCGCTGCGGTCGGTCTCGCCCACCCAGGCCAGTTCCTCGGTGAAGGGCAGGCCTTTTTCGAGCAAGGCAAGCTTGACTTTGTTGTAGTAGTTGCTGGCGGAAAAGCCGCAGAGGGTCAGCATGGGTTCGTCTCCGGTGTCATGAAAAGGATCGAGAGGGGAGCGCGCATCCTATGCGGACCCGGGCAGGGGCGCCGTCGCGAAGATGACCTCGGTCAAGGGATTTGCGGGCAAGGCCCCTACAATGAATGCTCCATGCCCCGCCCCTGCCTGCAAACCCTTCGCAGCCTTCGCTGGCTCGCCCACCTTGTGCTGGCGTGGTTTGTGCTGTCGATCGGTGTGGCGGTGGCGTCGCCGCTGGTGCATCCGCAGGCCATGGAACTGGTCTGCTCGACTTCGGGTGCCATCAAGCTGCTGGTCAAAACCGACGACGGTGCGCAGGAAATGTCGGGCCATACGCTGGACTGCCCCCTGTGTGCCCATGTGGGGGCTCCCCCGCCGGTGGCCCAGGCCGCCTTGCCGGTGGCCCATCCCCTGGCGCATGCCCTGCGCCCCGTCCCTGCCGCGCACATCGCTGCGCGCACTGCCGCGCCGCTGCCGCCGCGTGGTCCTCCTGTTTTCTCCTGATTGCTATTCGTTTGATAGCTGCTGGCGCGGATAAATAAGGCGCTAGCGGCCTATTTGGCTTGTATTCAGGAGTTTCCATGCGCAAAAACCGCATGGCGCTGGCCGTGGCCGGCGCTTTTCCCCTGGCACTGTCCTGGGCCGTGCCTGTGCTGGCCCAGACGCCTGACGGCGCCCCCGTCAAGGAGCTGGGCGTGGTCACCATCAGCGGCGGCCAGCCCACCTCGCTGCCCACGCAGATCCCCACCACCATCGAGGGCGTCACGCGCGAGCAGATCGAGCATTCGATCAATGCCACCGACAGCGAAGACGCGCTCAAGTACCTGCCCAGCCTGCTGGTGCGCAAGCGCTACATCGGCGACTACAACCATGCCGTGCTGTCCACGCGCGCCTCGGGCACCGGCAACCCGGCCCGGTCCATGGTGTTTGCCGACGGCATTCTGCTGAGCAACTACCTCGGCAACGGCCCCACCAACGCGCCGCGCTGGATGCTGGTCACGCCCGAGGAGATCGAGCGCGTGGATGTGCTCTACGGTCCCTTCTCCGCCGCGTATGCGGGCAACTCGGTGGGCGCGGTGGTGGACTACGTCACGCGCATGCCGACGAAGTTTGAGGCGCATGGGCAGGTCAGCTATCAGCACCAGCCTTTCGACCTGTACAACACCAGCGGCACCTACGGGGGCAAGCAGGTGAGCGCATCGGTGGGCAACAAAAATGGCGACTGGTCGTGGTTCCTGAACTTCAACAAGACGGACAGCGAAGGCCAGCCGCTGACCTTCCCCACGCGCCTGGTGTCCGCCGGTACCGTGGGCAACGCGGGCACGCCCGTGACGGGCGCGGTGCTGGGCAACAACCGCAGCAACCAGCCCTGGTACCTGCTGGGCACCGCCACGCAGTACCACACGCAGCAAGACCACATCAAGGCGAAGATCGCCTACGACTTCTCACCCACCGTGCGTGCGGCCTACACCTTCGGCTGGTGGCACAACGAATCCGAAGGCCGCCCCACCAGCTACCTGCGCGATGCCAACGGCAACGCGGTGTATGGCGGCACGGTCAACATCAATGTCAATGGCCGCTCGTTTGCGCTCACGCCCACGGACTTCAATGTGTCCAACGAAGACCTCACGCACTTCATGCACGGGCTCTCGGTCAAGAGCCAAACGCAGGGCGTGTTCGACTGGGAGGTGGCCGCCAGCCTGTACGACTACCAGACCGACACCCTGCGCGCCGCCACCGTGGCGCTGCCTGCGGCGCTGAACGGCGGGGCAGGGCGCATCGTCAACAGCAAGGGCACGGGCTGGAACACCCTGGCCGCCAAGGGCACCTGGCGGCCCGAGGGCGTGCAGGGCACGCACATTGTGGACTTCGGCCTGCAGCGCGACAGCTACCAGCTGCGCACCATCGAGAACGCCACCAGCAACTGGATCAGCGGTGATGCCGGTGCACGCAACCAGGCCTTCAACGGCGATACGCAACTCATCGGCCTGTGGGCGCAAGACACCTGGAAGATCGCGCCCCAATGGAAAGCCGTGCTGGGCGCCCGCGCCGAGCGCTGGAGCGCCAGCAACGGCCAGACCGGCAACGCCACCACCACGGTGAGCCACACCGAGCGCAACGAGACCTATGTCTCGCCCAAGGCCGCGGTGGCCTACCAGGCCAGCGACCTGTGGGTGCTCAAGGCCTCCACCGGCCGCGCCGTGCGCATGCCCACGGTGTCCGAGCTGTACCAGGGCGGCATCAACGGCAGTGGCACGCTCATCAACAACGACCCCAATCTGAAACCCGAGAAGAGCTGGACCACCGAGCTGACCGCCGAGCGCGACATGGGCAATGGCCTGCTGCGCCTGACAGCGTTTTTTGAGCGCACCCATGATGCGCTGTACTCGCAGACCAATGTGCTCGTCACACCCAACGTCACCAACGTGCAGAACGTGGACGAGATCCGTACCAAGGGCCTGGAACTGGCATACCAGGCCGCCAACGTCTTTGTGCGCGGGCTGGAACTGGGCGGCAGCCTGACCTGGACCCACTCCAAGATCACGAAGAACGACAAGTTTCCCGCCAGCGTGGGCCAATGGCAGCCGCGCATCCCCGAGTGGCGCGCCAGCGCCGTGGCCACGTACCGGCCGGACGAGAAATGGTCGTACACCCTGGGCGCGCGCTACAGCGGCAAGCAGTACAGCACGCTCGACAACAGTGACCCCAACGGCTTTGCCTACCAGGGCGCGAGCCGCTACTTCACCACCGACGTGCGCGTGCGCTACCAGATCAGCAAGCAGGTCAGTGCGGCGGTGGGCATCGACAACCTCAACAACTACCAGTTCTGGAACTTCCATCCCTACCCGCAGCGCAGCTACTTTGCCGAGCTGAAGTGGGCCCTCTGACCTTTCTCGACCCCCATGCAATCGACGGCCATGAAAACTATCAAAACAATAGCTACTTGCGCTTTATTGGTAAGCGCTACAGGCATTTTCAATGCGGCAAATGCCCATATCACGCTCGAATACCAGGTGGCCAGCGCCGGCAGCGGCTACAAGGCCACGTTCCGCGTGGGCCACGGCTGCGGCGAGTCCCCCACGCGCGAGATCGTGGTGACCCTGCCGCCCGGCGTGGAAGGCGCCAAGCCCATGCCCAAGGCGGGCTGGACCATCGCCATCGAGCGGGAGACGCTGGCCCAGCCGCGCACCGACCACGGCAAGACCATTGCCGAGGAAGTGCGCCGCATCCACTGGATGGCGAACACACCGGCCGATGCCCTGCCCAACGCCTACTACGACGAGTTCGTGCTGCAGGCGCGCATGCCCGCGCAGGCCGGCACGCTGTACTGGCCGGTGGCCCAGGTGTGTGCGCAGGGCAGGGCCGATTGGGCCGAAGTGCCCGCCCCGGGCCAGAAGCCTGGCGAACTGAAATTTCCCGCGCCTGTGCTTGAGCTGATGCCGGCCGCAGGCGGCCACGCGCACTGATCCGCGCCTTTTCTTTGTCCAACCCGCAACGCTTTTTTAACCCCAGGAGAATTCCATGACACTGCAGCGCATCACCCGCCCCGTGCTTTTCGCCATTGCCCTGTTCGCAGGTCAGGCCCACGCCCAAGGCTCTGCCCCCGTGGCGGTCGAGGGCGCGTGGGCACGCGCCAGCGTGCAAGGCCAGAAGGCCACGGGCGCCTTCATGCGCCTCACGGCCAAGGACGGCGCGCGCCTGGTGCGCGTCGAAACGCCGGCGGCTGGCGTGGCCGAGGTGCACGAAATGAAGATGGAGGGCGACGTCATGAAAATGCGCGCCGTGCCGGGGCTGGACCTGCCCGCAGGCAAGACGGTGGAGCTCAAGCCCGGCGGCTACCACGTCATGCTGATGGACCTGAAGGCCCCGCTGGCCAAGGGCTCCAGCGTGCCCGTGACCCTGGTGTTCCAGGACGCCAAGGGCACCGAGTCGCAGTTGCCGCTGCAGCTGCCGGTGGCCACGCAGGCCCCCGGCGCTGCGGCCACCGACATGGGCCACGGCGCGGCGCACGGGCAAAAGCACTGACCGCGCGGGGGCTCCCGGCCCGCGAGGCATTGGAGTAAGCTGTGCAGCCATGGGGCCCGGCCGGGCCCCATGCCCCAGACCCACCTCTTGCGGAGCGGCCATGAGCGATACACCCCATTTCGGTTTCGGCAAATTCGTCCCCGGCTTTGACTTCCTGCAAAGCCTGGCGAAGGGCGCCTCCAGCAGCATTCCCCAGTTGCCGAACCTCTCGAACTGGGTGGCGCCCACCCTCAGCGTCGAAGAGCTCGAAAAGCGCATCGACGAGCTCAAGGCCGTGCAGTTCTGGCTCGAACAGAATTCGCGGGCCCTGACCGCCACCGTCCAGGCGCTGGAGGTGCAGAAAATGACCCTGGCCACGCTCAAGGGCATGAACTTCAGCATGGCCGACGTGGCCAACGCTTTCCAGCTCAGGACGGCCGACGCCATGATGGGTGCCACCCACAAGGCGGCCGATCCGGCCGGCGCTGCCGACGCGGCGCGCCAGGCCGCCCGTAC
>NZ_ACQT01000223.1 GCF_000175235.1 Acidovorax delafieldii 2AN | reverse complement strand
AGTGCCGGCCCCAACTCTTCCCACAGTGATTGATATGCCGGCACATCGCCCTCGCTTGACCCTTTTCGACCTGGACCACACGTTGCTGCCCCTCGACTCCGACTACGAGTGGGGCGAATTCACCATCCGCATCGGCTGGAACGATCCGGTCGAGTTCGCGCGCCGCAACGACGAGTTCTACGCCCATTACCAGGCCGGCACGCTCGATGTGCATGACTACGTGCGGTTTGCCACCGAGGCCGTGCGCCGGCGCGGGCCCGAAGCCGCCCAAGCCGCCCACGCGCAATTCATGCGCGAGGTGATCGCTCCCGCCATCCGGCCGCAGGCGCTCGAACTGCTGCGCCAGCACCAGGCCGCCGGCGACGAGGTGCTCATCATCACGGCCACCAACGAATTCGTGACCCAGCCCATCGCGCAGGCCCTGGGCGTGCAAGAATTGCTGGCCATGCGGCTGGCGCGGGATTCCTGTGGCTGGTACACGGGCGAGATTGACGGCATTCCCACCATGCGCGAAGGCAAGGTGCGGCGCATGGAACAATGGCTGGCCGAGAGGCGGCTGTCGTGGGGCGATGTCGAGAGCACGTTCTACAGCGATTCCATGAACGACGTGCCCTTGCTGGAGAAGGTCGATCACCCCGTTGCGACCAACCCCGATGCCCGTCTGAGAGCGCTGGCGCAGGACCGTGGCTGGCGCATACTGGACCTGTTTGCGGCCGGCCCGGCCACGGATGCGCAGCCCGCCGCCGCGCGGGATGGTGCCCCCTGAAGCCGCACCCCGCCTGCCTGTTGGCGCCGGTTCACCTGTTTACTGCATACCCATGATCAAGAAGTTCATCGACAAACTGCTGGGCAAATCGACGCCCGGCACCTCGGGCGGCAAGCCCCATTTCGGCAAGCGCGAAGAGGTGCCCGCCTCGGTCCACGGCATCAACCCCGAGCTGGTGGACCGCCGCGCGGCCGAGGTGGTGGCCACGCTCAAGCAGGCGGGTTTTGAGGCCTACATCGTGGGCGGAGCCGTGCGCGACCTGCTGCTGGGCCTGCGCCCCAAGGACTTCGACGTGGCCACCAATGCCACGCCCGAGCAGGTCAAGGGGCTGTTCCGCCGCGCGTTCATCATCGGCAAGCGTTTTCGCATCGTGCACGTGGTGCATGGACGGGGGCGCGAGCACGAGGTGATCGAGGTCTCCACCTTCCGCGCGTACCTCGACAACTCGGCCGCAGGCCAGGTCAGTGGCAACGAAAAGACCAGCAAGGCGCAGCTTTCGGGCATGCAGCACGCGGTGGATGCCAGCGGCCGGGTGCTGCGCGACAACGTATGGGGCCCTCAGGACGAAGACGCCACGCGCCGCGACTTCACCGTGAACGCCATGTACTACGACCCGGTGAGCCAGATCGTGGTGGACTACCACAAGGGCCTGCAGGACGCCAAGAAGAAGACGCTGCGCATGATCGGCGACCCGGCCACGCGCTACCGCGAAGACCCGGTGCGCATCATCCGCGCCGTGCGTTTTGCCGCCAAGCTCAGTGCGCTGGGCTTCACGCTGGACGCCAAGACGGCCGCGCCGCTGGTGCAGTCCCAGCAGCTCCTGCAAGACGTGCCGCAGAGCCGCATGTTCGACGAGATGCTCAAGCTGCTGCAGACCGGGCATGCCATCGCCACGATTGCGCAGCTGCGCAAGCTGGGCATGGCCACGGGCATCTACCCGCTGCTGGACGTGGTGGTGGAGCGCGCCGACACGCCCTTCGTGAACGCCGCCCTCACCGATACCGACCGCCGTGTGGGCGAAGGCAAGCCCGTGGCGCCCAGCTTCCTGCTGGCCTGCGTGCTCTGGGAAGACGTGCGCAAGGGCTGGACCGAGCGCCTGAACCAGCGCCAGCACCCGCTGCCCGCGCTGCAGGACGCGATCGACGACGTGTTCGACAAGCGCATTGGCGACGTGTCAGGCCGCGGCAAGCTGGCCGCCGACATGCGCGAGATCTGGGTGATGCAGCCGCGCTTTGAGAAGCGCGTGGGCAGCGGACCCTTTGGCATGGTGGCCCAGCCGCGCTTTCGCGCCGGATTCGACTTTCTGCGCCTGCGGGCCGACATTGGCGAAGTGGAAGAAGCGCTGGCCGAGTGGTGGCAGGACTTCCAGGGGGCCAGCGACGACCGCCGCGACGACCTCATGGACCAGGCCCGTGAAGAACAGAAGGCGCGCCAGAAGGCGCAGCCCGTGGTACGCCGCGTGCCTCGCAGTGCGCCGACGGCCCCGGCAGGCAACGCCGCACCCAGCCCCGCATCTGCGGACGATGTCGGACCCCTGGCAGACGGCGAAGCGCCCAAGAAGCGCCGCCGCCGCCGTCGCAAGCCGGCTGGCGGCAGTGGCGAGGGCGCGGCTGCCGTAGCGGCAGGCGAGTAAAGAGGGGGGCTGTCCGCATGGTGGAGGGCGACACCCTCGGCGCGGTTGAAGCCTGGGTCGGTCTGGGGGCCAACTTGGGCGACCGGCTGGACAGCCTGCGCAGCGCGCTCAAGGCCATTGCCGCGCTGCCAGGGACGCGTGTGCTGCGGGTGTCGTCGCTGTATCGCAGCGCGCCTGTGGATGCGGGCGGCCCCGACTACCTCAACGCCGTGGCGCAACTCGAGACCACTCTGGCGCCCGAAGCACTGCTGATGCGGCTGCAGGAGATCGAGCACGCATGCGGGCGCGAGCGCCCCTACCGCAACGCGCCGCGCACGCTCGACCTGGACATCCTGCTGTTCAACGATCAGGTGATCAACACCCCCGCGCTGGCTGTGCCGCACCCGCGCATGTACGAGCGCGCGTTCGTGCTGCTGCCGTTGGCCGAACTGGCACCCACACGCGTGCCGGCGCAGCAACTGGCGGCCGTGGCCGCGCAGCGCATCGAGCAGATGCAGGACGCCGGCTGGTCGCACGTGTAGCCGCCTCAAGGCAGACAGTACGGCTGCTATTGAAAAAGTAGCTATTGGCGTATATGGGGCCTGCGCATGGTCTCCATTGGCTTTGAAAAACCGGTACGCCAGATCCCCTGGGCAGACGACTGGCCATCAAGGGACGCCGGACTCCCAAGGGCCACCCATAGCGGCCAATCGCAGCACCCGGGGGCCGTGGCCAGGCGTCCTTGCCCTGTGCGGCGTCCTTGCCCTGTGCGGCATCCTTGCCCCGTGCGGTGTCCGATCCCAATGGCGCGTGTCCGCCCTGGCGCTGGACACTGTCCGCGCGTCAGTCCACCTTGGCGCCCGACGCCTTCACCAGTTGCTGGTATTTGGCGCGTTCGCTGGCCATGAAGGCATCGAATTGCTCAGGGGTGGTGGGTACGGGCTCGGCCAGCAGCGCGCCAAAGCGGGTCTTGGTTTCGGGCGCGTTGAGCGCCGCCACGAAGGCCTTGTTCAGCTTGGCGATCACGGGCTTGGGCGTGCCGGCGGGGGCCACCAGGCCCCACCAGGTGTCGATCGCGAACCCCTTGAACGTGTTCGACAGCGGCGGCACGCCGGGCAGGGCGGGGCTTTCATGCAGGCTGGTCACGGCCAGGGCCTTGAGCTTGCCGGCGCGGATGTTGGGCGCGGCGGTGGAGAGGTTGTCGATGTTGAAGTCCACCTCGCCGCTCAGCAGGGCCAGCTGGGCCGGGTTACCGCCGCGGTAGGGGATGTGCAGGGCAAAAATGCCCGCGCGCTGCTTGAACATCTCGCCCGCCAGGTGTCCAGCGCTGCCATTGCCGCCGCTGCCGTAGTTGAGCTTGGCGGGGTTGGCCTTGGCGTAGGCGATCAGGTCGGCCACGGTGTTGATCTTCAGTTGCGCTGCCTTGTCGGCATTCATGACCAGCACGTTGGGCACGCGCACCATCTGCGTGATGCCGGCAAAGTCCTTGGCGGCGTCGTAGGGCATGCGGGCATACAGCCAGGGGTTCACGGCATGCGTGGCGGTGGCCGCGATGCCGATGGTCAGTCCGTCGGGCGCTGCCTTGGCAATGGCGTCGGCCCCGATGTTGCCGCCCGCGCCGCCCTTGTTGTCGATGATCACCGTGCCCAGCGATTCACGCACCCGCTCGGCCAGCGCGCGTGCCGTCACATCCAGCGGGCCGCCGGGGGCATAGGGCACGATCAGGCGGATGGGCGCTTCCTGCGCCATGGCCAGTGAAGAAGAGAAAACCGCTGCGGTAGCGGCACTTGCGAGAAGGATGTTTCGGCGGTTCATGGCTCCATTGTGCAAAAAATGAAACTGCCCTCACGAAGGAGGGGTGGGGTTTGGGGCTTTGCGGGTGCTGGCACCGGCTTAAGGCACCGGCAGCCGGGGGCTGGCATCCGGCCCGGTGCGCACCTGCCGCCGGCTTCAGCCGTGCTTGTCGGCCTCGGACGTGAACGAATCGGCAAAAAATTCCTCGGGCGGCAGGCCGCGTTCGGCGCTGTAGGCGGTGCGTGCCGAGTCCACGACGATGGGGGCGCCGCAGGCATACACCTGGTGGCCTGACAGGTCGGCAAAGTCCTGCATCACGGCCTGGTGCACAAAGCCGGTGCGGCCCGTCCAGCCGTCTTCGGGCAGCGCATCGGACACCACGGGCACGTAGGTAAGGTGGGGCATTTCGGCGGCGCGCGCCAGCACCCAGTCGTGCAGGTAAAGGTCGCCGGGCCGGCGGCCGCCCCAGTACAGCGTGGCAGGGCGTGTGATGCCCTTGAACTGCATGTGCTCGATCAGGGCCTTGACGGGCGCAAACCCGGTGCCCGAAGCCAGCAGCACGATGGGTTTGGCCGAGTCTTCGCGCAGGAAGAAGCTGCCGAACGGGCCTTCCACGCGCAGGATTTCTTTTTCCTTCATGGCGCCGAATACGTGGTCGGTGAATTTGCCGCCAGGCATGTGGCGGATGTGCAGCTCCAGCCCGGGCGCTTCGGCCTGGGTGTGGGGCGCGTTGGCCATCGAGTAGGCCCGGCGTGCGCCGTCGCGCAGAATGAACTCGATGTATTGCCCCGCGTGGTAGCGGAATGTGTCGTTCGCAGGCAGTTGCAGGCGCACCTGCATGACGTCGTGCGATTTCTTCTCGAAGGCAGCCACGCGCACGGGCATCTTCTTGACGGGGTAGGCACTCTCGTCGGTGACCTGGCGCGATTCGAGCACCACGTCGGTCAGTGGCTGGGCGCAGCAGGTCAGCACGAACCCAGCGGCTTCTTCGTCGGCCGTGAGGGCCTTGGACTGGTGCTCGCCATGGTGCACGGCGCCGCTGATCTTCTTGCATTTGCACGAGCCGCAGGCGCCGTCCTTGCAGCCGTAGGGCAGGCCGACGCCACTGTGGATGGCGGCCGCCAGGATGGCTTCGCCTGCCTGGGCTGTGAATGCGCGGCCACTGGGCTGCACGGTGATCTGGAAAGCTGCGGCAGCAGTGTCGGCGCTGGTCATGTTGTGGGTATCCTTGGACTATTCTTCAAGCTGTCTTCATGCGAATGCCCCCGATTTTGCCCGCAGAACCTGATCGTCCCCTTAACCGTGCAGGCGCCACGACCTGGTGCAAGGCACCAGCGCGCAGCGGCGGCGCGTGCCCAGCCGTGCTGTCGCAGGAGGCCACATGAGCACGGTGGCAGTCACCAGTGGGTTGGGGGCGCTGCCCTCGCGGTTTCGCCGCGAGCGCCTGCTCATCGTGGGCTATGGCGACGTGGGGCAGCGCGTGGCACGCACCCTGTTGAGTGGCCCCCGGAGCCGGGCGGCTGCGCGTGCTGGCGCTCACCTCGCAGGCAGAGCGGCTGCCCCGCCTGCGCGCG
>NZ_ACQT01000224.1 GCF_000175235.1 Acidovorax delafieldii 2AN | reverse complement strand
ACAGCGCGCGCCGGTGGTGGAGCGCGCCCCTCGCCCGCCCTGGCCACCCTGCCGGCACGCCGGCACCGGGGAGTTCAGGCGGGTGTCTCTTCACCCCGCCACTACGCTATTCATAGCTTAAGGCGCCCGAAACATAAGCGCAAAGGGCGCTTTGGGGGCTACTTCAGGCCCCAGCCCCTCCATGCACCATGCCGAGGAACTGGCGCAGTTCCGGCGTCTGCGGATTCCCAAACAGCTGCTCGGGTGCGCCCGTTTCATGCACCCGGCCCTGGTGCATGAAGACCACGCGGTCGCTCACCTTGCGGGCAAAGCCCATTTCATGGGTCACCATGATCAGCGTCATGCCCTGGTCGGCCAGGCTTTCCACCACCTGCAGCACCTCGCCCACCAGCTCCGGATCGAGCGCGGACGTCACCTCATCGCACAGGAGGATCTCGGGGTTCATGGCCAATGCCCGCGCAATGGCCACGCGCTGCTGCTGGCCGCCTGAGAGCTGGTCGGGCATGGCGTCGATTTTTTCCGCCAGGCCCACGCGCGCCAGCAGGCGCTGGGCGTTGTGGCGCGCGGCGTCCTTGGGCTGGCGGGTGACCAGCGTGGGCGCCAGCATCACATTGCGCCCCACGCTCAGGTGCGGAAACAGGTTGAAATTCTGGAAGATCATGCCTACGTTCTTGCGCAATTCGCGCAGGGCGGGTGCGTCGCCAGCGTTCACGGCCTGGCCGTGCACGCGCAGCTCGCCGTCCTGGTACTGCTCCAGCCCGTTGATGCAGCGCAGCAGCGTGGACTTGCCCGAGCCGCTCTTGCCGATGATGGACACTACTTCGCCGCGCTGCACCTGCAGGTCCACGCCCTTGAGCACTTCGTTGTCGCCGTAGCGCTTGCGCAGGCCCCCGATGTGCACCAGCGGAACGATGCCGGGCGCGGGGTGCGTGTCTGAAGCCAGGGCGGCGGAGGGGCAAGTGGTGGAAGCAGAGGTCATGGCAGGCATTCGAAGGTCAGATCGGAACAGCGGGCGCGGATGGTGCGTGGCGGCGTGGCAGGGCCTCTGCGCCGTTCAGCGCCTGGGGCGCAGCCGGCGCTCGAGGCGCTGGCTCCACAGCGACAGCGGAAAGCACAGGGCGAAGTACAGGGCCGCCACGCACCCGTAGATCAGGAAGGGCTCGAACGTGGCGTTGGCGATCAACTGGCCGGCCTTGGTGATTTCGATGAACCCGATCACGCTGGTCAGTGCCGTGCCCTTGATGATCTGCACGCTGAAGCCCGCCGTGGGGGCAATGCCCATGCGCAGCGCCTGCGGCAGGATCACGTGGCGCAACTGCTCGGTGAAGCCCATCGCCAGGCTGGCGGACGCCTCCCACTGCCCCCTGGGAACGGCCTCCACACAGCCGCGCCAGATTTCGCACAGATAGGCACTGGAATAGAGGATGAGGCACACGCTGGCGGCCAGCAGCGGCGAGGTGTCGACACCCACCATGGCCAAGCCAAAGTAGGTCAGGAAGAGCTGCATCAGCAGCGGCGTGCCCTGGAAGACCTGCACATAGGCGGCAACGAAGCGCTGCGCCCCCGGCAGGCGGGCCAGCCGCAGCACCAGCAGGGCCATGCCCAGCAGGCTGCCGCCGGCAAAGGCAATGAGCGACAGCCCCACCGTCCAGCGCAGGGCCAGCAGCAGTTGTTTGGCAATGTCCCAGAAGGTGAAATCGGCCATGGTGCTTCCTCCTTCAGGCACGGCGGCCGAACACCCAGCGGGGGCCGGCCCAGTTGAGCAGTTGGCGCAGCACGACCGCCAGGCCGAGATAGACCACCGTGACCAGGATGTACGACTCGAAGCTGCGGAAGGTGCGGCTCGAGATCAGGTTGGCGGCGTAGGAGATCTCTTCGGTGGAGATCTGGCTGCACACCGACGAGCCCAGCATGACGATGATGGTCTGCCCCACCAGGGATGGCCACACGCGGCCCAGCGAGGGCGGCAGCACCACGCGGGTGAAGATGTGCCAGGGCGACAGCGCCAGGCACTGCGCGGCCTCGATCTGGCCGTGCAGCGTGGCCTCGATGCCGGCGCGCACCTGCTCACAGGCGTAGGCGCCCAGGTTCAGCATCATGGCCAGAACACTCGCCACCTCAGGCGACAGCCGCACGCCCAGGGACGGCAGGCCGAAGAACAGGAAGAACAGCTGGATGATGAACGGCGTGTTGCGAAACACCTCGACATAGGCAGCCACTGCGAAGCGCAGCGGCGCCGCGCCATACAGCCGGCACCAGGCGCAGGCAATGCCCAGCAGCACACCGAGCGGAATGGCGATGCCCGTCAGCACCACCGTCAGCACCAGCCCGTGGGCCAGCATGGGCCACTGGCCCAGCACCGTCGCGAAATCCAAGGCCATGCGCGCCATCCGTCATCAAGAAAAGGGAAAGAAATCGGGGCAGCCTGGCACCGGCGGGCACCAAAGCGCTGGCGCTCGCCGATGCAAGCCCCCCCCCGAACAAGCCATGCTCAGTCCGGCAGATTGCCCATGCCGCGGCCCAGCCACTTTTGCGAATACGACTCGAGCGTTCCGTCCTTCTTGGCAGTGCGCAGGATGTCGTTGATCTTGTTGAGCAGTGCCGTTTCGCCCTTGCGCACGCCAGCGTAGTTGGGCGAATCCTTGATCAGCAGCTTGTATTCGGCCTGCACCTTGGGGTTCTTCTGCAGCGCGGCGGCTGCCACGGCCGCGCCCACGGCGACAAACTGGGTCTGCTGCGTCATGAAGGCGGCCATGGTGGCGTTGTCGTCCTCAAAGCGCTGGATCTTCAGGCTCTTGGGCGCCAGGCCCTGCAGCGCATCGTCCTGGATGGTGCCGCGCGTCACGGCCAGGGTCTTGTCGGCCAGATCGGCAAAGCTCTTGACCTCGACGTTCTTCGGACCAAACACGGCCTGGAAGAACGGCGCATAGGACACGGAGAAATCGATGACCTTCTGGCGCTCCTCGTTCTTGCCGAGTGCCGAGACGATGACGTCGATCTTGCGCGACTGCAGGTAGGGAATGCGGTTGGGCGTGCTCACCGGCACCAGGTCGGCCTTGACGCCCAGCTTGTCGGCAATGAGCTGCGCCACGGCAACGTCCACCCCCGTGGGCTTGAAGTCGGGGCCCATGAAGCCGTAGGGCGGGTAGTCGGTAGGAATGCCCAGCGAAATGCTGCCCTTGTCCTGCACGGCCTTGAGCGATCCGTCCTGCTGGGCGCTGGCACCCAGCGGCAGGGTAATGGCAAGGGCGGCGGCACCGGCGGCGAAAGCTCTGCGACTGAATTTCATGGAAGCACTCCGAGAGTAAAAAAGAGGTGCAACCGCTTGAGCACATTGCGTGCCAGGCCCTGAAACCGCTGTTCCAGGGTGCGGCCCAAAGTCACCCATGTCGTTTCGCTCCCGTCCGGACTCGCGCCTTGCGCAAGGGCGCGCCTGCGGGTGAACAAGGGATTGCCCAGGTCGCGCTCAGCACAGAATTCGGGCACCCTTCTTGCTCAACGAGGTGCAGGCCGAATTGAAACGAACGTTTCTCCATTTCAAAATCTCGGCACGCATGTTTCATAACCGTGCGCCACCGCCCCAAGCTGGGGAGCGGCGCCCAAATCCGGGGAGCAACCGCCATGGCATGGACCGAAGCAGCATCGTCGCCCGAGGCGCGCGTGCGCCAGATGTATGGCGATCTCTCGGGCGCCGAGCGCAAGCTTGCCGACGTGGTGCTGGCGCGCCACGACGCCTTGCTGGGCTACACCGCCACCGAACTGGCGCAATTGGCGGGCACCTCCAAATCGACGGCGGCACGCTTCTTTCGCCGAGCGGGGTTTTCAGGCTTCGATGAATTTCGCCAGCAAGTGCGCGCACACCACACCCGCCAGTCGCCGCTGGCGCGCATGGCGCAGGTCCAGCGCAAGGACAGCATGGCCCAGCAGTTGCACGCCCACCTGCACCAGGACGCCCAGCGCCTGACCGACTGGGCCGACGCGCTTGCTGCCGCGCAGGTGCAGGCAGCCCTGGCGCTGCTGGCCCGGGCGCGCAAGGTGTGGGTGGTGGGCTACCGCCACAGCCAGGTGACGGCCGGGTATGCACAAGCGCTGCTGGCGCAGGTGCGCAGCGATGTGATCAGCCTCAATGACGCCAGCGGCCGCGAAGCAGAACTGCTGGCCAGCGCAAGCGACAGGGACGTGGTGCTGGCCGTGGACTTCCGCCGCCGCAGCACCCGGCTGCCCACGGTGCTGGCGGCCGCGCGCAGCACCGGCGCGCAGGTACTGCTGCTGACCGATGCGCCGGTCTCCGCCTTGGCACTGCAGGCCCGGGTGGTCTTGCGCTGCGGCGCCAGCGACCCGGAAGGGCTGTTCGATTCGTATGTCTGCGCCATCAGCCTCATCAACTTTCTGGCGGGCACATTCGCCACCCACTCCAAAGCCGGCACCCATGCCCGCCTGCAACGCATCGAACAGCTGCACGCGGTGCTGGACGACCTGGAGCCGCAGCTGTAAGGCTGCGGCGGCCCGACCCCCACCGCAGCGCCCTCAGCCCTGCCCTTTTTCCCATTTTTTCATTGACCGAGAGCCCTCCATGCCTCCACTTCCTGCCCTTTCCGCCGAATGCCTTCGCAACCCCGCCGCCGACCGCCAGGCCCCCTACGGCGCGCGCCGCAGCGCCATCCTCAGCGCTTCGGCACTGGCCCAGGCCCGGCGCGAGCTGACCGACTGGCGCGGCTATGCAGTGACACCGCTGCGGTCCCTGCCAGCGCTGGCACAGGCGCTGGGCGTGGCCGCCGTGCACTACAAGGACGAAGGCGGCCGCTTCGGCCTGGGCAGCTTCAAGGCCCTGGGCGGCGCCTACGCCGTTGCGCGCCTGCTGTGCCGTGAACTGGGCGCCCGGCTGGGCCGCACGCTCACCACGCAAGATTTGCTGACGCCCGAAGTGCGCGCGCTGTGCGCCCACCTGACCGTCACCTGCGCCACCGACGGCAACCATGGCCGCTCAGTGGCCTGGGGCGCGCAACTGTTTGGCTGCCATTGCGTGATCTACATCCATGCCACGGTGAGCGAGGGCCGCAGGGCCGCCATCGCGCGCTACGGCGCCGAAGTGGTGCGCACGGCCGGCAACTACGACGACGCCGTGCGCCAGGCCGACGCCGACGCCAGGCTGCATGGCCGTTTCATCATTTCCGACACGTCGTACCCAGGCTACATGGACGTGCCGCGCGACGTGATGCAGGGCTACCAGCTCATGGTGGATGAGGCCGCGCAGCAACTGGCGCAGCGCCCCACGCATGTCTTTGTGCAGGCCGGCGTGGGCGGCCTGGCGGCGGCGGTGTGCGCCTATTTCTGGGAGCACGACGGCAGCGCCCGCCCGGTGTTCGTGGTGGTCGAGCCCGACCGCGCCGACTGCCTGGCGCAAAGCGCCAAGGCCGGCCGGCTCACGGCCGTCACCGGCGACATCGACACGCTGATGGCCGGCCTGGCCTGCGGCGAGGTGTCGCACCTGGCCTGGGAGATTCTGGAACACGGCACCGACGCTTTTTGCGTGATCAACGACCAGGGCGCCGTCGAGGCCATGCGCCTTCTGGCCCGCCCGCTGGGCAACGACCCGGCGATCGTGGCGGGCGAATCCGCCGTGGCCGGCGTGGCCGCTGCCGTGGCAGCCTGCCAGAACGAAGCCGCCCGCCAGGCGCTGGGGCTAACCGCGGGAAGCCGCCTGCTGTTTTTTGGCACGGAGGGCGCCACCGAT
>NZ_ACQT01000225.1 GCF_000175235.1 Acidovorax delafieldii 2AN | reverse complement strand
CCGGCCGATTCCAGAATGGGGTAGGCCACCGAGCACAGCAGCGAGTTGATGCGCTTGAGTTCGCTGATCAGGTCGATGTGCAGCGAGCTGGTCTCGATGCTCTGCACGGTGTTGTCGGACAGGCGGGCCAGATGGGTGGCCGAGTAGGCATGCTCCAGGTCGCGAAAGCGGGCCTTTTCTTCCAGCAGTTTTTGGGCGTCGCGCACATTGCCGTTCAGGAAGACGCTCATGGCCAGGCGCAGGTTGTCCACCAGGCGCGCGTGCAGCTCGTTGATCTCTTCCATGCCAGCATCGGAGAACTGGCGCCCCTTCTTGATCTTCTTGTCCTCGATGTCGATGAGCACGCGCTCGATGATGTCGCCGATCTGCTCCATGTTGATGGTGAAGCTGATGATGTCGGCCCAGCGCCGGCCCTCGCGCTCGTCCAGGGCTTCGCGCGAGATCTTGGTCATGTAGTACTTGATGGCGGAATACAGGTCGTCCACCTGGTCATCAAGGCGGCGCAGGTCCTGCGCCAGCTTGAGGTCATCGGTGCGGATCACCTGGTGCATGCCCATCAGCATGGATTCGACCACGTCGGCCTGGTGCAGCGCCTCGCGCGCCGCGCAGGAGATGGCCAGCGAGGGCGTTGCCAGCGCCGAGGGGTCGAGGTGCCTCGGTCGGGCCCCCGCCGCGGGCGCCTCTTCGTGGGGCAGCAGCCGCTGCACGAGCCGGGCCACCGTGCCGGTCAGGCCGATGCACACCAGGCCCACCACCGTGTTGAACGCCAGATGGAACAGCACCACCAGCGTGGCCACGTCGGGGACACAGGGGCGCACATGGCGCAGCCACAGGCCGACCAGCGGCATCATGATGAGCACGCCCACGATCTTGAACACCAGATTGCCCAGCGGCACCTGGCGCGTCTGCACCTTCGATTTGAGCGTGGTGAGCACCGCCAGCAGCCCACTGCCCAGGTTGGCACCCAGCACCAGGCCCAGGGCCACCTCCACCGGAATGCCGCCCGAGCCTGCCAGCGTGGCGGTCAGCAGCACCGTGGCGAGGCTGGAATAGGACACCACCGCCAGCACGGCGCCCGTGAAGAGCTCCAGGAGCAGGTCGCTGGTGAGTGCCCCCAGCAGGGTGCGCACGGTGGGCGACTGCGTGAGCACCGTGGTCGAATCGGTGATGAGCCGCAGGGCCAGCAGCATGAGCCCCAGCCCGATCAGCACCCGCCCGACGCGCCCGACGGGCGTGTCCTGGCGCGCGATGAACAGCACCACACCGACAAAGATGAACAGGGGCGACAGCCACGACAGGTCCATCGCGAACACCACGGCCATCACGCTGGTGCCCACGTCGGCGCCCAGCATCACGGCCAGCGCGGCCGGCAGGCCCACCAGGCCCTGGCCCACGAACGAAGACACGATGAGGGCGGTGGCGGTGCTGGACTGCACCAGGGCCGTGACGCCGATGCCCGAGAGCACGGCGGTGAGGCGGGTGCTGACGCTGCGCGAAATGAGCTGGCGCAGGTTGGCGCCGAAGACGCGCAGGATGCCGGTGCGCACCAGATGGGTGCCCCAGACGAGCAGGGCCACGGCGGCCAGAAGATTGAGAAGATGCTTCATGGAAAGAAGCATGCAACTATAGCCCGCAAGCTGGGGCCCGGGCGCAAAGCCTGCACCGGCCAGTGGGTGGATGGGGCGCGCTGGAGGCCGACCCTTCGCGACATCGGCAACCCGTCGGCCAGAACGTGCTCAGCGCGCGTTTCTCACGCGCAGCAGTTCATCGAGGATGAGGCAGGCCGCGCCCACGGTGATGGCCGCGTCGGCGATGTTGAACGCCGGAAAATGCCAGCCGCGTGCATGGAAGTCGAGAAAGTCCACCACGTAGCCATGCATCAGCCGGTCCACCACATTGCCCACGGCACCGCCGAGGATGCTCGACAGGGCGAAACAGAACAGCTTTTGCCCCGCATGGGCGCGCAGCTGCCAGACGATGAACAGCGTGGCGGCAATGCCGATGGCCGTGAACAGCCAGCGCTGCCAGCCACCCGCGTCGGACAGGAACGAGAAGGCCGCGCCCGTGTTGTGCGCCCGCACGATGTTGAAGAAGCTGGTGATGGTAGTGGCATCGCCCAGCCGGTAGTAGCCCAGGATCAGCGTCTTGGTGAACTGGTCAGCCATCAGGATGATGACCGCCCAGGCCAGCCAGGGCCACAGGCTCGCGCCCGAGCCGCGCACGAGTGCGGTGCTGCCCCGGGCCATCAGGCTACCTTCCGTTCTTCACCGCCACCAAAGAGGTTGCTGGTGCAGCGTCCGCAGAGGGTGGGGTGGGCTGCGTCGTGGCCCACGTCGTCGCGGTAGTGCCAGCAGCGCTCGCATTTGGCATCGGTGCTGGCCTGCACGCTGGCCTGCAGGGCGCTGCCCGCGATCAGGTCCACTGCGGAAGTGATGAACACGAATTTCAGGTCGTCGCCCAGGCTGGAGAGCAGGGCGTGGTCTTCCGGCGCCACCGTCAGCGTGACGCGGGCCTGCAGCGACGCGCCCACCTGGCCCGCGGCGCGCAGCGCCTCGATGTCCTTGTTGACGGCGTCGCGGATCTCGCGGATGCGGCTCCACTTGGCCAGCAGGCCGTCGTCGCTCTGACCCAGCGCCAGGAAGGTCTCCATGAAGATCGATTCGGAGTTGCCAAAGATCTTCCAGGCCTCTTCGGCCGTGAAAGACAGGAACGGCGCCATCCAGCGCAGCATGGCGTGCGTGATCTGGTGCAGCGCGGTCTGGGCGCTGCGGCGCGCCAGGCTCTTGGGGGCCGTGGTGTAGAGGCGGTCCTTGAGCACGTCGAGGTAGAAGCCGCCCAGATCTTCCGAGCAATACAGCTGCAGCTTGGCCACGACAGGGTGGAACTCGTACACCTTGTAGTGGGCCAGCAGGTCTTCCTGGAACTGCGCGGCGCGCACCAGCGCGTAGCGGTCGATTTCGAGCATCTGCTCGAAGGGCACGGCGTCCTGGGCGGGGTCGAAGTCGCTCACGTTGGCCAGCAGGAAGCGCAGCGTGTTGCGGATGCGGCGATAGGCATCGACCACGCGCGCCAGGATCTTGTCGTCGATGGCCAGGTCGCCCGAATAATCGGTGGCGGCGCACCACAGGCGGATGATTTCGGCACCGAGCTTGCCGCTCACCTCCTGCGGCGAAACGGTGTTGCCCAGTGACTTGCTCATCTTCTTGCCCTGGCCGTCCACCGTGAAGCCGTGTGTGAGCAGGCCGCGGTAGGGCGCGCGGCCATAGATGGCGCTGGCCAGCAGCAGCGAGCTGTGGAACCAGCCGCGGTGCTGGTCGTGGCCTTCGAGGTAGAGGTCGGCCTCGGGGCCTTCGTCGTGGTGCATGGTGCCGTGCGTGCCGCGCATCACGTGCCAGAAGGTGGAGCCCGAGTCGAACCACACTTCCAGAATGTCGGTGCTCTTGGTGTAGTGTGCGGCGTCATCGGCGCCCAGCACTTCCTCGGCCGTCATGCGGCTCCAGGCTTCGATGCCGCCCTGCTCGACTATGGAAGCGGCCTGGTCGACGATCTCCATGGTGCGCGGGTGCAGCTCGCCCGAATCCTTGTGCAGGAAGAAGGGCAGCGGCACGCCCCAGCTGCGCTGGCGCGAGATGCACCAGTCGGGCCGGCCGGCGATCATGTCGCGCAGGCGGGCCTTGCCGTTGTCGGGGTAGAAGGCCGTGTGCTCGATGGCTTCCAGCGCGATCTGGCGCAGCGTGCGGGCGGGCTTCTGGGCGGGGTCGGTGAACACGCCTTCGCCCTCGTCCATGCGCACGAACCACTGGGCGGCGGCGCGGTAGATCACGGGTGTCTTGTGGCGCCAGCAGTGCGGGTAGCTGTGGGTGATGGTGGTGGTGCCCAGCAGGCGGCCGGCGGCCTGCAGCGCCTCGATGATGATGGGGCAGGCCTTCCAGATGTTCAGCCCGCCGAACAGCGCCAGCGACTCGTCATAGCGGCCGTTGCCCAGCACGGGGTTGAGGATGTCGTCGTACTTCATGCCGTGCGCCACGCACGAGTTGAAGTCTTCCACGCCATAGGCGGGCGAGGAATGCACCAGGCCGGTGCCGTCGGTGGCCGTGGCGTATTCGGCCAGGTACACCGGCGACAGGCGGCGGTAGCCCGCATCCACATCGTGCAGCGGGTGCTCGAATTCAAGGCCGCCGAGCTGCCGGCCCTGGACCACGGCCAGCACCTGGCCTTGCAGGTTCCAGCGTTGCAGGCAGGACTCGACCAGCGTTTCGGCCACGATCAGCAGGCCGCGCTCCGTGTCCACCAGCGCATAGGGCAGGTCGGGGTTGAGGTTCAGCGCCTGGTTGGCGGGAATGGTCCAGGCGGTGGTGGTCCAGATGACGGCGAAGGCGTCCTTGCTCAAGGCAGGCAGGCCGAAGGCGGCCGCCAGCTTGGCCGGGTTGTGGGCCTTGAAGGCCACATCCAGCGTCTGGCTCTTCTTGTCCTGGTATTCGATCTCGAACTCGGCCAGCGACGAGGCGCAGTCGAAGCACCAGTACACGGGCTTGAGGCCGCGGTAGACGAAGCCGCGCTCCATCACTTTCTTGAGCGCGCGGATCTCGCCGGCCTCGCTCGCGAAGTTCATGGTCTTGTACGGGTTGTCCCAGTCGCCCAGCACGCCCAGGCGCTTGAAGTCCACCATCTGCTGCGCGATCTGCTCGGTGGCAAACGCGCGGCCCTTGGCCTGCATCTCGTCGCGCGGCAGGTTGCGGCCGTGCAGCTTCTCGATGGCGTTCTCGATCGGCAGGCCGTGGCAGTCCCAGCCGGGCACGTAGAGCGCGTCAAAGCCTTCGAGCTGGCGCGCCTTGGTGATCATGTCCTTGAGGATCTTGTTCACCGCGTGGCCGATGTGCAGCTGTCCGTTGGCGTAGGGCGGGCCATCGTGCAGGATGAACTTGGGCTTGCCGCAGCGCGCGTCGCGCAGCTTCTTGTACACGCCCTGGTCCTGCCACTCCTTGACCCAGCCCGGCTCGCGCTTGGGCAGGTCGCCACGCATGGGGAAGGGCGTGTCGGGCAGGTTCAGCGTGCTGCGGTAATCGGTGGGGGCGGGACTGGCGTTGTCGGACATGGATAAGCCTTAAAACGGGGCATTCCGGGGCAGGCCCGGGTCAAAACAGGAAGGGGGGCTTGGGCAGGCGATGAGGCTCGCAAGGCGGGCGCTGCGCAGGGCAGCCCCCTCAAATTCGGTCGCGCGTGGTCTGGCGCCGGGTCTCGGTATGGGAGGAGGTGTGGGCCGACGCAAAGTAGGCACGCGCGTCGGCGCAGTCCTTGGCAATGCCTGCCGTCAGGGCATCGAGACCGTCGTACTTCAGCTCGTCGTGCAGTTTGTGCAGCAGTTCCACACGGATGATTTTACCGTACGCCCCTTCGGGGCCCAGATCGGCAGGCCAGGTCAGGCAATGGGTTTCGAGCAGCACGCGCCCCCCGTTCACGTCCGCCGGATCGAGCGAGGGGCGCACGCCCAGGTTGGCCACCCCGGGCAGGGCGCCGTCGCCGAGCCCGTGCACCAGAACGGCAAAGATGCCGCTGGCGGCGGGTTTCCAGTGGGCAAAGCGCAAGTTGAGGGTGCGAAACCCATCCGCGGCGTCGGCGGTGCTGGCGCCCAGGGCCCGGCCCAGCTTGCGTCCGTGGACGACGTGGCCGCTGATCGTGTAGGGGCGGCCCAGCAGGCGGGCGGCGGCGG
>NZ_ACQT01000226.1 GCF_000175235.1 Acidovorax delafieldii 2AN | reverse complement strand
CCCTGTCCACCCAGGTGCGGGTCCAGCGGGGCTGCATGGTGCGCAGCAGCGTCAGCATGGCGGCCGCGCAGGCGGCGAACACGACAAAGCCCCACAGGTAGGTGCCGGTGTACTGGCGCGATAGGCCCATGGCGTTGGGAATCAAACCGCCGCCCAGTGCGCCGATCTCACCGATCATCGAGCCCGCCACGGCCGTGGCCAGCGGCCAGCGCAGCGGCACCAACTGGAACAGCGCGCCGTTGCCTGCGCCCAACGCGGCAAAGCACAGCAGAAACAGCAGCATGGTGGCCAGCAGCGAACCTTCGGCCAGGCCGCACAGCACCAGGCTGATGGCCGTGATGGCCAGCACGCCGGTCAGGGTGTTGATGCCGCCCCAGTGGTCGGACAGCCAGCCGCCCACGATGCGCAGCGCCGCGCCCAGAAAGGCGGCCAGCATCGTGAGCTGCCCGGCCTGCACCTTGCTCACGCCGAACTGATCGTGAAAATAGCTGGGCAAGAAGCTGGTCAGGCCGATGAAGCCGCCAAAGGTGACGGCGTAGATCAGGCTGAACGCCCAGCCGTCCTTTTCAAACAGGCAGGCCACATGCTCGCGCAGGCTGGCACGGTGGTTGTTGTCGGGCGGCTCCTGTGCGCAGAAAACCATCACCAGCATGGGCAGGGCGATGCCGATGGCCGCAAAGCCATACACCGTCTGCCAGCCGAACTGCTGCGCCAGCGGCGGTGCCAGCAGGGCACACACCGCCGTGCCCACGTTGCCCGCGCCCACCAGCCCCATGGCCAGCCCCTTGTAGCGGGGCGGGAACGAGCCCGATCCCAGGGACAATGCCACGCCAAAACTGGCCCCCGCTATGCCCAGCAGCACGCCCATGGCCAGGAGGTCGTGGTAGCTCGTCACGAAGAAGTAGCCGAAGCCCATGGCCAGTGCAATGCCGCTCATCTCCACCAGCGTGGCGTTCTTGCGGCCGATGTACTGGGCCAGAACGCCCAGCGGGAAACGCATCAGGGCGCCGGCAAAAATGGGGATGGACAGCATCAGCCCTTTTTGCGCGGGGCTGAGCTGGTAGGTTTCGCTGATGAAGGGCGCCATCGCGCCATTGATGACCCAGATGCCGCAGGAGAAGGCAAAGTAGAGAAACGAAGCCCACAGCGTGGGGGCATGGCCTGCGTGGTGAAAATCGCGGAGGTTGAACATGGCGGTGCCTTGAGGTCCGTATGCAATGCCAAAAACAAAAAAGGCGTCCGTGCCGCCACTGGGCAAGCAGTGGTTGGCAGGGACACCTTTGTCGGGGGTGGCGGGGTGCGTCGTTGCACCAGGCCAGTGCGCGGCCACAGGGCCGCGCTGAAAGCTACGCAGTTTTTATGCCAGCGATGGGCTGGATGGGCTGGATGGGCAGCGGCGGGTCATGCGGCCTTCTCCACATGCCCCTGGCGCGTGTAAAGGAAGTCGATCACCGCCTTGCGGTAGTTCACGTACTGTGCATCCTCGGCCAGCTCCACGCGCGAGCGGGGGCGGGGCAAGTCCACATGCAGCACCTCGCCGATGGTGGCGGCCGGCCCGTTGGTCATCATCACGATCTTGTCGGACAGCAGCACGGCCTCGTCCACGTCGTGCGTCACCATCACCACCGTGCTGTGCGTGCGCGCCACGATCTCCAGCAGCTCGTCCTGCAGCTTGGCGCGTGTCAGCGCGTCGAGCGCGCCGAAGGGCTCGTCCATCAGCAGCACCTGCGGCTCCATCGACAGCGCCCGGGCGATGCCCACGCGCTGCTTCATGCCGCCCGAGATTTCGCCGGGGCGCTTCTGGCCCGCGTGCGTCAGGCCCACCAGGGCCAGCGCGGCGTCGGTGCGCGCCTTCAGTTGTTCCTTGTTTTCCTTGGCGCCGAACACGCGCTCGACGGCCAGGTACACGTTGTCGAAACAGGTGAGCCAGGGCAGCAGCGAGTGGTTCTGGAACACCACGGCGCGCTCCGGCCCGGGGCCCTTGATCTCCTTGTTGGCGCACAGCAGCGCACCGTTGGTGGGCGTGGTCAGCCCGGCGATCAGGTTGAGCAGCGTGGACTTGCCGCAGCCCGAGTGCCCGATCAGCGCCACGAACTCCCCCTTGGCGATGGTCAGGTTGATCTCGCGCAGCGCCGGGAACAGGCCCTTGGCGGTGCGGAAGGTCTGCTCCACGCCCTGGACTTCGATGAACTTGGTGGTGAGAGATGTATGCATGAGGTTCTCCTGGTTTTTCCGAGGCCACCGTGGAACCGGCTTTGCCGGGCCACTGGTGGCGCCCCCTGGAGGGGGTGACGCGCCGCAGGCGCGGCTCAGGGGTGGGTCAAGTCCTCACCTCTTCGAATGTGAAGGCCGTGGCCAGCTTGACCAGGGCCGCTTCGAGCAGCAGCCCGACGATGCCGATCACGAAGATGGCGATGATGATGTTCTTGACGTTGAGGTTGTTCCACTCGTCCCACACCCAGAAGCCGATACCCACGCCGCCCGTCAGCATCTCGGCGGCCACGATCACCAGCCACGCCGTGCCCACGGCCAGGCGCACGCCGGTCAGCATGTAGGGCAGCACCGAGGGGAACAGGATCTTGGTGAGCACCTTCCACTCGCTCAGGTTGAGCACGCGGGCCACGTTCAGGTAGTCCTGTGGCACGCGCTGCACGCCCACCGCGGTGTTGATGACCATGGGCCAGATGGAGCAGATGAAGATGGTCCAGATGGCGGCCGGGTTGGCTCCCTTGAACACCAGCAACCCGATGGGCAGCCACGCCAGCGGCGACACCGGCCGCAGCAGGCTGATGAGCGGATTGAACATGCGCGAGAGGAAGGCAAAGCGCCCGATGGCAAACCCCGCCGGAATGCCCACCACCGCTGCCAGCCCGAAGCCCACGGCCACGCGCTGCAGCGAGGCCAGCACGTTCCAGCCCACGCCCTGGTCGTTGGGGCCGTTGCGGTAGAAGGGGTTGCTGAACACCTCCACCGCCTGCAGCCAGGTCTCGTAAGGCGTGGGAATGCTGCGGCCCGTGCTGGCCGACACCAGCGCCCACAGCCCCACCAGCAGCCCCAGGCCCAGCGCGGGCGGCAGCACGGCGAGCCAGAAGGTGCGCGAGAGTGCCGTCCAGTCGCGCGCGGCGCGGGCTGGCGTGGAGGAACGGGTCGGTTTGGATGCTTTTGCGGCTGCAGCGCTTGCTGTTTGTGCGTTGTTAGCTATGTTTGTAATAGCGGTTGCCGGTGTTGCTGGTGCGTGCTCCAGCGGCGAGTGGAAGACTGCGCTGACCATGGTGTTCTCCTGCGTGCTTGGCGTGCGGGGGGATGGGGTTGGGCGTCAGGCCCTGATCTTGAAACCGTCGGCATACTTGGCGGGGTCCTTGCCGTCCCACACCACGCCGTCGATGAGCTTGCTGGTGCGCAGCACGTCCTTGGGCACATTGATCTTCATGGCGCTGGCGACCGACTTGTACAGATCGATCTGGTTGACCTGTTTGGCCACGGCCAGGTAGTCGGGGTGGCTCTTGAGCAGGCCCCAGCGCTTGTGCTGGGTGAGGAACCACATGCCGTCGGAGAGGTAGGGGAAGTTCACCGTGCCTTCGTTGAAGAACTTCATGTGGTTCGGGTCGTCCCAGGTCTTGCCCATGCCATTCTGGTAGCGCCCCAGGATGCGTTGGTTGATGGCGTCCACGCTGGTGTTCACGTAGGCCTTGCCGGCAATCGTCTCGGCCATCTTCATCTTGTTCGACAGGCTCGCGTCGATCCACTGGCTGGCTTCCAGCACCGCCATCATCACGGCGCGCGTGGTGTTGGGGTGCTTCTTCATGAAATCGGCCGTGGTGCCCAGCACCTTCTCGGGGTGGTCCTTCCAGATGTCCTGCGTGGTGTTGGCCGTGATGCCGATGCCGTCCATGATGGCGCGGTGGTTCCAGGGCTCGCCCACGCAGAAGCCGTCCATGTTGCCCACGCGCATGTTGGCCACCATCTGCGGCGGCGGCACCGTGATGAGCTTGGCGCCCGAGACGGGGTTGATGCCCGCAGCCGCGAGCCAGTAGTGCATCCACATCGCGTGGGTGCCGGTGGGGAAGGTGCCTGCAAACGTGTATTCACGCTTTTCCTTGGCCATCAGCGCCGCCAGCGTGGGACCATCCACCGCGCCCTTGTCGGCGAGCGCCTTCGACAGCGTGATCGCCTGGCCGTTGTGGTTCAGGCCCATGAGCACGGCCATGTCCTTCTTGGGGCCGGCCGTGCCCAGGTGCACGCCATACACCAGGCCATACAGCACATGGGCAAAGTCCAGCTCGCCATTCACCAGCTTGTCGCGCACGCCGGCCCAGCTCGCCTCCTTCGTAGGGATGATGGTCACGCCGTACTTCTTGTCGAAGCCCAGCACCGAGGCCATCACCACGCTGGCGCAGTCGGTCAGCGGAATGAAGCCGATCTTCACCTCTTTCTTTTCCGGGGCGTCCGAGCCCTGCGCGTGGACCAGCGCGCGCAGCGCCGGGCTCACGCCCACGGCGCCCACGGTGGCGGCCTGCAGCACGGTACGGCGGTTGAGGCTGGTTTTCAGAAGATCGGTCATGGGGCTCCCCTTGCGTCGTGAAAGTAAAAAAGGCGTCCTCACGCTGCGCACGTGCTGCCTGGGTAGCGCATGCGCAGGGTGGGGACGCCTTTGTCCGGTTTCTGGTGGCAGCCACCCGCCGTTGGGTGGCGCCGCCGTGGTGACCCTGTGGGTCTGCCATCAGCAACGCAAGCCCTGTGCCAGCTTTTCAAGACGGATGGTTGCTATCAATTAAAGAGCGTCTTGCGCAAAAGGGGTGAGCGCAAGCGGGCAAAAGAGCCAGAAAATGTTGGCGTGCGGCCATGCACCGGGCCAGTGCGGTGCGCCGGCAGAGGGCGCGGCGTTCCCGTGCGGACAGTGAGTCCCCATGCGGCTGCGCAGGATCGCGCCAGCCTGGTGGGCGTAGGCGTGTTCCTACCGCCGCATCGGACAGGCCCGACAGCCACCCCGCCCAGGCTGCGTACGATGCAGGCGGCCGATGGGGCAAAGCCCGGCCCCGTCATTCTTCAGGAGACGCAATGACCAGCAAGAACACCATCTGCCTGTGGTTCGACGGCGATGCCCTCGATGCCGCGAATTTCTATGCCCAGACATTTCCGGACAGTGCCGTCGGCACCATCTTGCGGGCCCCCGGCGACTATCCCGATGGCAAGGAAGGTGACGTGCTGACGGTGGAGTTCACCGTGGCCGGCATTCCCTGCCTCGGGTTGAACGGTGGCCCCCATTTCAAGCACAGCGAGGCCTTTTCGTTCCAGATCGCAACCGATGACCAGGCCGAAACCGACCGGTTGTGGAATGCCGTGGTCGGCAACGGCGGCGAGGAAAGCGCCTGCGGCTGGTGCAAGGACCGATGGGGGCTGTCGTGGCAGATCACCCCGCGCGCCCTGACCCAGGGAATCGCCGACCCCGACCGCGCCGTGGCGCGCCGCGTGTTCGACGCGATGATGACGATGCGCAAGATTGACATCGCAGCGATCGAAGCAGCGCGCAGGGGCGCCAACCAGCCGATCGGGGGTCAGGGCGCGCAGCCTGCGGGAACCCGCCGGTGACCCTGCGACCCGGTTGCGGTTGCGGTTGCGGTTGCGGTTGCGGTTGCGGTTGTGCGTTGTGCGTTGTGCGTTG
>NZ_ACQT01000227.1 GCF_000175235.1 Acidovorax delafieldii 2AN | reverse complement strand
AAGCGGCCGTGGTGGCCGCCAAGGCGCAGGCCGAGGCCGCACAGGCCGCCATCACGGCGGCGCGTACCCAGGTGGCCAGCGCGCGCGCAGCCGTCACCGCAGCGCAAGCCACCGTGGCGCGCATCAAGGCCGACATCGACGACAGCGCCCTCGTGGCCCCCCGCAGCGGCCGCGTGCAGTACCGCATCGCACAGCCCGGCGAAGTGATCGGCGGCGGCGGCAAAGTGCTCAACCTGGTGGATCTGTCGGATGTCTACATGACCTTCTTCCTGCCCGAGGCCGTTGCCGGCAAGCTGGCGCTGGGCAGCGAAGTCCACATCGTGCTCGACGCGGCGCCACAGTTCGTGATCCCTGCGCAGGTGTCGTTCGTGGCCAGCACCGCGCAGTTCACGCCCAAAACCGTGGAGACCGCCAGCGAGCGGCAGAAGCTGATGTTCCGCGTCAAGGCACAGATTGCGCCCGAACTGCTGCAAAAGCACGTGAAGCTGGTCAAGACCGGGCTGCCCGGGGTGGCATGGCTCAAGCTCGACGCTGCGGCCGCGTGGCCTGAACACCTCGCCGTCAAGCTGCCGGAGTAAGGCGTGACGACAGCCCCCTCCTGCGTGGCCCGGCTGGCGGACGTCGGCCTGCGCTACGGCAAGGCCGTGGCGCTGGCGGGTATCGACCTCGACATTCCCGCCCGGCGCATGGTCGGGCTCATCGGGCCCGACGGCGTGGGCAAGTCCAGCCTGCTGGCGCTCATGGCGGGCGCCCGTGCGCTGCAGCAAGGCAGCCTGCAGGTGCTGGACGGCGACATGCGGAGCAAGCGGCACCGCGAGGCGGTTTGCCCGCGCATCGCCTACATGCCGCAGGGCCTGGGCAAGAACCTGTATCCCACGCTCTCGGTCGAAGAGAACCTGCAGTTCTTTGCGCGCCTGTTCGGCCACGACGCGACCGAACGGCGCCGGCGCATCGACCACCTGACGCAGAGCACCGGGCTGCACCCCTTTCTTTCGCGCCCGGCGGGCAAGCTCTCGGGCGGCATGAAGCAGAAGCTCGGCCTGTGCTGTGCGCTCATCCACGACCCCGACCTGCTGATCCTGGACGAGCCGACCACCGGCGTCGATCCGCTGGCCCGCGCCCAATTCTGGGACCTGATCGCGAGCATCCGCAGCGAACGCCCGCAGATGAGCGTGGTCGTGGCCACGGCCTACATGGACGAGGCCCAGCGCTTCGACTGGCTGGTGGCCATGGACGACGGCCAGGTGCTCGCCACGGGAGCACCCCCGGAATTGCTGGAGCGCACCGGCACCAGCAACCTCGAGGCCGCCTTCATCGGGCTGCTGCCCGACGAGAAGAAGCGCGGCCACCAGCCCGTGGAAATCACCCCGCTCACGCTGGACGACGATGCCCAGGTGGCCATCGAGGCGCGGGGCCTGACCATGCGCTTTGGCGACTTCGTGGCCGTGGATCATGTGGACTTCCGCATCCGCCGCGGCGAGATCTTCGGCTTCCTGGGATCGAACGGCTGCGGCAAGTCCACCACCATGAAGATGCTGACCGGCCTGCTGCCCGCCAGCGACGGCGAGGCCTGGCTGTTCGGCCAGAAGGTGGACCCTCGGGACATCGAAACGCGCCGCCGCGTCGGCTACATGTCGCAGGCTTTCTCGCTGTATGGCGAGCAGACCGTGCGGCAGAACCTGGTGCTGCACGCACGCCTGTTCCATGTGCCCGAGAGCCAGGTGCAAGCCCGGGTGCAGGCCATGGTCGAGCGCTTCGGGCTGCAGGAAGAGCTCGACAGCCTGCCGGATGCACTGCCGCTCGGCCTGCGCCAGCGCCTTTCGCTGGCCGTGGCCATGGTGCACCAGCCCGAACTGCTGATCCTGGACGAGCCCACCTCGGGCGTGGACCCCGTGGCGCGCGACAACTTCTGGCGCCTGCTGATCGAGCTGTCCCGCCGCGACCAGGTCACCATCTTCATTTCCACCCACTTCATGAACGAGGCCGAACGCTGCGACCGCATCTCGCTGATGCACGCGGGCAAGGTGCTGGTCAGCGCCCGGCCGGCCGACATCGCCACGCAACGCGGCGAAGGTTCGCTGGAACAGGCCTTCATTGCCTACCTCGAAGACGCATCGGGAACGCAGAAAGCGGCGCCCGAACAAGGGGCGCAGCAGGCAGCGCCCGCAAGGGAGCCTGCCTCTGCCGGGCCCCTGCCGCAGCCCCCTGCCCCGGCGGCTGCCGCGCACCCACGCCGGGCGTTCTTCAGCCTGGGCCGTGCCCTCAGCTACATGTGGCGCGAAACACTGGAGCTGCGGCGCGACCCGGTGCGGGCCACGCTGGCGCTGCTGGGCACCGCGCTGCTGATGTTCATCATTGGCTACGGCATCAGCCTGGACGTCGAAGACCTCAGCTACGCCGTGCTGGACCAGGACCAGACCGTGCTGAGCCAGAACTACGCGCTCAACCTCGCGGGCTCCCGCTACTTCATCGAAAAGCCCCCGATCCGCAACCATGCCGAGCTGGACCAGCGCATGCGCAGCGGCGAGCTGGCGCTGGCCATCGAGATTCCGCCCGGCTTCGCGCGCGACCTCCAGCACGGCAGGACGGTGCAGATCGCCGCCTGGGTCGATGGCGCCATGCCCATGCGCGCGGAAACCGTGCGCGGCTACATCAGCGCCATGCACCAGATGTGGCTGGCCGACATGGCAGAGCACCGGATGGGCGTGCGGCTGGCGGCCGCCAGCTCGGTCGAGACGCGCTTTCGCTACAACCCCGATGTCAAGAGCCTGCCCGCCATGGTGCCGGCCGTGATTCCGCTGCTGCTGATGCTGATACCGGCCATGCTCACCGCACTGTCGGTGGTGCGCGAAAAGGAACTGGGCTCCATCATCAACCTGTACGTCACGCCCGTCACGCGGGCCGAGTTTCTGCTGGGCAAGCAACTGCCCTACGTCGTGCTGGCCATGTTCAACTTTCTGCTCATGACCGCGCTGGCAGTGACCGTGTTTGATGTGCCGCTCAAGGGCAGTTTCGCCTCTCTGGCGCTCACCGCGCTCGTGTTCGTGATCTCGTCCACGGGCTTCGGGCTGCTGGCCTCCACGTTCACCCGCAGCCAGATCTCGGCGATGTTCGTCACCATCATCGGCACGCTCATCCCTTCGGTACAGTTCGCCGGCCTGATCAACCCCGTGTCGTCGCTGGAGGGCATGGGCGCGTTCATTGGCCGCATCTACCCGGCCACGCACTTCCTTACCATCAGCCGGGGGGTGTTCAGCAAGGCGCTCGATCTATCGAGCCTGCTGCCTTCCTTCTGGCCGCTGCTGGTGGCAGCGCCCGTGATCGTCGGCATGGCCATTGCGCTGCTGCGCAAGCAGGAGTCCTGACCATGCGCAGAGCCTCCATTGCCAACGTCTGGCGCCTGGGCATCAAGGAGTTGTGGAGCCTCGTGCGCGACCCCATGATGCTGGTGTTGATTGCCTACACGTTCACGGTGTCGATCTACGTGGCGGCCACCGCCATGCCCGAGGGCCTGCACAAGGCCGCCATCGCCATCGTGGACGAGGACGACTCGCCCCTGTCGGCGCGCATCGTGGGCAGCTTCTATCCCCCGCAGTTCATCACGCCGCGCCTGATCACGCTGGCCGAGATGGACGCCGGCATGGACAACGGCCACTACACCTTCGTGCTCGACATCCCGCCCAACTTCCAGCGCGAGGTGCTGGCCGGGCTGACGCCCTCGATCCAGCTCAACGTGGACGCCACGCGCATGAGCCAGGCCTTCACCGGCAGCGGCTATGTGCAGCAGATCGTGGCGGCCGAGGTGAGCGAGTTCGTGCAGCGCTATCGCGGCGGCACGCAGTTGCCGGTGGACCTGAACGTGCGCATGCGCTTCAACCCCAACCTGGAGCACGCCTGGTTTGGCGCCCTGATGGAAATCATCAACAACGTCACCATGCTGTCCATCATCCTGACCGGAGCCGCGCTGATCCGCGAACGCGAGCACGGCACCATCGAGCACCTGCTGGTCATGCCCGTGACACCCGGCGAGATCATGCTGGCCAAAGTCTGGTCGATGGGGCTGGTGGTGCTGCTGGCGGCGCTTGTGGCGCTGGTGTTCGTGGTGCAGGGCGCACTGCATGTGCCGGTACAGGGGTCGGTACTGCTGTTCATGGGCCTGGCGGCGCTGCACCTGTTCGCCACCACGTCCATGGGCATCTTCCTGGCAACCGTGGCGCGCAGCATGCCGCAGTTCGGCATGCTGTTGGTGCTGACCCTGGTGCCGCTGCAACTGCTGTCGGGTGGAGTCACGCCACGCGAGAGCATGCCCACCCTCGTGCAGAACGTGATGCTGGCCGCGCCCACCACCCATTTCGTGACGGCCGCACAGGCCATTCTGTACCGGGGCGCAGGGCTCGACGTGGTCTGGCCCCAGTGGCTGGCCATCCTGGCCATCGGCGGCGTGCTGTTCACGGCCTCTCTGGCCCGTTTTCGCAAGACCATCAGCCAGATGGCCTGATCTTTCCCAACCCCTCGGAGCCCCATGCCAGACATCCTGCCCGCCCCACCCCCCGCAGCCGGCGCCGTTGACGACCTGGGCACCGTGCGCAACCGCACCTTCGACGAGATCGCGGTGGGCGACACCGCATCGATCGACCGCACGCTCAGCACCGAAGACATCCAGCTCTTTGCCGTGCTTTCGGGCGACGTGAATCCGCAGCACCTGGATGCGGACTACGCCGCCTCGACGCGCTTTCACGGAGTGATCGCCCATGGCATGCTGGGCGGCGCGCTGATCTCGGCCGTACTGGGCACGCGCCTGCCCGGCCCCGGCACCATCTACCTGGGGCAGACGCTGAAGTTCCTCGCGCCCGTGCGCGTGGGTGACACGCTGCGCATCAGCGTGACCGTGACCACGCGCGATGAGGCCAAGAAACGCCTGAAGCTGGCCTGCAGTTGCGTCAACCAGGACGGCGTGACCGTGATCAGTGGCGAGGCCGATGTGATCGCCCCCACCGAGCGCATCGAGCGCGCACGCACCACGCTGCCCGAAGTGCGGCTGACCGTGAATGGCGACGGCCTGCACCATTTGCTGGACCATGTGCGCCCGCTGGGGGCGATCCCCGTGGCGGTGGTACACCCCTGCGATGCGTTGAGCCTTTCGGGGGCGCTGGATGCCCGTGCGGCCGGCCTGATCACCCCCGTGCTCGTGGGCCCGCGCGCGCGCATCGTGGCGGCAGCGCAAGACAACGGCCTGGACATCGCCGGCATCGCCATCGAGGACGTCCCCCACAGCCACGCCGCCGCCGCGCGTGCCGTCGAACTGGTGGCCCAGGGGCTGGTGGCGGCCCTCATGAAAGGCAGCCTGCACACCGACGAACTGATGGGTGCGGTGGTCGCCAGCCAGGGCGGCCTGCGCACCAAGCGGCGCATCAGCCACTGCTACCTGATGCAGACACCGGCCTATCCGCGCCCCTTCATCATCACCGACGCCGCCGTCAACATTGCCCCCACGCTTGACGACAAAGCCGACATCGTGCGCAACGCCATCGACCTGGCGCATGCCATCGGCGTGGCGCGGCCCCGCGTGGCCATCCTGGCGGCGGTGGAGACCGTCAACCCGCACATGCCCGCCACGCTCGACGCGGCCGCGCTGTGCAA
>NZ_ACQT01000228.1 GCF_000175235.1 Acidovorax delafieldii 2AN | reverse complement strand
GAGCCCCGAGCCCCTGGACCCTAGGCTGTTGGCTGTTGGCTGTTGGCTGTTGGCTGTTGGCTGTTGGCTGTTGGCTGTTGGCTGTTGGCTGTTGGCTGTTGGCTGTTGGCTGTTGGCTGTTGGCTGTTGGCTGTTGGCTGTTGGCTGTTGGCACCATTTTTGGGTAAATCAGGCGCTGGCGCCCCACCGACAAGCGCCAGAAGCTACTTTTTCCATAGCAAACAAACCGCCACCCCGCACCACACGCCGACGCCCACGCCTGCGGCGCCACGGCACAATCGCGCCATGGACCCGCTGCTCGATACCACCTGGCTTCACACGCTGCGCCTGATCTTCGAAGTGGCGGCCACCGCCGCGTTTGCCCTGTCGGGCGTGCTGGCCGCGGCGCGCAAGCGGCTGGATGCCGTGGGCGTCTGCGTGGTGGCTTTCGTGGCGGCCTTTGGCGGCGGCACGCTGCGCGACCTGCTGCTGGACCAGCGGCCGTTCTTCTGGGTGCGCCACACCGAATTCATCTGGGGCATCCTGGCGCTGTGCATGGGGGCCATGCTGTTCATGCGCCAGCGCCACTTCGAGCCCACCGAGCGCGCCATGCTGCTGCCCGATGCCATCGGCCTGGGCCTGTTTGCGGCGGTGGGGGTCGATGCAGCCCTTGCTGCCGGCTTGCCCTTCATCGTGGGCGTGATGATGGGTGTGACCACCGGCGTCTTCGGCGGCGTGCTGCGCGACGTGCTGTGCAACGAGGTGCCGCAGGCGTTCAGCGACCACCGGCCCTACGCGCTGTGCGCCTTTGCGGGCGGCTGGGCGGACATCGGCCTGCGCCAGCTCGACGCCCCCGCCTGGATGGCGCTGCTGGCCTGCGTGCTGGTCACTGCCGGCCTGCGGGGGCTGGCCCTGTGGCGCAACTGGGCGCTGCCTGCGTGGCGGGTTTGAGCACCGCCAGGTCGGCGCCGTCGCCGGGCCTTCGCATCCTCTAAAACCAACGCCTCGCCTCCGCCGCCCCCTGCACCGGGGCACCGGGGTATCGGGGTATCGGCCCGCCGGACGCTGCCGGTGCGGCGCGTGCCGGTCAGGCGGCGCCGTGCACCGCTGGCGGCCAGCCCAAAACGCCCACCACATGCTCCACGAAGCGCGCAAGCTTGGGCAGTTGCCGCCGGTCGGGCGCATACACCAGATGCACCGGCCGCGGCAAGGGCAGGCAATGCTGCATCACGGGCACCAGCGCGCCGCGGGCCAGGTCGTCGGCCAGCAACACCTCGGGCTGCATGACAAGGCCCAGCCCGCGCAGTGCCGCCTGGCGCAGGCCCTCGCCCTGGTTGCACACCAGGCGCGCGTTCTCGGGCCAGAAGAATGTTTCGTCGCCGTCGCGCAGCGTCCATTCCACGCGGCGCTGCCATACCGAGTGGCTCAGGCAATGGTGGCGTGCCAGATCGGCCGCGCCCTCGGGCGTGCCGTGGCGCTGCAGGTAGGCCGGCGCAGCCGCAATCACCATGCGGTAGGGGCGCAGGGGCCGGGCCACCAGGCCCTCGTCCACCACCTGGCCGATGCGCACTGCGGCATCAAAGCCGTCGCCCGCAAGGTCCACCACGCTGTCGCTGAGCTGCAGGTCCACCCGCACGTGTTCGTGGCGCTGCAGGAAGTCGGCCACGAGCGGCGCGATGGCATGGGTGCCCAGCGTGAAAGGCGCGCTCACGCGCAGCAGGCCTTGCGGCACGGCGCGGCTGCGCTCAACGGCTGATTCCGCCCAGCGCACCTGCTCCAGCACGCGCCTGCTGTCTTCGTGGAACGCGGCGCCCACCTCGGTCAGGCTGTTGCGGCGCGTGCTGCGCTGGAACAGGCGTGCGCCCAGGTGGGCTTCCAGTTGCTGGATGTGCTTGCCCACCATCACGGCCGAGATGCCCAGCTGGCGTGCGGCGCCGGCAAAACTGCCTGCCTCGACCACGGCCACCATGACTTCCATGTTGCGCAGTTTGTCCATGGGCGGTCACCTGGCCTTTCCGTGTGGATGCTGCCGATGTGCAGCGGTTGTGGAGGAATGCGGGCGTCGAGAACCAGACCGTGCGGGGGGTCGGCAAGGCGGCCTGGCGCCAAGGGCGTCCAGGGCGCCGCAGGCGGCTTGCCAGCAGCGCCGAGGGCCCACCGGCGGCCCATCACCCACGCAACATCCGCCGGCACCCCTGGCCACGGACGGTCCCGTGGGGCCATGCAACCCGCGTGTCGCGATGTCGCAGCCCGCCAGCAGCCGCATGCGTTGCCGTTCAACACGCCATCCATCACCGTCACAGGCCATTGGTTGGAAACCAATAGTTAGTACCCAAAGAACCGCAATGTACTTTATGCATGGATTGCTTCGCAAAACAATGACGACTCTCCCTCTTCAACCTGTTTCAAGGAAAGCACCATGTCCAAAGTTCTTCTCATCGGCGCCAGCGGCACCATTGGCCAGGCCGTGCAGGCCAACCTGGGCGCGCGCCACGACGTGATCACCGTGGGCCGCAGCAGCGGCATGCACCGCACGGACTTCTCCCAGCCGGGCTCGGTCGCCCAACTGTTCAAAGCCGTGGGCCAGGTCGATGCCATCGTGAGCACGGCCGGCAACCTGCACTTCGGGCCGCTGGCCGACATGACGCCCGAGCAATTCAATCAGGGCCTGCAGGACAAGTTGCTGGGCCAGGTGCAGCTGGCATTGATCGGCCAGAAGTACCTGGCGGATGGCGGCTCCATCACGCTGACCAGCGGCATCCTGGCCATCGAGCCCGTCCGCAACGGCGCCAGCGCCACGGCGGTGAACGCCGCCATCGAGGGCTTCGTGGCTGCCGCCGCCATCGAGCTGCCCCGGGGCCTGCGCATCAACGCGATCAGCCCCACGGTGCTCACCGAGTCGATGGGCAGCTACGGGCCGTTCTTCCCGGGGTTCGAGTCCGTGCCGGCCGCGCGCGTGGCGCTGGCCTACCAGCGCAGCGTGGAAGGCGCACAGACCGGGCGCGTGTACCGCGTTCAGTGAGTTTTCCAATAAAAATAGCGACTGGCGCACGGTCCACATGCACCAGCCGCTATCTATTCAGTAGCGCTTTAGGAGCGATCAGTCGAGGCTGGCGCCCGACTCCTTGACCACCTTGGCCCACTTCGTGGTTTCAGAACGGATAAAGGCGCCGAACTGGGCGGGCGTCTCGTTCACCGGTTCGCCGCCCTGGTCGATGATCTTCTTCTTCACCTCGGGATTGGCCAGCACCTTGGCCAGCGCGCCGCTGATCTTGGCCAGCACCGGGGCCGGCGTGCCGGCGGGCGCAAACATGCCGAACCACGACATGGCCTCATAGCCGGGCACGCCGGCCTCGGCGATGGTGGGCACATCGGGCAGCTCGGGCGAGCGCTTGGCGGTGGTGATGGCGATGGCGCGCAGCTTGCCCGAACGCACATGCGGAATCACCGAAGGCATGTTGTCGAACATGATGGCGATCTGGTTGCCCAACAGATCGGTCACGGCCGGTGCGCTGCCCTTGTAGGGAATGTGCGTGAGATCGACCTTGGCCATCGACTTGAACAGCTCACCCGACAGGTGCGGCGAGGCGCCGTTGCCGGGCGAACCGAAGTTGATCTTGCCGGGATTGGCCTTGGCATAGGCGATCATCTCGGGCACCGTGCTGAACGGCTGCTTGGGGTTGGCCACCAGCAGGTTGGGCACATTCGCCACGCGCGAAAGCGGCGCAAAGTCCTTCAGGTGGTCGAAAGGCATTTTCTTGTACAGCGCGGCGTTGATGGCGTGCGTGCCCACGGTGCCCATGAACAGGGTGTAGCCGTCCGCCGGCGCCTTGGCGGCAAACTGCCCGCCGATGTTGCCGCCCGCGCCGGCCTTGTTGTCCACCACGACGGGCTGGCCCAGCTCGGTCGACAGGTACTGGCCCACCAGGCGGGCCAGGATGTCGGTGGTGCCGCCCGCCGAGAACGGCACGACGATGGTGATCGGCTTGGTGGGGAAGGCCTGTGCGAGCGCTGCGCCCGGCAGGGCTGCGGCGCCTGCGGCCAGGCCCGCCAGCGCAACCAGGGCCTTGCGGCGGCCGGACACGACGGCGCGGTGGTGTGTGGAAGTGGACATGTTGTTTCCTCTGCTTTCTCGGTGGAATGGATCTGCTGCCCGTGCGTCTTTATGGCCTGGTGCAGCAGAGGGGGTGAAAAAAATGGCAGGCGAAGGTTTGGCGGCGCACCAGCGTTTACAGCGGGGCCACGCCCACCGTCATGCCGCCGCAGACATACAGCACCTGCCCCGTCACGAAGCCGCTGCGGGCGTCGAGCAGGTAGGCCACGGCGTGGGCCACGTCGCCTGGGGTGCCGATGCGCTTGACCGGCACCGACTCGACAATCGCGCGGGTGCGCGGCGCGTCGGGCGGGTTGGCGCGGTCGAACAGTTCGGTGCGGATGGGGCCGGGCCCGATGGCGTTGGCCGTGATGCCGTGCGCGCCCAGCTCCAGCGCCCACACGCGCGTCATGCCGATCAGGCCGGCCTTGGTGGCGGCGTAGGCCGTGCGCAGTTCCTTGCCCAGCGCCGCGCGCGAAGACATGTTGACGATGCGGCCAAAGCCGGCCGCCTTCATGCCCGGCAGCAGGGCCTGCATGCACTGGAAGGCGCAGCGCAGGTTCAGCGACACCGCCATGTCGAATTCGGCCAGCGTCTGCGTTTCCACGCTGGCCGGGCAGACCACGCCCACGTTGTTGACCAGCCGGGTGATCGGCCCGCCGGCCAGCGCCTGCTGCAGCGCGCGTGCGGTGTCTTCGGGGTCGGACAAATCGGCCTGGATGCCGCCGTGCACGGTGTCCACCAGGCGGTCGATGATGACGGGCTCGAAGCCCTCTGCACGGCAGCGCTCGGCCGTGGCGGCGCCGATGCCGGCAGCGCCGCCCGTGATCAGCACACGCTCGCGCACGGTGCCTGAAGAGGCGGCGGAGGACGATGGGTTGCTCATGAAAACTCCTTCAGTTCGCGCCGAAGCGCCCAGTGGCGGCCCGGACCATGGACACCGGCCTGCGCCAGCGTGAAAGGGTCCGTCGCCCGAAAGGCCCGCTCCGTGCCGCGGGGCGGGTTCACCGCACTGCGGGGCTTTGCCGGTCCGTGCCCCACTCGACGGGCTACAGCGGCCCGATCACCGCCACCTGCCCGCCCGGACTGCACCAGCGCGCAGTGCGCGTGCAGTGGGCGCATGGGCTCAGGCGCCCGCCGCCAAGAAGGCGGCCAGCGCATCGCCGAACGCCACGGGCGCCTCCAGGTTGGACAGGTGCGAGGCGGGCACTTCGGCGAGGCGCGCACCGGCAATGGCGCGCTCCATGGCCTGCGCATCGGCCACGGTGGTGACCGGGTCGCTGGCGCCGGCGATCAGCAGCGTGGGTACGCGAATGCCCGTGATGGCGCCCCGCAGGTCGGCCTGCGCCAGTGCCTCGCAGCACGCCGCATAGCCTTCGGGTGCGATGCCGGCAATCCAGCCCTGGGCTGCGGCCACCAGCGTGGGCTGCGCAGCAATGAAGGGCTCGGTGAACCAGCGGCCGGGCGACGAGGCGGCCAGCTCGGCCATGG
>NZ_ACQT01000229.1 GCF_000175235.1 Acidovorax delafieldii 2AN | reverse complement strand
TTAGGGCAATGCTGATCAAGTAGCGTCAATCCATCGCTCGAACCATTTGAATGCCAAATGGCGTGAAACGCTGCCGAATGTCGGCCCGCTGAGCCCGTTCTCTGGAGGCATTCAGCCCCCTTCAAGCCCCTACGGGCGCACCTGTCCCAGCAACCGCCCTCGGGCAAGGTAAATGTTGGCCAGCGCCAAGGCCGTGAACGCACGCGTGGCGTTCTTGTGCAGCCCGCGATAGCGCACCTTGCCAAAGCCCCACAGCCGCGCCGCCGATTGAACGCTCGGAGCCGGGAGTTCCTGTTCGTCCGAGCCACGACCGGTCATTCGCTGCCAAGCCGCATTTACCCGACAGCGAGCCCCCGGTCTCCAGGCTGAAGCGGTCGTAGCCGGCGGCCCGCGTCGAGTGACTGGTGACGGCTGCAGCTTACGTTCAGGTGGCCACCAGCGAATGACTCTGACCAGCCTGTAGCTGACCCTGAAATGCTACCGCAGTGGTCGAGGGGAAAGTGTGTTATTGCTCACTTCCAGTTCAACCCTCTGTCGCTGGCGCTCAGCTAGATGGCGTTCATGCGAGGTGCTCCTCAGGTTCACGGTCGCGGGTTGCCAAAATCTAAAGTTGAATGGCGGAACAACGAAAGTAGAGTGGCGTTCCGCAGCAGCAGCACTGGCGATTCAGTCCAGCAGCTGCGGAACGCCACTGTACTTTCGTTCTGCCTCCTCGCTAACCCCTTGATTCAGCATCGACGCCCACGTCGTGCATCATTGCAGTTTCGTCGGCCGCGACACTGATCTTTCGTTCTTTCCGATTTTGCGTCACTGAACATTCGTTCATGACGAACTGAGGATTTACATCGAAAGGTCCGACAGCGGCACCAAGCACGATCGTGCAAAAGGTCATGCAACTTGCTCGGAGGTATCCTCACGTCAAGCTCAGGAGGGCTGGTTCATGGTCGAAGGTTGAATTGACACGTGCCCTCATCAATTCATCGGGCCACCACATCCAGGCGCGGCACCACCTCTTCATCATCATCATCATCGTTGGGCAACAGCTCAAAGGCCTTGAAAACCGCGCGCTCGACGCGCTTGGTCAGGTCTTCGTCGCTGAAGACACTGGGGTACGTCTTGCGCAGCTTGCCGCTGACCTTCATGTTAGTCACCAGGGATCGGATGATCGTCGCATAGTCCTCGTCGCGACCCTCGATGATTTCCTTGAGGCTGTCACGCGCGGTGTCGTAGCGCAGCAGATATATGGCCTCGTCCTTGAGCCCGTGCTGGATCGAGTGCCGGATGACGTCGACTAGATACTCAGACTGGAAGGTGAGGTCGGCATAGCGCCAGGTGGACAGGCCCCGGTTCCAGTCGGCTACGTGAAGGTTGGACTCGACACCATCTTCGTGTTGCACGGTCGCGCCGAACTTGCACACCGAATTCATCGTGGCCATCAGCGGCCGCGACAGGTGCTCCAAGGCGGCATCGTAGGCGGCGCGCCGCATGGCGCTCTCGCTGATCACCGCCGAGACCGGCAGGATCACCGGGGCTGGCAGGAAGCCGTCGCGCCGAAGAATGTCGTTGATCAGGAAGCGCGAGAGCCGGCCATTGCCGTCACCCAGCGGGTGGATGTAGACGAAGCCAAAGGACAGGGCCGCCGCTCGCAGCAGCGGGCTTTTCCCACGGGTGCGCTGCTCGAACGCACGCAGCCCCTCCATCATATCGGCCACCATTTGATGGTGCGGCGCCAGGTAGTCGATCACGGGCTCGAAGATCGAGTTGGTGTGCCCGACAAAAACCGGGGACCGGCGAATGCCTAGCTTGGCGCCCACCATCTTGTCGCCCATGATGGCCCGCTGAATCATCAGCATCCCCTCTTCCGTAAGGGCGGACTCGATCTTGCCGCAGTGCGTGCTCATGGCGCGCGCCAGGCGGCGGATGCGGTCCTCTTCCTTACCCTCGGACTCGATGGCAAAGCTGGCCTTGCTCTCCTTAATGGTCAGCCAGTTGACAGCCCGCTCGATCGTCTCGAGCCCGAACTGATCAACCATGTTGTCGATCTCTGCGCGCAGTGGCGCCGAATCAGCCGGGCCGTGCTCCCCAAAGTCGACCATCGGGCAAAAGGCGCGGGTCCCCGGCAGGTTGTTGTTGATGCGCCAGCGGCGCACCTTGTCTGACACCATGGCGGTGAGGTACTGGGACGAGTCGAGCAAGTCGACGTAGTTCCCGCCAGCGTCGCCCACCCCATCCAGAATGGTGTCGGTGAGCCACTCATAGAGGAAGCCGCAGCGGCGCGCGTATGCACCCGTGGGCTCTTCCAACGCCCATTTGACGATGGGCTCGGGCCCGGTGACATCGAAGAGGCGATTGAGAAAATCCAGCTCGACGCCCTCATACTTGAGCGCAAACGTCAGCTGCGCGCTCAGCGTCGCATCCGGCTGGTAATGTGCTGGGTACGTCTCGACCGTGAAGCCGTTTGACGCCGCGCTGGAGCGCGCCGAGCCTATGACGCTGCGGACCCGAAAGGGCTGCACCGGCGCCACGTCGTACTCCTCAGACAGCCACTTATATCCGGCGTATCCATCTCCATTTTGCATACGGCGACCCTAAAACAGTTATTCGCGCCATTGTCCACCACAAAACATTTACGATCAACGGTGCGCGTCGAGGCCCGTCCCAGGCCGACGAACATAGCTGTCGGCGCCGCCCCGGCGATGTCGGCAGGACAGGGCCCCGATGCTTTCGACGGGTGAAATCCGCCGAAGTTGATCGATGTGGCTTGGTCAACGCGCAGTGCTGCTGCGGAACGTCGCTGAAATTTCGCGCGCAGCACAGCTAACGCCTTGATCTGTCAGCACCTGGTGCTGGGCCAGCTATTGCTACACCGGCATTCTCTGGCCATGCCACGCCAGCATGCACCGGCCCAGCGCGCCCACGCAGCCAGCGTCCACCGGCCAAGCCCAGCATAGCCCCGGCCCAAGGCGCCCAGATCGGCACCGGCACGACCGCGGCCCCGGGGGCTCGACTCCGCGCGGTGCTGGCCACCGTGGTCAGCACCTGGGGCTGAGCAATGCCTTTGCGATCACAGGACCTAGACCCCTTCCCCACCATCAAAAAACCTAGCCACGACCGCCCCGCATGCCACCATGTGCGACTCCGACCGATAGGCCCATCCAGAAAAACGAAAGGTCAGTGACGCACCAACGAAAGTGAAGTGACGTTCCGCAGCAGCAATTTCACCGATAGGTTCTTGAAATCGTCATAAAGGACCGTATCATTAGCACTCGAAGCAGATGAGTGCTAACAACGTTCTCTGCGGATTTTTGGTGCCCGCATCTCGCGAGCGCTTATTGATGTCGCAATCCTTTTTGTCAACAGGAGCAATGCAATGAACCTTCGCCCCCTGCACGATCGCGTGATCGTCAAGCGTATCGAAAGCGAAACCACGACCGCCTCGGGCATCGTGATCCCCGACAACGCCGCTGAGAAGCCCGATCAAGGTGAAGTGCTGGCCGTCGGCCCTGGCAAGAAGAACGACAAGGGCGAGCTGATCGCCCTGAACGTGAAGGTCGGTGACCGCGTTCTGTTCGGCAAGTACTCGGGCCAGACCGTCAAGGTCAAGGGCGACGAGCTGCTGGTCATGAAGGAAGACGATCTGTTTGCAGTGGTTGAAAAGTAATCGCTGAAGCGATTACTTTCGTCGAAGGCTAACTTGGCGCAGCCAAGTTAAGGGCTGCAGGCCCGGCCAAAGACAGAAGTCACCCAGCGTTCAAACACCCTCATTTTCATAGCTGCTAGTGCTTATTGAATAAGCGCTAGCAGCCAATTTGAATCAAATTTTCAGGAGCTCCAAAATGGCAGCAAAAGACGTAGTTTTCGGCGGCGAAGCCCGCGCACGCATGGTTGAAGGCGTGAACATCCTGGCCAACGCAGTCAAGGTCACGCTGGGCCCCAAGGGTCGCAATGTGGTGCTGGAGCGCTCGTTCGGCGCCCCTACCGTGACCAAGGACGGTGTGTCCGTGGCCAAGGAAATCGAACTCAAGGACAAGCTGCAGAACATGGGCGCCCAGCTCGTGAAGGAAGTGGCCTCCAAGACCAGCGACAACGCTGGTGACGGCACCACCACCGCTACGGTGCTGGCACAAGCCATCGTGCGCGAAGGCTTCAAGTACGTGGCCGCCGGCATCAACCCGATGGACCTGAAGCGCGGTATCGACAAGGCTGTGACGGCCCTGGTCGCCGAGCTGAAGAAGGCTTCCAAGCCCACCACCACCTCCAAGGAAATCGCCCAAGTGGGTTCGATCTCCGCCAACTCCGACGAAACCATCGGCAAGCTGATCGCTGACGCCATGGACAAGGTTGGCAAGGAAGGCGTGATCACCGTGGAAGACGGCAAGTCGCTGGACAGCGAACTGGACGTCGTGGAAGGCATGCAGTTTGACCGCGGCTACCTGTCGCCCTACTTCATCAACAACCCCGAAAAGCAATCCGCGATTCTGGACAACCCCTTCGTGCTGCTGTTCGACAAGAAGATCAGCAACATCCGCGACCTGCTGCCCACGCTGGAGCAAGTCGCCAAGGCTGGTCGTCCCCTGCTGATCATTGCCGAAGAAGTCGAAGGCGAAGCCCTGGCTACGCTGGTGGTCAACACCATCCGCGGCATCCTGAAGGTCGTGGCAGTGAAGGCTCCTGGCTTCGGCGACCGCCGCAAGGCCATGCTGGAAGACATCGCCATCCTGACGGGCGGCAAGGTCATCGCTGAAGAAGTGGGCCTGACGCTGGAAAAGGTGACGCTGGCCGACCTGGGCCAAGCCAAGCGCATCGAAGTGGGCAAGGAAAACACCATCATCATCGACGGCGCTGGCGCTGCCGCTGACATCGAAGCCCGCGTCAAGCAAGTGCGCGTGCAGATCGAAGAAGCCACGTCCGACTACGACCGCGAAAAGCTGCAAGAGCGCGTGGCCAAGCTGGCTGGCGGCGTGGCCGTGATCAAGGTGGGCGCTGCCACCGAAGTCGAAATGAAGGAAAAGAAGGCCCGCGTGGAAGACGCACTGCACGCTACCCGTGCGGCTGTGGAAGAAGGCGTTGTGGCTGGCGGCGGCGTGGCCCTGCTGCGTGCCAAGCAAGCCGTGGGTGACTCGGTCAAGGGCGACAACGCCGACCAGGAAGCCGGTATCAAGCTGGTGCTGAAGGCCATCGAAGCCCCCCTGCGCGAAATCGTGAACAACGCCGGCGGCGAAGCCTCGGTGGTGGTGAACGCTGTGCTGGCCGGCAAGGGCAACTACGGCTTCAACGCATCGAACGACACGTACGGCGACATGCTCGAACTGGGCATTCTGGACCCCACGAAGGTCACCCGCACGGCCCTGCAGAACGCTGCTTCCGTGGCTTCTCTGCTGCTGACGACCGAAGCCATGGTGGCTGAGGCTCCGAAGGATGATGCCCCCGCTGGTGGCGGCATGCCCGACATGGGCGGCATGGGTGGCATGGGCGGCATGGGCATGTAATTGCCTGGCGGCTGAGCCCTCTGCTCCGCGTCCCCAAAGCCCGCAGGCTCCACGGCCTGC
>NZ_ACQT01000230.1 GCF_000175235.1 Acidovorax delafieldii 2AN | reverse complement strand
CCGACGCGCCTTGCCCGCCCCGCCCCGTCCTTGCCCTGCCGTGCAGCACACCACATAGCACTTCACCGTGGCGTGGCGTGCCCCAAGACATGGAGCCCAAGAGGCGGGGCACCATGCCTGCCCACGGCAACGAGGTAGCTGGCAAATTTTGCACAAAATCGCTTCATGCGCTTTATTCACGAGCGCTAGTAGCTATGTTATCTATAGCAAATTGCACACAAATTGAACGGACGGTCTGCCGCATTGCCGTGCGGGCACGCGGGCAAGTAAGCAGCGGGCAGGCGGGGGCCAGCCTTTCAGACACCCCAGAGCCGCATGCGTTTTGCTTGTGCGGCATAGCGCTTCATTTTCTGCAGCCTACCCGCCGCCCACGGTCTCTCGCCGGCCATGGTTCCGCCACAGGCCGCAATGGCGGTGCGGCACGCCCACACCAGCAAAAACAGCAGGCACTCACTTCATGAGCGCCTGCTGCCTCCTGTGGCTGCCTGGCCAGTTCGGTCATCGGACTCATGCCGCAAACAGACACAGGTGCCGACCGCCCTGTCACCGGTGCACACCGGCGCGGCTGGTCAAACCGGCGACGGGGCGGCCACCAAAGGCCGCAGAAGGTGTGCGAAGGGTGTTGAAAAACGAAGGTGCGTAGCGCACACGCCGGCCCGGCGCGGCCGCAGCGGGCCTGCGCACCGCCGCACCTACGCAGGCGGAGCGCCCACGCAATCGATGGGGCACGCCTCCGCGGTGGAGGCGCAGCGGCCCGCTCAGCGATTGCGCGCTGCCACGGCGTGGTCTGCGAAATCGCTGAACACGCCATCCACGCCCAGCTGGTAGAAAAGCTGGTATTCGGCCTTGGGGTCGCCCTTGAAGTCGGAGGCCAGCCGCTTGGCTTCGCTGCGGAAGGTGTAAGCATGCACGAACAGGCCTGCCGCATGCGCGTTCTTCACCACGTCGGTGGGCGCCATCATCACGCGGTCGCGTTCGTCGACCTTGCCGTCACCGTTGAGATCGTCGGGCTTGCCGTCCTTGTTGGCATCCACCTGCTTCGAGGGGATGAGGTAGGGCTTCCAGGGGCCCACGCCGTCGGCATAGGTCTTCACCTCTTTGAGGCCCGCCGGGGTGAGCAGGCTGGCGAAGGTGCGGGCATCGCCGGCCACGGCAAAGTCGTAAGGCTTGTCGTAGGGGGCCACGAGCGACATGCTGCCGTCGGCCTTGACGTCGTCGGCGTCCACCAGTTGCACCAGGCGCACCTGGGTCTTCGTACGCAGGTACTTGAGGTTCGATACCTCGAACGACTGCACGATCACCGGTGCGGCCTTGGTGGTGTAGCCGTACTTGGCCAGCACGGCCAGCAGGCGGTCTTCAAGCTTGAGGCCCAGGTTCACATGGTAGGTGGGGTGCTTGGTCTCGGGGTACACGCCCACCGTGCGGCCGGCCTTGGCGCCTTCGGTCTTGGCCAGGTCCAGCACCTCTTCGAGGGTGGGAATCTGGAACTTGCCGTTGTACTGCGGGTCGCGGTCGGCCAGTGGCTGGATGGCGCGCAGCGTCTTGATCTCGGCGAGCGTGAAGTCCGATGCGAACCAGCCTTCTTCCTCGACGCCGTCCACCACCTTCTTGGTCTTGCGAGCGGCGAACTCGGCGCGCTGCGACACATCGGTGGTGCCGGTGATATTGGGCTCATGGCGGGCAATGAGAGCGCCGTCCTTGGTGGCCACCAGATCGGGTTCGATGAAATCGGCCCCCATGTCGATGGCTTTCTTGTAGCCCTCGAGCGTGTGGTCGGGCAGGTAGCCCGCCGCCCCGCGGTGGCCGATCACCAGCGGGCGTTCGCCGCTGAGCGTGGGATAGCTCTCGCCGTCGCTGCCACCGCACGCCGTGAGCGCTGCGGCCACGGTGAGCACCAGAAACCCTGCCTTCGTTGCCTGTTGTTGACGCATCTCTCCCGCCTCTCTTGTGTAGTTGAACCCAGGGACTGTGGTGCGGATGCATGACACGCGCATGACATGCGGACGCACCAAAACAGACCAGCAACACGCACCACAACGGATATTCAACGCACCAAAAATTGGCGCCCTTTGGAGCAATGCCCCACCACAGTGCATAGTTTCTGCATGATTACATGCGTTTTTGACATAATCAGATGTTGCAACGCCGCATCGTTCTCTTTTTTGTACAGAAAGCCCTTTCCATGAAGTACGAGTCCGTCGACAGCTTCCTCGCGCAGGTCGCGCAGCGCAATCCTGGCCAACCTGAATTTCTGCAGGCTGTCACAGAGGTCATGGAAAGCCTGTGGCCCTTTATCGAGAAACACCCGCGCTATGCCGAGCAAGGCCTGCTCGAGCGCCTGGTCGAACCTGAGCGGGTGGTGATGTTCCGCGTGTCGTGGATGGACGACCACGGCTCTGTGCAGGTGAACCGCGGCTACCGCATCCAGCACAGCATGGCCATCGGGCCCTACAAGGGCGGCCTGCGGTTCCACCCCTCGGTGAACCTGTCGGTGCTGAAGTTCCTGGCGTTCGAGCAGACCTTCAAGAATGCGCTCACCACGCTGCCCATGGGCGGCGGCAAGGGCGGCTCCGATTTCGATCCCAAGGGCAAGAGCCCCGCGGAAATCATGCGTTTTTGCCAGGCCTTCGTCACCGAACTGTTCCGCCACGTGGGCGCGGACACCGACGTGCCGGCCGGTGACATCGGCGTGGGCGGCCGTGAAGTCGGTTACATGGCGGGCATGTACAAGAAGCTCAGCAACCGGGCCGACTGCGTGTTCACGGGCAAGGGCCTGTCGTTTGGCGGCTCGCTGATCCGGCCCGAAGCCACCGGCTACGGCACCGTCTACTTCGCCCAGGAAATGCTGCAGACGCGCGGCCAGTCGTTCCAGGGCAAGACGGTTTCTGTGTCGGGCTCGGGCAACGTGGCGCAGTACGCGGTCGAAAAAGCCATGGCGCTGGGCGCCAAGGTGGTGACCGTGTCCGACTCAAGCGGCACCGTCTACGACAAGGACGGCTTCACACCCGAAAAGCTGGCCATCCTGATGGATGTGAAGAACCACAAGTACGGCCGCGTGAACGACTACGCCCAGCTCGTGGGCGCGGAGTTCCATGCCGGCAAGACGCCCTGGCACATCGCCGTGGACGTGGCGCTGCCCTGCGCCACGCAGAACGAACTCAACGCCGACGATGCCGCCACGCTGATCAAGAACCGCGTGCTGTGCGTGGCCGAAGGCGCGAACATGCCCTCGACCATCGAAGCCGCCAAGGCGTTCGAGGCGGCGGGCGTGCTGTATGCGCCAGGCAAGGCGTCCAACGCCGGCGGCGTGGCCACGTCGGGCCTCGAGATGAGCCAGAACGCGGCCCGCCTGTCGTGGCCCGCCGATGAAGTGGACGCCCGCCTCTTGCAGATCATGCAGGGCATCCACGCCGCCTGCCTGAAGTACGGCAAGCGCGCCGATGGCTCGGTCAGCTACATCGACGGCGCCAACATTGCCGGCTTCGTGAAGGTGGCCGACGCCATGCTGGCGCAAGGGGTGGTGTAATCCGCGAGCGCGATTCGCACACCGCAACCAGGGGGCATTCGCCCCCTTTTTTTGCGCCGCGCCCGCGCCAGCGGCTATGCTCGCCCGAGCAAACAAATTGTCACAACTGCAGGGGCCCACAGTGGAAATTTTCAGCTTCCTGAACGCCATGGTCGAAAAAGGCGGTTCCGATCTTTTCTTCAGCGTGGGCGCGCCCGTCAACCTCAAGATCGAAGGCGTCACCCACCCCCTGAAGATGCCTCCCCTGCTGCCAGGGCAGGTCAAGCAGCTGGCCTATTCGGTGATGAACGAAAGGCAGATCAGCGAGTTCGAGGCCAAGATGGAGATGAACCTCTCGATCTCGGCAGAAAACCTGGGCCGTTTTCGCGTGAACGTGTTCGTGCAGCGCGGTGAAACCGGCATGGTGGTGCGCTACATCAAGAACAAGATCCCGCCACTGGCGGCGCTGGGCCTGCCCTCGGTGCTGGAAAAGCTGGTGCTGCGCAAGCGGGGCCTGGTGCTGGTGACGGGCGCCACGGGGTCGGGCAAGTCGACCACGCTCGCCTCCATGATCAACTACCGCAACGAGAACGTGACGGGGCACATCCTCACCATTGAGGATCCGCTGGAGTTCCTGCACGCCCACAAGCGCTCGGTGGTGGACCAGCGCGAGGTCGGCATCGACACCCTGTCGTACGAAGAGGCGCTCAAGAACGCACTGCGCGAGGCCCCCGACGTCATCCTGATCGGCGAGATCCGCGATCGCAACACCATGAAGCAGGCCATTGCGTACGCGGAAACCGGCCACCTGTGCCTGTCCACGCTGCATGCCAACAATGCCAACCAGGCGATGGAACGGGTCATCAACTTCTTTCCCGAAGACGCCCATCACCAATTGCTCATCGACCTGAGCCTGAACCTCGCAGGCGTGGTGTCGCAGCGGCTGATTCCGGGCCTGCATGAAAAGCTGGTGCCGGCGGTGGAGGTAATGCTCAACTCCCCCTACATCGCCGACCTGATCGCCAAGGGCGAGTTCTCGGGCATCAAGGAAGCCATGGGCCACAGCACCGAAATCGGCATGTGCACTTTCGACCAGGCCCTCTACACGCTCTACACCGAAGGCCGCATCTCGCTGGAAGAAGCGCTGCACAACGCCGATTCGCGCACCGACCTGGCGCTGCGCGTGCGGCTCTCCGGCGGCGTGAGCACCGCGGATGCGGGTGAGCTGTCGATCGATACCTCCACGCCGTTCCAGTCCGCTTCTCGCTTGTCCTGAACTCTCCCCGCGCTGCCGGCATGCTTTCGGGTTTGCGCCCGCAGGGGCGCAGGCCCCGGATGCGGGAGCGTCCTGCGCCTTCCTGCCAGGGCTTTCCAAGGGCCGCCCGGCGCCCCTCCATCTGGTACGCTTCAGCGCATGCCTGACGCTTCCACCGCCCCGGTGCGTGCGGCGCCCAAAACCACGCCAGCCCGGCTGGCCAAAGGCCTGCGTGCCATGTTGCCGGGGCCGGTCACTCCCCTACTGCATCCGCCCGTGCTTCCCACGCCCCCACAACTGATGGAAACCACCGTGGCCCTGTTCCCGTGCGCCCCCACGCCATGACATCCACTCTTCCAGCCATCGCCATCGCCGGTCCCACGGCGTCGGGCAAGACCGCCAGCGCGCTGGCGCTGGCCGACGCATTGGCGCCCCGCATGCCGGTCGAGATCATCAGCGTGGATTCGGCGCTGGTGTACCGGGGCATGGACATCGGCACCGCCAAGCCCACGCGTGCCGAGCAGGCCGCTGTGCCGCACCACCTGATCGATATCCGCGACCCGCTGCAGGCTTACAGCGCCGCCGAGTTCGTGCAGGACGCGACGCGGCTGATCAGCGAAATCCGCGCGCGCGGCGCCCTGCCGCTGCTGGTGGGCGGCACCATGCTGTACTTCAAGGCGTTGTTCGACGGCATCGACGACATGCCCCCCGCCGATCCGGCCGTGCGCGCGCGGCTGGAGGCGCAAGCGGCT
>NZ_ACQT01000231.1 GCF_000175235.1 Acidovorax delafieldii 2AN | reverse complement strand
CGGCCCAGGCGGCGCAGAGCGCCCCGGTCCCGCAGGCCGCCGGCGCGGCGCCCCAAGGCGCCTGAGGCCTTCATCCCACCATTGAAAGGAGCCATTGCCATGAACACCATCCCCTTGCGCAGCCGCACGGCCACCGGCCTGGCTTTTCAACGCTGGCTGGTGCACCGCCTGGCCACGCTGGGCTCTGCCGCCTGAGAGCGCTGGCCCAGAACCACCTTGCCCCGCAAGGCGGGGATTCCGGGTGCCACGGCATCTGCCGCAGCCGCGCGTCAGGCCTTGACGTCGAGCAGCGAGCCCATCATTGCGTCCTGCGTCTTGAGGGTCTGCAGGTTGGCCTTGAACGCATAGGTGGCCGAGATCTGCTCCACGGCCTCCTGCTCCAAAGCGACGCCCTTGGCGTCCTGCTCGCGCTGCAGCGTGGCGCGCACGCCTGCGCCATCGGCATCGGCTTGCTGCGCAACGGCCTCGCGGCGGTAGCCAGAGGTGTTCATGTTGGCCACGTTGTTGGCCGATGCGTCCAGGCGCAACTGGGCGGCCTGGAGTCCGGAACTGGCAATCGACGAAATGCTGGCCATGGGCGCTGCTCCCGCTTTGACAAAAGCGCTGCAAAGATAATGAAAGCGCATTGTCCGCCGGTTGCGAAGGCCCGGCAAGCGCGCCCCACGCGACCGGGGCCTACGGTGGCCCACGCGCCCGCAGAAAGAGAACGCAGGAAAGGCGTTAGCCCCGGGCGCAACGGCCAGGCTGCGGCTTTCAACGCGCCCGGTGCGCCTCTTCAAGGCATTGGGCAAACGCCTGCGCCGCACGCGGTGGCTGGGGCGACTTGCGCAGCACGCTCACGAACTGGCAGGGGTAGAAGAACTGTGCGGGCTGCACGGCCTGCATCAGCCCGCGCCGCTCGAAACCCTCGGCGTAGTGGTCTGGCAGAAACCCCAGGTAGCGGCCCGACAGGATCAACGTGGCGATCGACTCCTGGTCAAACCCCGTGGCCTTGCGCGGCAGGCGCGCGCTGTGGCTCAGTTCCATATTGGGCGAGTGGTAGCCCAGGCCCGCGAACTGGTAGGCGTGCAGGGCCTCCCAGGTGAGCGCGCCTTGGTCGCGGCCGAACAGCGGGTGGCGGGCGCCGCAGTACAGCAGCATGGTCTCGCTGAACAGGTGGGCGTACACCAGGCTCTGCGAGGACCGGTGCGCGGGGATGATGCCCACGTGAAAGCTGCCGTCGATCAGGCCGCGCTCGATGGCGGGGATCGACGCCACGTGCATCTGCAAGCTGACTTCGGGCGCCTGCTGCGCAAACAGCGCGATCGCGTCGCCGATGTGCGCGGCCGGGTTGCTGGCGGTCTTGTCGAACACGGCCACTTCCAGGCGGCCGCCCATGCGGCGGTGGATGTCGTCGATGCTGCTGCGAAACGCATCGACTGCGCTGAGCAGGCGCAAGGTTTCGTCGTACACCCGCTGCCCTTCAGCCGTGAGGGCAAAGCCCGCGCGCCCGCGCCGGCACAGCGTGAGGCCCAGGCGGGTTTCCAGGTCTTTCATGTGGCGGCTCACGGTGCTGGTGCCGATGTTCAGCTCCAGTTCGGCGGCCGCCATGCCGCCGCACTCGGCCACGCTCTTGAAGACCTGCAGCAGCCGCAAATCCATGTCGCTGAGCTGGCCCAGCACGGCGCGTTCACGAGGGGAAGGGGTAGGCATCGGACGCAGTTGGTGCACGAAAGGTAAAAGGCGGCTCCAAGCCTACCAGCACAGGCCCCGGTATCGAACGCCAGCGCAATAACCCGAAAAGGCTATGCCCCTACCCCAAAGCGGTACTGATGCGGAGGCGCTGCGCTCCCTACGATTGTTTCGAGGGCCGGACCGACGGGCGCCCTGTGCGAGTTCGTACAAGTGCTCAGCGTGCAGTGGCGTTGCGCTGCGAGGTGCAAGGGTATTTACGGCCCGCTGCCGACTGGACCCGCCGGCGCATTCTGGTCAAGATTCACACATAACAACATCTATTTTTCCCATGAAGAATCCCCTTCACCACCCATCCACATTCGTTCGCCGCGCAGTTCTATTCGGGGCACTGGCGGGGATTTTCGTGGGCGCATCGCCCGTGATCGGGCAGGCCCTTGAAGCGGCGGCGAGCGCGCCGTCGAAGCACGCCCTGGAGCCGCAGGTCATTGATGACCTGCCGGCCAACTACGCGGCCGATCTGCCGCCCGAGCAGCGCAGTCTGGTGGAACGTGGACGCTATGTCGCCCGCCTGGGCGACTGCGTGGCCTGCCACACCGGCAACAAGTCCCAGCCCATGGCCGGCGGCCTGGCGCTGGAAACACCGTTCGGCAGCCTGTACTCCACCAACATCACGCCCGACAAGACCACCGGCATGGGCAGCTACAGCTTCGATCAGTTCGACCGCGCCATGCGCAAGGGCGTGGCGGCCGACGGCCGCAACCTCTATCCGGCCATGCCTTACCCCTCGTACGCCAAGATGACGACGGAGGACATGCAGGCACTGTACGCCTATCTGATGCAGGGCGTGGCCCCGGTGCAGGCGCCCAACAAGGCTTCGGAAATGGGCTTTCCTTTCAACCAGCGGTGGGGCCTGTCGCTGTGGAACTGGCTGTTCCTGGACGCTACACCGTTCCAGCCCAGCACCCAGCAAAGCCCTGAGTGGAACCGCGGCGCCTACCTGGTACAGGGCCTGGGCCACTGCGGCGCCTGCCACACGCCGCGCGGCGTGGCGTTCCAGGAGAAGACCATGACCGGCGAGGGCAAGAACGGCGCCTACTTCCTGGCCGGCGAGACGGTGGAAGGCTGGCGTGCCCTGAGCCTGCGCGACCTGTGGACGCCCAAGGAAACCGCCGAGATGCTGAAAACCGGGCGCAACCGCCACGGCACGGTCTCGGGCAACATGGTGGACGTGGTGCAGCACAGCACGCAGTACATGAGCGACTCCGATCTGCTGGCCATCGGCACCTACCTCAAGTCCCTGCCCGCCGGCAAGGACGACCTGCCGATGCAAGTGGCCCAGGGCCCGGCGCCGCGCATCGCGATTCCGGCGCGCGCCATGGGCAGCACCGAAGCCAATGCCGCCGACGCCGCGCACTACAACGTGCCCGCCGATCTCTACACCAGCCGCGGCGGGCTGGGCTACCTGCAGTTCTGCGCCGACTGCCACCGCGCAGATGGCGGCGGCGTCAAGGACGTCTTCCCCTCCCTGGAAGGCAACCGTTCGCTGCGGGCGGACAATGCCAGCACACTCATCCACATCATGCTGACGGGCTGGACCACGCCGGTGACCCAAAGCCACGCACGGCCGCTGACCATGCCCGCCTTTGCCCAACTGGGCGACCAGGAGATCGCCGACATCCTGAACTTCACCCGCCGCAACTGGGGCAGCAAGGATGCGTCGGAAATCAAGGCCGGGGATATCGCCAGCCAGCGCAAGCAGCTCCACGCGCAGCCTGACAACTCGCGGCCCTTCGAAACCCCACGCCTGGCCGCCATGCTGGCCGAGCCCAACGCCAAGCAACTGGTCTACGGCGCGCGCCTGAACATCGAAACGCGCGATCTGCTGCCCAAGAACGTGGGCAATGCGCTGAACTGCGCCAGCTGCCACCTGAATGCCGGCACCGTGGCCGATGGCTCGCCGTATATCGGCATCTCTGCCTTCTTCCCCAGTTACGCACCGCGCGCCGGCCGCACCATCACGCTGGAAGACCGCATCAACGGCTGCTTCCTGCGCTCGATGAACGGCAAGCCGCTGCCGCTGGATTCGGAGGAACTCAAGGCCATGGTGGCGCTGTTCGACTGGATGCGCCGCGAGACCAAGCCAGCGGACAAGGTGGAGGGCCGGGGCGTGGGCAAGGTCAGCCAGAGCATCATCCCCAACACCGAGAACGGCAAGAAGATCTACCAGGCCCAGTGCGCGCTGTGCCACGGCGCCGATGGCGAAGGCATCAAGAACGCCAAGGGCCAGTGGGTCTATCCGCCACTGTGGGGCGACGAGTCGTTCAACATTGGCGCCGGCATGGCCCGCACCTACACGGCGGCCGCCTTCGTCAAGCGCAACATGCCGATCGCGATGCACAACAAGTTCCCGCTGGGCCAGGGCGGCCTGACGGATCAGGAAGCAGTGGACGTGGCCGAGTACTTCAGCCACCAGCCGCGCCCGGACTTCGCCGGCAAGGTCAAGGATTGGCCCAAGGACAAGAAGCCTGCGGACGCTCGGTACTGAGAAACCGTGCATGACTTGGCAGCGGCCCCGGCCGCTGCTTCTTCAGGCGGAATCCCCTTACGATGGCTTTTCGAGCCATGGGGGGGGCGGGGCCGCAGGTTCAGCCGCCGTCCAGGCCCTCCGGGTCGGCGCGCAGGATCAGGCGGGCCAGGTCGGCGGCATGGCCGCTGCCGGTTTTTTCGGTGATGCGCTGGCGGTGCACGTGCACGGTGTGGTCGCTGATGCTCAGCTGACGCGCCACTTCCTTGTTGCTCAGGCCCATTGCCAGCAGGCGCGCCACGTCGCGTTCGCGCGGCGACAGGCGCCCCAGCAGCTCCTGCGCGGCAGCGCGCAGCCCCTGCTCGCGCTGCGCCGCCAGGTTCACGCGCACGGCGTGGTTCAGCGCATCCAGCAGCGCCTGCTCACGGAAGGGCTTTTGCAAGAAATCGATGGCGCCCGCGCGCATGGCCTGCACAGCCTGGTCGATGTCGCCATGGCCGGTCATGAACACGATGGGAAACGCCCGCCCCAGGGCGGACAGGCGCCGCTGCAGCTCCAGCCCGCTGATGCGCGGCATGCGAATGTCCAGCAGCAGGCAGCAGCCCTGCGGCGCGGGCACGGGGTCGGCATCCAGAAAATCCTGCGCCTGCGCGTAGCCCACGGGCGCAAAGCCCAGCCCCTCCACCATGAACAGCGTGGAGCGCAAAAAGGCGGAGTCATCGTCCACCACGTGGACAACGGGAAGGGGTGCAGTCATGGCGCAATGTCCTGGGGCGTGGGTGGCAGGCGGATCGCCGTCGGGGCCAACGGAAGCAGCAGTTCGAACACCATGCCGGGGTCGCCCGCCGCGCCGGCCGGGCGGGCCTGCAGCGCGCCGCCATGCGTTTCGGCAATGCCGCGGCAAATGGCCAGGCCCAGGCCCAGACCGTCGGGGCGGGTGGTGTAGAAGGGTTCGAACAAGCGCGCGCGCTCGGCCTCGCTCAAGGGGGCGCCCTGGTCTTGCACGGCCATGACCAGGCGGTCGCCCTGGCGTTCGATGGTGATGGTGATGGGTGCCTCCGCCCGGCCGGCGGCGCGGTGGGCATCCAGCGCATTTTTCAGCAGGTTGAGCAGCACCTGCTGGATCTGCTGCGGGTCGCCCGGCACGCGCAGGCCCGCGCTGCCCTGCGCACATTCCACGCGAATGGGCGGCGCCTGGCCGAGCAGGCCGCAAAAAAGGGCCACCGCTTCGTTCGCCAGCGCCACGGGGTCGTTGAGCGCGCGCACCGGCACGCGCTTGCGCGCCAGCGCGCGGATGGCCCTCG
>NZ_ACQT01000232.1 GCF_000175235.1 Acidovorax delafieldii 2AN | reverse complement strand
CGTGCCCGACCCCCAGCCCGTCGGCACCCCCTGAGGCGGGACCGCGATGCGCCATCCCCTGCCTTACGCCTTTGCCCGCTCCGCCCAGTTGCTGCTCGAGGAGGACGGCCAGCAGCTGGTGCTGTGGCACGGCCCCCAGCCCAACGCCAGCGCGCTCTCGGAAGTGCTGCGCAAATACCCGGTGCAAGAGTTGCTGCCGCTCGATGCCCACGCCATGGCCCAGCGCATCAGCGCCGCCTATGCGCAGGGCGAATCGAGCGCGGCCACGGTGGTGAGCGAGGTCGAGTCAGACGCCGACCTCTCGCGCATGATGCAGGAGCTGCCCGCCGTAGAAGACCTGCTGGAGACCGCTGACGACGCGCCCATCATCCGCATGCTCAACGCCCTGCTCACGCAGGCCGCGCGCGATGGCGCGAGCGACATCCACATCGAGCCCTACGAGCGCCATTCGAGCGTGCGCTTTCGCGTGGACGGCACGCTGCGCGAAGTGGTGCAGCCCAACCGCGCGCTGCACGCCGCCCTGATCTCGCGCCTGAAGATCATGGCCGACCTCGACATCAGCGAAAAGCGGCTGCCGCAGGACGGCCGCATCAGCCTGCGCCTGGGCACGCGCGCCATCGACGTGCGCGTGTCCACGCTGCCCAGCGCCCACGGCGAACGCGCCGTGCTGCGCCTCTTGGACAAGAGCGAGAGCAAGCTCAGTCTGGAAGCCGTCGGCATGCAGGGCGAGACGCTGGAGCGCTTTGAGGGACTGATCGCCCAGCCGCACGGCATCATCCTGGTGACGGGGCCCACGGGCTCGGGCAAGACGACCACGCTGTATGCGGCGCTGGGGCGGCTGGACGCCACGCGCAACAACATCATGACGGTGGAAGACCCCATCGAATACGAGCTGCCCGGCGTGGGCCAGACCCAGGTCAACAGCAAGATCGAGCTGACCTTCGCCAAGGCCCTGCGCGCCATCCTGCGCCAGGACCCGGACATCATCATGATCGGCGAAATCCGCGATTTCGAAACCGCGCAGATCGCCATCCAGGCCTCGCTCACCGGCCACCTGGTGCTGGCCACGCTGCACACCAACGACGCGGCCAGCGCCGTGACCCGCCTGATCGACATGGGCGTGGAGCCGTTCCTGCTCTCGTCTTCGCTCCTCGGCGTACTGGCCCAGCGCCTGGTGCGCAAATACTGCAGCCATTGCCACGGCAGTGGTTGCGAGCACTGCGGCCACACAGGCTACACGGGCCGCACCGGCGTGTTCGAGCTGCTGGTGACCAACGACGCCATCCGTGCGCAGATCCACAACCAGGCCTCGGAAGCCGACATCCGCACCGCCGCGCTGGCCCATGGCATGGCGCTCATGCGCCAGGATGCCGAGCGCCTGATTGCCGCGGGCATCACCAGCCGCGAAGAAGTGCTGCGCGTGACGCGCGATTGAGAGCACCAGCCACCCATCGGCACGGCGGGGTGGGCGCGCCCGGCGCACGGGACGCCTGCCGGGTAGGCGCATCCACGCACAGCACACCCGCGCACCGCCAACGGCCACTCCGTGCAAGGGTTCCGGCGGCCGGGCTACTGGCTGCTACCGCACCATCGCCCCATCGGCACCGTGGCCCTGGCAGTGGCCCATGGCCTGAAAGGGGCATTCCGTCCCGAGAGCGATGTGGCTATGCTGTGCCCGATCAGCCCCACCGCCAGGCCCGCTGCATGAATCCGACAGAACCCGACAACACCTTGTATCGCACGCTGCTGGAGTCCACCCGCGCCATTCCCTGGAAGATCGACTGGGCCACGGCCACTTTTGCCTACGTCGGCCCGCAGATCGAAGCCTTGCTGGGCTGGAGTCCGTCGAGCTGGATGACGGTGCAGGACTGGGCAGACCGCATGCATCCTGACGACCGCGAACGGGTGGTCAACTTCTGCATCTCCCAATCGCAGGCGGGCGTGGACCACGAGGCAGACTACCGCGCGCTCACCGCCGGTGGCGACTACGTGTGGATCCGCGATGTGGTGCATGTGGTGCGCGACGAACAGGGGCAGGTCCTGGCGCTCGTGGGGTTCATGTTCGACATCACCGAGCGCAAGCGTGGCGAAGAAAGGCTCCTGCTGCTGCAGCAGGAGCTGGAAGACCTCTCGTTCCGCGACGGCCTCACCGGTGTGAACAACCGACGCAAGTTCGACGCCGTGCTGCAGCGCGAATGGCAGGATGCGCGGCACGAGGTGCGCCCGCTGTCGCTGCTGCTGTTCGACGTGGACTTCTTCAAGCACTACAACGACTGCTACGGCCATGTGGAGGGCGATGAGTGCCTTCGGCGTGTGGCGCAGGCGCTGACCCGTGCCACCCATCGGCCAGGGGACTTCGTGGCGCGCTATGGGGGCGAGGAATTCGTACTGCTGCTGCCAGCCAGCGATGCACGGGCCGCGCTGACGGTGGCCGAGCGTTGCCGGCAGGAGGTGTTCAAGGCGCAGATTCCGCATGCCAAGTCCCCCATCGGGCAACTGCTCACCTTGAGCGCGGGCGTGGGCACCGCCATTCCGGCCGCGCACGATGACCCAGTGCGCTTTCTGGAGGAGGTGGATCGCCGGCTCTACCGCGCCAAGCACGAAGGCCGCAACCGCATCGTGGACCGGGCCGCGTAGGCCGGGCAGATTCGGGAATAAGGCGGAGGGGCACTGTCGCGGCGCGCCCGGTGGGCATTGCCACCGCCCAGTTTGCGCCCGTCAATCACTCCTGATTTCGTAGCAGCTTGCGCCTATGCACCAAGCGCGTCGGGCCAGAACCGCCCTTACTGCAACTGCAGAGACACCCGCGCCTGCCGTGCTGCGGTGAGCGCTGGCCCACCGTGGGCGCGGTTGGCGGTGGCGGTGGGCCGGCCCACATCTTGTACGGTGGCCTCGCCATGCAGCTTGAACTGGCTGACCGCCCGGGTGAGTTGCGTCGCCTGCTCGCGCAGCGACTCCGACGCCGCCGTGGACTGCTCCACCAGCGCGGCGTTCTGCTGCGTCATCTGGTCGAGCTGGGTGACCGACTGGCTGATGTGACCGATGTTGTCGCTCTGCTCGGCGGCCGAAGCGGTGATCTCGGAAATGATGCCGGAGACGCGGCGCACGCTGCTCACGATCTCGGTCATGGTCTCGCCCGCCTGGCTCACGAGGCGCGAGCCGTCCTCGACGCGCTCGACCGACGAGCCGATCAACCCCTTGATCTCGCGGGCCGCCTCGGCAGAGCGCTGGGCCAGGCTGCGCACCTCGCTGGCCACCACGGCAAAGCCCCGACCCTGTTCGCCCGCACGGGCGGCTTCGACGGCGGCATTGAGCGCGAGGATGTTGGTCTGGAAGGCAATGGAGTCGATCACACCGGTGATGTCCGCGATCTTGCGCGAGCTGGTGGTGATCTGGTCCATGGTGGTCACCACCTGCGACACTACGGCGCCGCCGCGTGCCGCCACTTCGGCCGCCGATGCCGCGAAATCACTGGCCTGGCGCGACGACTGGGCGCTTTGCTGCACCGTGCTGGTGAGCATCTCCATGGACGAGGCCGCTTCTTCGAGGTTGGCGGCGGTCTGTTCGGTGCGCTGGCTCAGGTCGTGGTTGCCGGTGGCGATCTCGGAACTGGCGGTGGAGATGTTGCCAGCGGCATCCTGCACCTGGCGCACCAGCCCGCGCAGCGACTGCTGCATGCGCCCCATGGCGGCCACCAATTGGCCCACTTCGTCCTGGTTCAGGGCCTGCTCGTCGCGCGAGAGATCGCCGCCGGCAATGCGCTCGGCCAGGTCACGCGCCTGGGCCAGCGAGCGGGTGATGGAGCGCACGCTCAGCGTGGTAAGCGGAATGAGCACCGCCAGCGCCAGCACCAGCGCGACGCCAATCAGGCCGGACATGGTGGCGGCCAAGGTATCGACGCCCTTGCGCGCCTCTTCCATCTGCTCGCGCGCCGTCGTGGCCAGGTGTGAGAACAACTGGTCGGTGGCTTCCATGTGCTGCTTGAGCCGGTCGGCATAGGCGCCGCCGCCAGCCCCGTCGAGCTGGGCCCGCTCGATCTGGTCGAAGATCGGCGCGATGCCGGTTTCATACTGCTTGATCTCTTCCAGCGACTTGTCGATCGAGGCCACGAAGGCGGCATCGCCCGCCTGCACCTGGCGCACGTCGGCCAGGCTTTTGCGCAGCGCCGCCAGGGTCTTGCCCCAGCTCTCGCGCAGCGCCGCCACTTCAACGGTGTTGTTGAAGTTGATGATGATGTCCTTTTCGGCGCGGCGCAGGTTGCCCAGCGATGTGCGCAGGTCGGCCATGTCGGTGAGGGTCTGCACCCGCTGGGCGAAAAGGATTTCCAGCGTGCTGCGCGTGCGGTCCAGTGCCATGTAGCCCATGCCCCCGATGACCACCAGCAAGACCAGCGAAAAAATCGTGCCGAAATACAGGCGCGTTCGAATGGAAAGTCGGCCCAGAGCGTTCATTGCTCTTCCTTACATATTTTGACAAGTACCCGGGCCATGCAACTTTGATGCCATGCCCTGCCCGCGGCCTTCTGGGCCGGGGTGGCTGACTATAGACCCCGCGCTCACGACGCCGGCTCAGGGTATTCACGGCTTTGCGCGAGCCGCCCCGCCATCCGCGGACAACCCGCAATGCGGGCAGGGGCATGAAAACAACTTGTCACATTTGAAACGGATAGTCGTTTACCAGGCCGGCGGCATTCCCCATGTGCGGCGGCCCTGCCCCGCGGTCGGTCCCTGGAATTGCCGGGGCCTGCTCACGCGGCCCCTCCCTTGCGGCACCTGGCCATCACACATGCAACAAACCGCTCCCTTCTCAGCAGCCGATTCCAGCACACCGCCCCGGGGAAGCCTGGGCCAACGGCTGCGGGCCGCGTTCGTGGCCGTGCTGGCGTTCACCGTGCTGGGTTCGGCCGTTGGCGTCTGGTCGCTGCACCGCATCCAGCAGTCCACCGAAGCCATGGTGAGCCAGGGCGTGGCCACCGAACGCCTCATCGCCGATGCCTACCGCCACCAGGCCATCAATTCCGAACGCTACAAGGCCGTGGCCCTCAGTTCCGAGCCCGAGGTGGGCGACATCCTGGGCGCCGACATCGCCGCCACCCAGCAGCTCTACGACGCGCAGATTGCCGATCTGGGCCGGCGCCTGCAGGGCGCTGACGACCGCGCACTGCTGCAGGGCATTCATGCGGCCGGAGCCGACTTCCTGAAGGCCCGCACCGAACTGGTGGCCGCCCGCGATTCTGGCCTCACGGAGCGCATCCGCAAGGTGTACTCCGAGCGGTTCCTGCCTTCTTCAGGGGCGCTGCTGTCGGCGCTGGGCACACTCACGCAATCGCAGCGCAACGCCATCGACGCCGGGGTGCGCGAGGTGGAGCGCCTGGGCGCGCTGGCCCGCAGCGCCATGCTGGCCCTGGGCGCGCTGGCGCTGGTGGTGGGCACCGTTCTGGCGCTGTGGCTGGTGCGCAGCATCACGCGGCCGATTGCCCTGGCGGGCGCCACCG
>NZ_ACQT01000233.1 GCF_000175235.1 Acidovorax delafieldii 2AN | reverse complement strand
GCCGGCGGACGTGCTGCTGTCACTGGCCCCCAAATCGGTCACCGCCCCCGTCGCCATGGGCGTGGCGGCGCAGATCGGCGGCGTGCCGGCGCTGGCGGCCGTGTTTGCCGTGCTCACGGGCATGGTGGGCGCGCTGTCGGGCAAGTTCCTGTTCGACCTGCTGCGCGTGGGCACCGACGGCCCGGGGATGATGGCGCGCGGCTTCGCGCTGGGCACGGCCTCGCACGGCATCGGCGCGGCCCAGGCATTGCAATCCGATGCCGATGCGGGCGCCTATGCGGGCTTGGCACTGGGCCTGCAGGTGGTACTGGCGGCCTTGTTGATGCCGCTGGCGTTCCGGTTGTTCTGAGCCCCGCTCCACGCATTGCAAGGCGCCCGGCCCGCAAGCGCGCGATGCGATGTGTAGGCAGGCAGCCTGGCAGCCGCAGCCCGGCACATCGCTGGCGGCCTTGGCTATTGCAGGCCTTCCTGCGGAGTTGCATCTTCTGCGCCTGAGGGCAAACCGAATTCAGCGCTGCGGCGGCTGGCGTTTCCACAGCGGCCGAACGGTGGCCAGGATGCGTATCAGGGCACCAGCACCCGCCCCCATTCGGCCACGTGCGACACGGCAAACAGCGCCAGCCCGATCAGCCCACCCACCACCGTGCCGTTGACGCGGATGTACTGCAGATCCTTGCCGATGTTCAGCTCGATGAGGTGTGAGAGCTCCTGCGCGTCCCAGCGCTGCACCGTGTCCTGGATGTGCTGCGCGGCAAACTGCGCCACATCGGGCGCCAGGCCCTGCACCCAGCTTTCCAGCCGCGCGTTGAGCGACTGGCGCAGCGCCGCATCGCCCGTCAGCGAGCGGCCCAGCCACGCTCCCATGGCCTGCACATTGCGCGCCACGGCCGAGTTTTCATCGGCCAGGTCGCGCTGCACGGCCACGCGCATGCCCTGCCACAGATCCCGCACATAGCGGCCCAGGGTGGCGTTGGTCTGCAGGTAGCGCCGGATCTCCTCGCCTTTGCGCGCCCATTGCGGATCGGTCTGTAGCCGCAGCGCCAGCCGCTGCACGGCCAGGTCGAACTGCTCTCGCAACTGGTGCTGCGGGTTCTGCGCCACGTCGGCCAGCAGGGCTTCGAGCGCATTGGCGATCATGGCCGACCCTTTGTCGCCCAGCCAGTCGGTGGGCAGCATCTTTTCCTTGAGCGGGTGTTCCTTCTTGAGCCACTGCACGATGGTGGTGGCAATCAGCTGGCGTGTCCCCTCTTCCTGCAACGCCGGAATCAGGCGGCCCAGCGCCTCGTCGAGCAGTGCCTGGTGCCGCCCCTCGTGTGTGAGGGCACCCAGCACCGTGGCCAGAGTGCCCGACAGATCGATGCGCCCGATGAGGGTGCGCGCAGCCTTGCGGATGAAACGCTCCATCGGCGCATCCTGCACCGCATCAAGCGCGGCGCTGAGCAGCCGCGCCGCCTGCTGCCCCAGCAGCCCGGCATTGCCCGCATCCCCGAGCCACTGGGCCAGCCGCAGGGCCGGATCGTGGCGCCGGATCAGCGCCACCAGCGAGGGCGGGTCGAGAAAGCGGTCGCGTACAAAGGTGGCCAGGTTCTCGCCGATGCGGTCCTTGTTGCGAGGGATGACGGCGGTGTGCGGAATGGGCAACCCGAGCGGCCGCCGGAACAGCGCCACCACGGCAAACCAGTCGGCCAGGGCCCCCACCATGGCGGCCTCGGCCACCGCCTTGAGCGCATCCACGCCCAGGCTGCGCGGCAGCAGACAGGTGGCAATGAACACGGTCGTGACCAGCAGCAACAGCGCCAGGGCCTGGCGTTTGGCGCGTTTCAGGGCAAGGGCTTGCGCGGTCATACCGAAGGCACTCCTGGGTTTGATGGCCGATCAGGCTGCCACGCTAGCACGGCAGGCCGCCCACCGGTGTCAGCGCGTGCCCCGGGGAGCTGACCGAAGACATTTTGCCCTCTGGCGCACATCCCGCAAGCGCAAACCGCTATGGTTTCAAGAGCATCTCAACGGTCCGCTGCGCGCTGCTGCAGCAGCGCAACAGGGCATCCCCGGCCAGTCGCCCCTGGCGGCGGCACCACCCCAGCGCGGCGCGCACGGGCGCAGCGCCCATGGCTCAGCCCTTCACCCCCATGGCGTCGAGCGCCGTGGCCAGGTGGCCCACGGTGCGTTCCACGTTGTGCCATTTCTCCAGCCCGAACAGGCCGATGCGGAAGCTCTTGAAGTCCGGCCCCTCGTCGCATTGCAGCGGCACGCCCGAAGCCGTCTGCAGGCCCACGGCGGCGAACTTGCTGGCGTTCTGGATGCCGGGGTCGGTGGTGTAGCTCACGACCACGCCGGGCGCCTTCCAGCCCTCGGCGGCCACGCTGGGGAAGCCGCGCGATTCGAGCAGCGCGCGCACCTTTGCGCCAAGTTCGATCTGCTCCTGGCGCACCTTCTCGAAACCGTATGCGCGGGTTTCCAGCATCACCTCGCGCAGGCGCACCAGCGCATCGGTGGGCATGGTCGTGTGGTAGGCGTGCTGGCCTTTCTCGTAGCCCTCGGCGATCTGCATCCACTTCTTCAGGTCGCACGAGAAGCTGCTGCTCTGCGTGCCATCGATGGCCTGGCGGGCGCGCTCGCTCAGCATCACCATGGCGCAGCAGGGCGAGCCGCTCCAGCCCTTTTGCGGTGCAGAAATCAGCACATCCACGCCGGTGGCCTGCATGTCCACCCACATGGCGCCCGAGGCCACGCAATCGAGCACGAACAGCGCGCCCACTTCGTGCGCTGCGGCCGTCAGCGTGCGCAGGTAGTCGTCCGAAAGAATGATGCCGCTGGCCGTTTCCACATGGGGTGCGAACACCACCTTGGGTTTTTCAGCGCGGATGGCGGCAGCCACCTCCTCGGCGGGTGCGGGCGCCCAGGGTGCCTGTGGGCCGCTGCCCTGCTGGCGCGCCTTGCAGACCACGGCGCCGCCGCCCAGGCCTTTGTCGGCATCGAAAATCTGGCTCCAGCGGTAGCTGAACCAGCCGTTGCGCACGATCAGCACCTTCTGCTGGTTGGCGAACTGGCGCGCCACGGCTTCCATGCCGAAGGTACCGCTGCCGGGCACCAGCACGGCGGTGTGCGCGCCGTAAACTTCTTTCAATGTGGAAAGAATGTCCTGCATCACGCCGGTAAAGCGCTTGGACATGTGGTTGAGCGCGCGATCGGTGTAGACCACCGAGAATTCGAGCAAGCCGTCAGGATCGATGTCGGGCAGAAGGCCGGGCATGGGGGTACTCCGTTGGTAGGGGCCGTAAGGGCCGCCACCAGCGGGTCAGCCGGGGGCGGCGTGTAACACGCATTTCAGCTTAGCACGGCCTGCTGCGCCTGCTGACCACGCCCCTGCGCCCGCCGAGGCCTTGCCGGGGCCGCTTGCAACCCACGGTTACCAGGTATCGACGAAGCGCGCGCCCAGCGCGCCCACGCGCGCCGAGGCCAGGCCGCGCGCCAGCCAGGCGCGCGTTTCCGCCGGGTCGATGACGGCATCGATCTCCAGCGTGGCGGCCATGTGCATGGCCTCGCCATTGGCGTAGGACTTGGCCACGAGTTTCTGGAACAGCGCGTCGCGCTCGGCGCCTTCGGGCAGGGCCTCCAGCTCCTTGCGGAAGCCCAGACGCACCGCGCCCTCCAGCCCCATGGCGCCGAACTCGCCCGTGGGCCAGGCGATGGTGAACACCGGCGCATGGAAGCCCCCGGCCGCCATGCCCATGGCGCCCAGGCCGTAGCCCTTGCGCAGCACCACACCGAAGAACGGCACGCGCAGGTGCGCGGCGGTGACGAACAGGCGGCTGACATGGCGCACCTGCGCCGTCTGCTCAACCTCGGGGCCCACCATGAAGCCGGGCGTGTCGATCAGGCTCACGAGCGGCAGGCCGTGCGCGTTGCACAGCTGCATAAAGCGCGCGGCCTTGTCGGCGGCCGGCGCGTCGATGGCACCGCCCAGGTGCAGCGGGTTGTTGGCGATCAGGCCCACGGGCCGGCCCTCGATGCGCGCCAGGGCCGTGTGGATGCCGGCGCCAAAACCCGTGCGCAGCATCAGCAGGCTGCCCTCGTCCACCAGGCCCGCCATGGCGGCGCGGGTGTCGTACACGCGCAGGCGGTTCTCGGGCACCACGGCGCGCAAGGTGCGCTGATCGGGAGCGGTCCATTGCGAGAAACGCCCCTGGAAGAACGACAGGTAGTGGCGCGCGGCATGCACGGCCTCTTGTTCGTTTTCGACGAGTAAATCAATCACGCCGTTGGCGTGCTGCACGGCGCTCGGGCCAATCTGCTCGGGCTTGAACACGCCCAGGCCGCCGCCTTCGATCATGGCCGGCCCGCCCATGCCGATGTTGCTGGCGCGCGTGGCGATGATGGCGTCGCAGCAGCCCAGCAGCGCGGCGTTGCCGGCGAAGCAGCGCCCCGCCGCGATGCCGACCACGGGCACCTGGCCCGAGAGCGCGGCATGGCTGGCGAAGGTGTGCACATGCAGGCCCGCGACGACGGGGATGTCGGTGTCGCCGGGCCGCCCGCCACCGCCCTCGGCGAGCACCACCACGGGCAACTGCTGGTCGAGCGCGATGCCCAGCATGCGGTCGGTCTTGGCGTGGTTGCGTGCGCCCTGGGTGCCGGCAAGCACGGTGGCGTCGTAGGCCATGACCACGGTGCGCGCTTTTTCTTCGCCGCACTGCGCGCCGTTGACGGCGCCGATGCCTGTCACCATGCCGTCGGCCGGGGTGTTGGCGATGAGGTCCTCCATGCTGCGCCGGCGCGCCTGCGCGGCCACGGCGAGCTGGCCGTATTCGATGAAGGAGCCTGCGTCACACAGGTCGGCGATGTTCTCGCGCGCCGTGCGCTGGCCCAGGGCATGGCGCTTGGCCACGGCGGCCGGGCGGTTCGCGTCGAGCGTGAAGGCGTGGCGGTCGATCACGCGCTGCAGGTCGGCGCGGATGTGGCCGGGGGTCCTGTGGCCTCCTCGGCCCGGCAGCGTCCAACGCGGTGTCGTGCACGGGTTCGAGCGCCAGCAGTTTGTGGCCCTGCGCCACGTAGGCACCGGGCGCGGCGGCGAGGTCCAGCACGCGGCCCGCGTGCGGCGCGAGCAGCACGTGTTCCATCTTCATGGATTCGAGCACGGCGAGCTCGGCGCCCGCCGCCACCACGTCGCCCTCGGCCACGGCGTACTGCACCAGGCGCGCGGGCATGGGGGCGCGCACAGCGTGCGGATCAGCGCCCTCCGGCGTGGCGGTGTTTTCTGAAGGGTTCTGGCCTTCTGCGCTTTCCGGATGCGCGCTGGCAGCTATGGTTTTGGAAGCATCAAGCAGCGCGGGCAGCACCTCCTCCACCCAGCGTGTGTGCACCTGCTGCGTGCCCATCTCGGGCCGCTCGGCCAGGGCCTGCAACAGCGCGACGTTGGTCGCCAGGCCGTCGATGCGGCACTCGGCCAGCGCGCGCTGGGAGCGGCGCAGCACATCGGCGAA